>JAAYRI010000104.1 GCA_012518875.1 Peptococcaceae bacterium
AGTTCGGGGATCATCGGCAGGTAGACACTAACACGATCCCCCTTTTTTACTCCCATCCCTTTTAAGACATTGGCAAATTTGCACACCTCACTGTGCAGTTGGAGGTAGGTATATGTTTTGCTATCCTCCAGGGGTTCCCCCTGCCAGATTAGGGCTGCTTTGTTGCGGCGCCAACCTTTTAGATGACGATCAAGGCAGTTGTAGGAGGCGTTTAACCTTCCACCATCAAAATATCTAATAAATAAATTATCTTTAAAGTCAAATTCCTCAACCTTGTCCCATTTCTTAAACCAATCAATATTTTCGGCCATTTCACCCCAAAATTCATCGGGTCTTTCTATGGATTTTTTCCACATTTTTTTGTACTCATCCACACTGCTAATCAGGGACTTTTCGGCAAAACTTGCTGATGGGGCAAAAACCATTTCTTCGCCCGGTGTAGACTGCACATCATGGGTTTTCATTCTAGACATTTGCTACCCCTCCACCAAAATTCAATAATAAGCATTCTGTCATCCAACCAACTAATAAGAATAGTGATACCATAATATATTAAATTATTTAAATAATTAAGAATTTTTCGTTTAATGGTACAAAATGCGGGTTAAATGGTTTTCATTCCATATAAATCAGGTAAAGGAGCAGGGTGAAGGGGTGTTTTTTAGGAGTAAACAGTTTTGTTGGGTAACTGATTGGCAATGTGTTTGTTTTGGAGCCGAATGGCGCCAGTATCTGATACTGGCGCCATTTACTGTTTTAGGCCATGGGATTTTGCGGTGGTCGATACATGGTGTTTTGTGCTGGAGGTATGTTCGTTTGTTGGGGCATTGTCATTCCGGGCTGGAAATTATACTGGGGCATGTTCCCCTGGACGGTTTGCTGGGGTGTTACACGCCCGGCGGCTGTGTTTTGCACCCTTTGCAGTTCCTGATGCCATCTATTTATATGCTGATTAAGGTCGTTCATGTTCGCTGTTTTAGGCTGATACCAGCCACGATTATTCATTTCCATGAATATTTCATGCTGGATCTGGTGTTCGTCCCTTAAAATACCGGTAAAAGCATCAAGAAGTTGGCTATTGGCAGCCTCAAGCGCGGCATGGTTATAGCCACCGGCAAGTTGTTTTTGGGTGAGTAGATTATCTGTTAAACGGTCTTTGTCTTCAAACATTGTTTTCAACTCCTAGAATTGCCTCTGCTGGGCAAAATTTTGCGCATTTCTCATTAAAATTTCATAATGGCCCCTGTGTCTATCAGCAATTTTTGTATACAATTGCTGGAGTTTTGGGTCGGTCGATTCCTGAGCATACATCATGTTTTTGTTAATTGCCAGGGCCTCGCACCTGAGTTGTTCCCCCAATTGGAGTAACTCCATTTCAGTTAATTGCATTAATAAACCTACCTGGTTCCCTAAGGTTAAATAAATCCTATTTTCCCGCCGACTAACGGGAGGCAGTTTTAGGGGGTTTAACTTCAAAATCAATAGAATAGCGTTTGTATACCCCAGGACATTACCTTGTGATACTGCCGGAAACCAGGCTTACCACCTCCTTTTTTGTGATATAAACCCTTGTTACTGGCTGTAATTTCTTTAATAGTTTGCTCATGGAAATAAAAAATAATGCAAATAAAATAAAAAATGGGCTAACATCTCCTTCTAGCCGGCCTGATGGAAATGTAAGCAATGACCAGGAGAAGAATGCCAATTAAAATGCCGGTGTGACTTGTTAACAGGTTTATCAAGGCACCACCCAGGGCAGCACCAAGGGATTCCCCGATCCTTTGGGCATCTAGTTGAGCGGCCATAACAGCCTCCTGCCCATAAATATGCGGCAGGATCCAGGAGGCAAGGGGTAGAGCGAGACACTCGACGGCGGCAATCAGGCAAGCCTTTGACCATATCTGGCCAATCGACCATGAATTATGGTAAAAGAGGTAGGCAAACAAAACAGTGCCGGGTATAAAAACATAAAAGGCAGTTTTCGGTAGAGCCAGTGCTGCTAAAAAATACAAAAGAAAACCGGTAAGCAGCCCCGCTATGGCGGCATTAAACATCCTCATCCTCATAAATTTCCTCCCTTTTTATTATTAATTAAAGTGTATGCTTGTATTAACTGGGTATTTCCAGCAAAGCCTGATCAATCCAAGACTACCCTTGTAAGATCGGGGGAATATATTAAATAAAGGTTAAATTTTTCTAAATAAATGGGGACGATATTGACACCAATTAAACCCTAATTTATAATTGTATTAAAGGTCAAGGATGGTCAATAACAGTTAAATCCGCCGGGACATTTAAGCCTGGGATAGAGAGGAGTGGATTTTGTGAGGCTTGATAAATTAACCTTAAAAACACAGGAAGCATTTGAAGATGCACAAAAACTAATGTCCGAACACGGCAACCAGCAAATGGAGGGTGAACACCTTTTACTAGGCCTACTGAAGCAGGATGAGGGGCTGGTTGGGCAAATTCTGAAAAAACTAGAAATTGATATCGCAAAACTGACAAACCAGGTCCAATCTGCTATAGACCGGCTGCCCAAGGTGAGCGGTGCAGGTGGAATGTATGTTTCCCGGGGTCTTTCTCAAATTGTCGACCAGGCCTGGAAAGAGGCTGAAAGACTCAGGGACGAATACCTGAGCACGGAGCACATTTTATTGGGTATGATTGCCAATAGGGACGAAGAGGTTGGGAGAATCCTACGCGAGAATGGGGTAACCCAGGATCGTGTTTACAAAACCCTGGTAGAAATCCGCGGCACCCAGCGAGTTACTGATCAGAACCCGGAGGACAAATACCAATCTCTGGCGCGCTACACCAGGGACCTGACCGATCTGGCCCGCAAAGGCAAGATGGATCCGGTAATTGGCAGAGACGAGGAGATCCGCAGGGTGGTTCAGGTTCTCTCCCGGCGTACCAAAAACAACCCGGTGTTGATTGGTGAACCGGGTGTAGGCAAAACAGCCATAGTTGAAGGGCTGGCCCAACGCATAGTAAGCGGTGATATTCCGGAAAGCTTAAAAAACAAACGTTTGCTCGGTTTAGATATTGGCGATATGATTGCAGGTTCAAAATATCGCGGTGAATTTGAGGACCGGCTAAAGGCAGTATTAAAAGAAATAAATGAAGCCCAGGGGGAAATTGTCCTTTTTATTGATGAGTTGCATACCCTGGTGGGCGCTGGGGCTGCGGAAGGGGCAGTTGATGCGGCTAACATGCTAAAACCTGCTTTGGCGCGGGGGGAACTGCGTTGTGTGGGGGCTACTACCCTGGATGAATATCGTAAACATATAGAAAAGGATGCGGCCCTGGAACGTCGTTTCCAACCTGTTTATGTGGGTGAACCTAATGTAGAGGATAGTATCGCTATCCTGCGCGGTCTCAAGGAGAAATATGAGGTGCACCACGGAGTGCGGATTAAAGACACCGCCCTGGTGGCGGCGGCAATGCTGTCCCACCGTTATATTTCTGAGCGTTTTCTGCCTGATAAGGCTATCGACCTGATAGACGAGGCTGCTTCCCGCCTGCGTATTGAAATTGACAGCATGCCTACGGAAATAGATGAAGTTGATAGGCGGATCAGACAGTTGGAAATTGAAAAACAGGCCCTGGCCAGGGAAAAAGATAAAGCCAGCCAAGAACGGCTGGAAAAAATGGAAGAAGAATTGGTCACGCTTAAATCAAGCATGGCAACCTTGCAAGAACATTGGCTGCAAGAAAAAGAGCTGATTCAGGGTATCCGGGAAATCAAGGAGAAAATAGAAGAAACCCGTCTGCTGGAGCAGTCGGCAGAGCGCGAGGCTGATCTTGGCAGAGTCGCCGAATTGCGTTATGGTATATTGCCGGATTTGAATAAGCGCCTGCAGCAAAACAACGAAAAGCTGGCCGAGCTGCAAAAAGAGCATAAGATGCTAAAGGAAGAGGTAGATGAAGAAGATATTGCCGAGGTGGTATCCAAGTGGACCGGTGTCCCCGTATCCAGGATGCTGGAAGGGGAGGTGCAGAAGCTGCTGCAAATGGAAAAGCTGCTGACAAAAAGGGTTGTTGGCCAGGAAAGGGCAGTGCAAGTGGTTTCCGAGGCCATCCGCCGGGCCCGGGCGGGGGTATCCGACCCCAATAGGCCCATGGGATCCTTTATATTCCTCGGTCCTACCGGTGTTGGCAAAACCGAGCTGGC
>JAAYRI010000217.1 GCA_012518875.1 Peptococcaceae bacterium
CAGATTATGAAGGATTATATGGCCTCGGGTTCCTTTGCCCGGGGTAAGGAACAAAAAAACGCCTCTGCCTCCATGGTCTTTGTCGGCAACCATAATCAAAGTGTTGATGTTCTTTTAAGAACCTCCCATCTTTTTGATCCCTTTCCCGAGGTTATGGCCTACGATAGCGCTTTCTTTGATCGAATGCATTGTTATCTTCCGGGCTGGGAAATCCCCAAATATAGGCCCGAATATTTTACCGGGGAGTACGGGTTTATTACCGATTATTTAGCCGAATTTTTTAGGGAAATGCGCAAAAGATCCTTTGCTGATGCTCTGGACCGCTATTATACACTGGGGAACAATCTGAATCAAAGGGATGTTATCGCTGTTAGAAAAACCGTTTCCGGCCTGGTGAAGCTCATTTATCCTCATGGAGAATTTGAGATGGAAAACGTTGAAAAGATTTTGCGGTACGCTTTAACGGTGCGACGCCGGGTTAAAGAACAATTAAAAAAAATAGGGGGCATGGAATTCTATGATGTGCATTTCTCCTATATTGACAAAGAAACTTTTGTCGAGGAATTTGTTTCAGTTCCTGAACAGGGGGGAGGAAAGCTAATCCCGGAGGGGGTTGGCAAGCCGGGCCATGTCTATACGGTGAGCCGTGGGGAATCGGGGATAATCGGGGTTTTTAAAATTGAGACCGAGGTGGTTAGCGGGTCCGGTAAGTTCGAAAGAACAGGACTGGGAAGCGGTAGGGAGGCCCGGGAAAGCGTTAACACGGCCTTTAACTATTTTAAAGCCAATAAAAAAAATATTAGTGGCAGCATATCGCTTAAGCAGAACGACTTTCTAATGCATGTTCAGGATTTACAGGGTATCGGGATGACTTCTGAGTTGACTTTGGCTACATTTATTGGCCTGTGTTCGGGTTCACTAAAAAAGCATGTTCAGAGCAAATTGGTTGTGCTGGGGGCAATGAGCATCGGGGGCACTATTGGTAAAGTGGATGAATTGGCCGGCACCCTACAGGTTTGTTTTGATGCCGGCGCAAAAAAAATACTTTTGCCTATGCCTTCGGCTGCTGATATCAGCACCGTTCCCCCGGAACTGTTTGCAAAATTTCAAATATCCTTTTACCGAAGTCCGGAGGATGCTGTTTTTAAGGCTTTGGGGGTGGAGTGACCTAATAGTTTCCATCTAAGTAGGATGCATTATCTCACGTCCACGATCATTCCGATCAAAGCATCAACACTTGCGCCCGTAATTTTGGGGAAATCTTTGAGCATACAATAGAATTAGGGGAATCAGGAAAAATCAGCCCGGAAGAAATTGAAATAACAAAGCCAAAAATCGTAAAAATGTTGAATCAGATCGGCAGTTGAGAATCCAAATGTCCCACTCCTATCCCACTTTACTGCCAAAAGGGCATTTATGGTAAAACGGGCAAAAAAAGGGATACCTTGTAAGTGCCGCTTACATCGGTATCCGTACTAGCTTCAAGCTGGTACGCCTGGCAGGAATCGAACCTGCGGCACCCGGATTAGGAATCCG
>JAAYRI010000105.1 GCA_012518875.1 Peptococcaceae bacterium
ACGGTGAACTGGGACAAGGGACCTGTCCCCGCGTCCCAGAAAATCTGTAGGGCTGACAAAAGCAAGCGACATCGAGGCCTTATTCAAAGAGCGAGTGAATCTACCCTCCATCCTTGTGATCCGGTGACAAAAAATGCTATAATATGAACCTGTGGTGAGGTACTTATGGGTTTTTTTTCGGGCAACAAATTCAAAAGAGCTAATAAAACCAAGCTGGACAAGCTTTTCCAATATATTGTATTCCCGCTAGTTTTGGCGGCGGTCTTTTTATTATATGCCCTTTCTCCTATTTCATCTAAAGATAAAGGCCGGGAGCTAGTGGTCAATATACCCCCCAACGCCACTGCACGCCAGGTGGGTGATATTCTTAAAAAGGACAAGCTGATACGAAATTCCCTTACCTTCACCCTTTATGCCCGCTATAGTGGCCTTGACAACCGGATTAAAGCCGGACAATATACCCTCAACGACAGCCTTTCTACACCTGCATTGCTCAAGGAACTGGTTAAGGGCCATCAAGCGGAAATGTCCTTTACCATTCCAGAAGGCTATACAACAATGCAGATAGCTGATCTACTGGCGGAAAAGGGGTTGGCAGATAGAGAAAAATTCCTGCAGACAGCCGCTACGGCAGATTTCAGTTATCCATTTATAGAGGATCTGCCCAAAGGAGAAAAACGCCTGGAAGGATATCTTTTTCCGGATACCTACCAGGTAAATGGGGATTATAGCGAAAAATCCATTATCGACATTATGCTGAAAAGGTTTGCAGACGTGGTCGAGGAACTTGATTATCAGAAAAAGGCCCAAAAAAATGGTGTTACCCTGCATGAAGCTCTGACCATCGCCTCCCTTGTAGAGCGTGAAGCTAAGGTGGATGAAGAAAGGCCCCTGATTGCGGGAGTGATCTATAATCGCCTGCGGATAGATATGCTGTTGCAGGTGGATGCTACAGTACAGTATGCCCTGGGCGTGACCAAGCCGGTGCTCTATTATGCTGACCTGGAGGTTGATTCACCCTATAATACCTACAAAAACTATGGTCTTCCCCCTGGTCCCATCGCCATGCCCGGCCGTGATTCACTTTTGGCGGCCGTTAAACCGGTAGGCACACCCTATCTTTATTATGTGGCCCGGCCCGATGGTACCCATCTGTTTGCTAGAACCCTGGCCGAACATGAAATCAACAAGGAGAAGTGCAATCTATGAAAATAGAGCTGCTGGCTCCTGCCGGCAACCTGGAAAAGTTGAAAATTGCTGTACTTTACGGTGCTGATGCCGTCTACCTCGGTGGACGGCATTTTGGCTTGCGGGCTGGTGCAGGCAACTTTAGTGCGGAGGAGCTGGGAGCCGGGGTCGAATTTGCCCATGCCCGTGATGTGCGTGTTTATGTAACTGTCAATATTTTTGCCCATAACCAGGATCTGACCCGCTTGCCCCCCTACCTGGACATGCTTTGCCGGGTAGGGGTGGATGGGGTGATTGTGTCCGATCCTGGCGTGGTGGCCCTAATTAGGAAACTCCACCCTGATTTGCCCGTGCACCTCAGCACTCAGGCCAATACCACCAATTGGGCTACAGCCCGCTTCTGGGAGAAACAGGGGGTGCACCGCATTATTCTGGCCCGGGAACTTTCCCTGGAGGAGATAAGTGAAATCAGGAGAAAGGTCGACCTGGAATTGGAGATATTTGTCCACGGGGCCATGTGTATTTCCTATTCCGGCCGCTGTCTGTTGAGCAATTTTCTCACCGGCCGGGACGCCAACCGGGGTGACTGCGCCCAGTCCTGTCGCTGGCAATATGCCTTGGTGGAGCAAAAAAGGCCCGGGGAGTATTTCCCCATCGAGGAAGACCAGCGGGGCAGCTACATACTGGGTTCCAAAGACCTCTGCCTGATCGAACATATCCCGGTCCTGGTGGATGCCGGGGTAAGCAGCCTCAAGATAGAGGGCCGCATGAAAAGCATCAATTACGTGGCTGGGGTGGTGCAGGCTTACCGGCAGGCCATTGATGCCTATACCAGGGATCCTCAGAACTATCAATTTAACTCGGACTGGATGGAAAAAATCAGCCAGGTCAGCCACCGGGACTATACGACAGGGTTTTTATTCGGCCGCCCGGGCCCGGCAGGCCAGCATTATAAAGGGGAAATATATCGACGCAGTCATGTTTTTGTTGGCCTAGTTCGGGATTATGAGCTTGATGGAGGCCTGGCGGTGGTGGAACAGCGCAACCGTTTTGCCGTCGGTGACGAGGTGGAAATTATCCTTCCACAAGGAGAAGGCTTCAGACAAAAAATCACCAGCATTATTGATCAAGGGGGTGCCCATGTGCAGGCCGCGCCCCATCCCCAACAGATTGTTCGGGTGCCCCTGGGACAGCCAGTGCCCCCCTACTCAATATTGAGGAAAATCTAGGATCTGTGGCTGGAAATAATGATCAGTATTTCCTTGACCCGAGGCCCCGGATGTTACTAGATATACAGGGAGGTTTAAGGATATATTATATTAGTACTGATGACTTGATGGGAATATTTTAAAAGGTGGTTATAAATGTGCAAAACAAGGGTAATCTGCCTACCCGGCAGGAAATCCCCGCAGAATACAAATGGCAGCTGGAGGATATCTACCCCCATGATGAATTGTGGGAGAAGGATTTTCAGACAGTAAAAGAACTAGGCACGGAAATAGAAGGGTATAAAGGCCAATTGGGCCGGTCGGCTGCTACCCTACTGCAGGTGCTGCAGTTGGGCTACCAGCTACAGCAGCTCAATGAGAAGGTCTTCACCTACGCCCGCATGCGCCGGGATGAGGATAATGCCAACTCTACCTATCAGGCCCTCACCGACCGGGCGGCCAGCCTGCATACCGAGGTCCATACGGCCCTATCTTTTATGGAACCGGAAATTTTGGCGATTCCGCCGGAAACCCTGGCCCTTTACCGCCAGGAAGAGCCGGGTCTTGCACAATACAGCTTCGTCTTAGATGAGCTGCTGCGGCAAAAGGATCACATTCTTTCCGCCGCCGAGGAGCGGATTATGGCCGGTGCAGGTGAGGTGGGCCAGGCCCCGGCTAACATATTCAAGATGATCAACAATGCGGATCTAACCTTCCCACCGATTGAGGATGAAGAGGGAAATGAGGTGCAGGTTACCCATGGCCGCTATATCCAGTTGATGGAAAACCCGCATCGCCAGGTGCGCCGGCAGGCTTTCAACTCCATCTATAGTTCCTACCGCAAACTGCAAAATACCCTTGCTGCCACCCTGGCCGCTAGTGTGAAAAAAGATGTGTTTTATGCCCGGGCGCGAAAGTTTCCAGCGGCTTTGCCCGCCGCTCTGTTTGGTGATAATATTCCAACCCAGGTATATGACAATCTAATCCAGACCGTACACCGCAACCTGGATTCCATGCACCGCTACGTAGCCCTGCGTAAAAAACTGCTGGATCTGGAAGAGCTGCATATGTACGACCTGTATGCCCCGTTGATTAAGGACGTTAAATGGGAACTGTCCTACCCTCAGGCAGTGGAGCTGGTCAAAGAAGGGCTGGCCCCCCTGGGTACCGAGTATGGTGAGATTTTGTCCCGGGGCTTTAATGAGGGCTGGGCAGATGTTTTTGAAAACAAGGGTAAAACCAGCGGTGCCTATTCCTGGGGCCCTTACGGAGTACACCCCTATATACTATTGAACTACCAGGGCAATCTGAACAATGCCTTCACCATCGCCCACGAAATGGGACACGCCATGCATTCTTACTATTCCTACCGGGAACAGCCCTACCAATACGCCCATTACACCATTTTTACCGCTGAGGTAGCATCAACCGTTAACGAATCCCTACTTATGGATCACCTGCTCCGCATAGTGAAGGACCGAAACAAAAAGCTCTACCTGCTTAACCACTACCTGGAACAGTTTCGGGGTACGGTTTTCCGCCAGACCATGTTTGCCGAGTTTGAAAAAATTACCCACGAAAAAGTGGAACAAGGCCAGGCCCTTACCCCAGCCTTGCTGCGGGAGATTTACCGCGGGTTAAATACAGATTACCACGGGCCGGAAATGACTGTGGATGAGGATATAGAATTTGAATGGGCCCGTATTCCCCATTTTTATACCCCTTTTTATGTTTACAAATATGCCACCGGTTTTTCTGCAGCCACAGCCATCACCCGCCGCATCCTGACAGAAGGTACGGCTGCCGTGGAGCCTTACCTGGGCTTTTTGAAAAAGGGGGGCAGCGACTATCCCCTGAACCTGCTAAAATCCACCGGTGTAGACATGGCCTCCCCCGAACCCGTGCAGGAAGGCCTGGACCTATTTACCCAACTATTAGACCAGATGGAAGAACTGGTTTAAAACTGGGACAGGGGTGGGACGCGGGGGACAGGTACCTCGTCCCACCGTCGTTAGGGTATTCCTTTGGGGCCAGTTGGAAAGTGGGAAAGCTGAAAGTAGAAGGCGGAAAACGGGAACAGGAAGTGTGGTCACTGCATGAACCATTGTAGGTCGGGGATCAGACCCGAGGAACAAAGACAGCGGAGCGGCGACACTTCCCCAGAACCAAAACGTATGCAAACTGCAAATAGTATGCTACCATATAAATAATTAGTTCTTAGGCATTGTTGGTGCTGCAGGTGACTTAATTGTTTTGCCAACCGGCTAGCTAACAATATATGAATCCTCCCCCGTTGTGACTGTATAGTGGCAACCTGAGGAGACAAAAAGGGGGAAAGGTAATGTCTGCTAAAGTTTTTATCACCAGGACGATAGTGGCTATAGTGGCCGTATTGAGCCTGGCGGTCCATATTTGGACTGGTTTGGCGCCTTTTGAGTGGCTGGGTCTTGTTTTTTATGCTATTTGTTTTGTCATGTACACAAAGGCCTTGTTTTTCGCCTTAACCAAGACCAAAAGGGTCACCGCAGATTTGCTGGTAGTAACTGTGATGATTGTTTCCCTGCTGGCGGGACAACCCTTGAGCGGTGCTCTGGTGGCCTGGTTTATCAGTATGGGCCTGGCTATTTCCTGGACTATTATTGAAAGAACTCGGCGCAAAATAGAGGCTCTGACAAAAGAACGACGGCGTATTGTCCGGGTGGTGAGAAATGAAAAAATCATGGAACTGCCTGTAGAGGAGGTTTGTGCTGGGGATACTGTCATCGTGCCATCGGGAGAAATGATACCCGTTGATGGTGAAATTATAGAGGGAGCTTCATCAATTGACGAGTCTGTTATTACTGGTGAGCCCTTTCCAGTTTTCAAGAAAGTCGGCGATACTGTCACTTCAGGTTCTATCAGCCTCACAGAGCAGCTTCATGTGCGGGCGGCCAAAGCCGGCGACCGGGGTTTCCTCCAGGTAATGGCCAAAGAAATTGAAGAGCAGTTGAAGGTGAAGCCGCGTATTCACCGCACAGCAGACACCATTGTGCAGTTTTTTATCTCCGGTGTGGTGCTGTTTGCCATTGGTGTGTTTTTATTTACAGGCGGCTTAACAGGGGACGTTTACACCGGTCTGATGCGCATGGCCGCCGTTACTGCGGTAGCCTGTCCCTGCGCCTGGGCCCTGTCTGTGCCCACAGCTTTTGCCGCTTCTATCGGCGGGTTAAGCAGCCGGGGCATTTTGGTCAGTGGCGGCACCCCCCTGGAGGTTGTCGGTCGGGCAGCAACAGTGGTTCTTGATAAAACGGGTACGGTGACAATGGCTGAGCCGAAAGTAGTCGGTATTGAAGCCTTCAAAACATCGGCGGATGAGCTGCTGCAGATTGCCGCCTCAGTTGAATCCGGTTTCAACCATCCCATAGCCAATGCCATTGTTTCCTACGCTGCAGAAAAGGGTGTGCGTCCCTTAAAAGCCACAGGATCAAGGTATCTATCGGGCCAGGGGATCACCTCCACTATCGACGGGCGTCAGGTGATTTTGGGCGCCACGGAAACCCTGCAGGCATTGGGCGCAGAGGTACCAGAGGGGCTTGACCTCAAGGGGCGGGCTACCTGGGTAGGTATTGACGGAGAAATTGCCGGGGTTATTGTTATCCAGGATGAGCTCCGGGAATATGCCGGTGGTCTCGGTCGGGCCCTTCATGATCTAGGTATAAACAAAGTGATTCTGGCCACTGGTGATAATGAAGAAGCAGAAGCCCAGCGTGTGGCCCAACTAGTGGGGGCCGACGGGTACCACTGGGGTTTGCAGCCTGAAGACAAGGTTTCCATTGTAAAAGAGCTGGGTGAGGCTGGATTTACAGTCATGGTTGGTGATGGAATTAATGACGCTAAAGCCCTGGCCACAGCGGATGTGGGGATTTCTATCGGCCAGACAAAGGCTGACCTGGCCATCAAGTCTTCCGATATTATCATCCTGCGCAACGATGCCACCAGCTTGATTACAGTTGTGCAAATGGGCAAGAAACTGATCCGGGTAATCAAGCAGAATTACGCCTGGGCCATCGGTTTTAACGTGGCCGGTATTGCCCTGGCCACAGGGGGAATCCTTACCCCCTGGCTGGCGGCACTTTTCCACCACTTCAGCTCCGTTCTGGTGGTACTTAATTCCGCACGCCTGGCCAGAGGTAAAGCCACCGGTAGCGAACAGCAGCATACCAGTCCGAGCTGGGATCAGGAAGCCGGTTTCCTGTCCCATTCATAATAATTATGACACAACAGCAAGACAAGGGACCCACCCCCCTGTCTTATAGGGAGATGAGGTGAGTACGATAGGTGAAGCCTTTCTTATAATGCCCGTAATAGCAGTGTATGTTTTCATTGTGGTGGTAGCGTGGCGATTTATGAGAGCCCACGAGTCCATTGCAGAATCAATGGAGATAATTGCCCGAAATTTAAAGAAAGAGCCGTAAGGGCTCTTTTCTTATACCTCTAGTTGGAACCAACATGGATTTATTAAGTAACTCTCCTATGTTGTACCATATGATGCTTTAGTTCGTTAACCCAGAATACGGCCAAAATTCCCATCTCCTAGTTAACGTGCAGTTGTCCCAGATATACATAAGGCAAAGCTACTGGTATAATTAACAAAGGGGGTGAATCAGCTTGAACGGTAGAATCAACCGGACCAACGATTACGCCTTTAAACGGATCATGGGATCGGAAGAAGGTCAGGAAGCACTAATCAGCTTCCTCAATGCCGTTCTAAAACCAGAACCCGGCAAAGAACTGACCTCAGTACAGTTACTGGACCGGGAACTAGATCCCCGGTACCTGCTGGACAGAGCAGCCCGGCTGGACATACTGGCCCAAACAGCAAAGGGAACCCTAATAAATATAGAGGTGCAGGTAATCAACCAGCACAACATTGACAAGCGAACCCTGTTTTATTGGGCCGGGCT
>JAAYRI010000106.1 GCA_012518875.1 Peptococcaceae bacterium
ACCTACCCATAATTGGGTTTGACCTTTACAGGAACATTTTGTATAATTATTAGGCGAAAATATAGATAAAAGGCTGGTTTTACAATTTGATGACGGGTAATGAATTAAGAGAGAGTTACCTCAAATTTTTCGAGAGCAAGGGGCATAAAATACTGCCCAGTGCCTCCCTGATACCTGTAAATGACCCCAGTATCTTATGGACGGCTGCAGGAATGGTTCCTTTCAAGCCGTTTTTTACAGGAGAGGCCAAACCGGATCACTTACGGGTGACCACTTGCCAGAAATGTATCCGCACACCGGATATAGAAGAAGTGGGCCGGACACCACGGCACCATACCTTCTTTGAAATGCTGGGCAATTTTTCTTTTGGTGACTATTTCAAGGAAAACGCTATCCCCTGGGCCTGGGAGTATATAACGGAACATCTACATCTCCCCCCGGACAAGCTTTGGATCACCATCTACCTGGATGATGACGAAGCCTTTGACATCTGGCACCGGGTGGTCGGCGTGCCGGAGGAGCGCATTGTCCGGTTGGGCAAGGATACCAACTTTTGGGAGATCGGCGTAGGCCCATGTGGTCCCTGTTCAGAAATATATGTGGACCTGGGTGAGGAAAAAGGCTGCGGTGGGCCTAACTGTACCGCCGGCTGTGACTGCGATCGCTTTTTGGAAATCTGGAACCTGGTGTTTATTCAGTTCTTCCGGGATGAGGAAGGCAATTACACACCCCTGGCCAGCAAAGGTATAGATACCGGATTTGGCCTTGAACGGGTGGCTTCGGTACTGCAGAATGTACCTTCAAACTTTGACACCGACCTGATGCGGGAGATTATGGACTATATCACTGAGTTGTTCGGCCTGGAATATGGCCGGGAAAACAAGGTGGACACTGCTTTGAAAGTAATCGCCGATCACTGCCGGGCGATTACTTTTGCTATTTCCGACGGTGCACTACCTTCTAATGAAGGTAGGGGTTATGTGATCCGGCGGTTGCTGCGGCGGGCGGCCCGTTTCGGCCGGTTGTTGGGCATTGAGGAGCTCTTTCTTTACAAGGTGGCCGGGGCAGTTGTGCGTCAAATGGGCGCCGTTTACCCAGAACTGATAGAAAGGCAAGCCCATGTGCTCGGTGTCATTCACAACGAGGAAAAACGTTTTTCGGCTACATTGGCCCAAGGAACGGAGATGCTGAGCCGGTTGATGACTGAGGCCAAGGAACTTGATACCGCTGTAATCTCTGGTGCCCATGCCTTCAAGCTTTATGATACCTATGGTTTTCCCTTGGAGTTAACCCAGGAAATGGCAAGGGAAGAGGGTTTTTCTGTAGATACAGATGGTTTCCACCAGGCGATGGAGGGCCAACGACAGCGGGCACGCAGTGCCAGGCGGGAAACCGATTATATATCAGAACAAGGTGCTCTATTTAGAGAACTAAGAGAAGAGCTAGGGGAAACCAACTTTGTCGGCTACCAAACCCTATCGGCTCCAGCCAGGGTACTGGCTATTTTACAAAAGGGCCAAAGATTGTCCACTGCTCAAACAGGCGCGGAAATTGAATTCATTCTCGATGCTACCCCCTGTTATGGGGAAGCAGGCGGGCAGGTAGGTGACCAGGGACAGCTCACAGGAGCCAATCTGGAGGTAGTGATTGAAAATGTCACCAGGCCGGTAGAAAACCTAATTGTGCATCAGGGCCGGGTGATAAAAGGTGTGCTGCACGAACAGGATCAGGTGACTGTGGAGGTGGATAAAGCCAAACGGCAGGCTATTTGTCGTAACCACTCGGCCACCCACCTGCTACACAAAGCCCTGCAAACTGTGTTGGGCGACCATGTGCACCAGGCCGGTTCCCTTGTAGAGCCGGGACGGTTGCGCTTTGATTTTACTCATCACCAGGCCCCAGCGGCTGAGGATCTGAAAAAAATCGAAGAAATAGTAAACAACGCTGTGTTGGATGATCTGCCCATAGATATTTTTGAAACCTCCATAGATGAGGCTAAGGCGCTGGGCGCTGCTGCTCTCTTCGGTGAAAAATATGGTGAGCGGGTTCGGGTGGTCCAGATGGGTGATTTCAGTCTGGAGCTGTGCGGTGGTACACACTTGAAGAATACAGCGGAAGTGGGTTTGTTTAAACTATTGGCAGAAAGCAGTATCGGGGCCGGATTACGCCGGGTGGAGGCAGTAACAGGCCGGGCTGCCCTGGAGCATGTGCGTGACAGCGAGGAACAGCTAGCCCATATAGCCGGCCTGGTCAAGGCTGCGCCTCACGAGGTTCTACGCCGTGTGCAGAGCCTGCTGGATGCCAATAGGGAACTTGAAGCAGAGAACGAAACACTCCAGGCCCGGCTGGCTAAATACCAGGTACAGGATCTGCTGGATCGGGTGCAACCGGTTAAGGGGATCAAGGTTCTGGCTGGTCAGGCAGCAGCGCCAGATATGGACAGTTTGCGAGGGATGGTGGATCTACTTCGGGACAAGCTGGCCTCAGGGGTAATCGTGCTGGGCAGTACCACCAACGGAAGGGTGAATCTGGTAGCGGCGGTGACAAAAGATTTGCTGAAAAAGGGACTCCATGCCGGAAAACTAATCAAACTAGTGGCCCCGGTGGTGGGGGGCGGTGGTGGTGGCCGACCCGAAATGGCTCAGGCCGGCGGTAAAGACCCCTCCCGGCTAAATGAAGCCCTGGAAAAGGTTTACCAGGTGGTAGAGGTCCAGATAAAGGAGAGCTAGAAATAGAAAGCCCGGCTGGGGCATGTCCATTAAATAATACCCATTAAGCAATCTCAATGATCATGGCTATTTCCTCACAATTGGGGAATTTAGGGCAGTTGACACATTCCTTCCACACCTTTTGCGGTAAAGAATCTTTATCAATAACACTAAAACCGCATTTGGCAAAAAAGCCGTCCTGGTAGGTGAGGGCAAATATGCGGGGAATTTCCAGTTCCCGGGCTTCCTCAATAAATTTGCTTACCAGGCGGCGCCCAATACCTTTTTTCATGTAGTCGGGTGTTACAGCCATCGCTCTAATTTCGGCCAGATCCTTCCAGGTAATATGCAGCGAACCGGCTGCCACTATCCGTCCTTGGTCTTCAGCAATAGTGAATTCACGCAAGTTTTCGTACAACATGTTGCGCGATCTGGCTAACATCAAATCCTGCTCGGCGTAATATGTTATTAAAGTGTGGATAGACTCAACATCGCTAATTTTTGCTTTGCGCATGATCATTTATATAGCTGTCACCCTTCTTAAATAAAATCACTATGTATTATATAGCAGTAGGGCAAACCCCTCAACCATCATTTTCTTTTATATGTTTTTCCAGCAAATTCCCCTTGGGCAGGTATTTTAACGCTGGAAGGAAAGCCTTTGCGGAAAGCGAATAGATAAAAAAAGGAGGTTTTTCGCTAAATGCCTTCGGATATTTCTGATAAGACAATGATGTTCAAGGTGCAGGCTGAAGAAGTTAAGCTGGTGCGGGATATAGTCTCCCAGGTTTACAACGCCCTTGTAGAAAAAGGATATAACCCGATCAACCAGCTGGTAGGCTACCTGTTATCCGGGGACCCAGCCTATATTACAAGCCACGACAATGCCCGGAATTTGATCCGCCGGCTGGAAAGGGACGAATTACTGGAAGAACTGGTTAAGAGTTACCTAAAGCAGGAATAATAGTAACTAGGAGTTGGCGCGAAGGTTGCACTATAGATCACTTGGAAAAACTGGTATTGCGGTGTCCCGGCTATGTTTCGGTGCCTTGACTATCGGCCCCCTACAGGCCAACCTGCCTGTGGCGGAGGGGGCCGCAGTTATTCGTAAAGCCCTGGAAAGAGGCGTCAATTTTATTGACACCGCGGAGTATTACCGAACCTATCCCTATATTCGGCGGGCCCTGGAAGGGTTTACCGGTGAGGTGGTAATCTGTTCCAAGTGCTACGCCTATACCCGGAAGGGGATGCAGCAAAGCCTGGAAAGAGCCCTCAAGGAGTTGAACCGGGAGTACATAGATATTTTTATGCTCCACGAGCAGGAATCAGCATTAACCATCAAGGGCCACTGGGAGGCTTATGAATACCTGCTGGAGGCCAAAGAAAAAGGACTGGTTCGGGCAGCTGGCCTGTCCACTCACCATGTAGCTTGTGTGCAGGCTGCAGTGGCAATACCGGAAATTGAGATCATCCATCCCTTGATCAACCATGCCGGCATTGGGATCGCAGACGGAACCAGGGAAGAGATGCTGGCCGCCATCAAGGCTGCCGCCGCTGCAGGCAAAGGAATCTATGCCATGAAAGCCTTGGGAGGCGGTCATTTGCTGAACAAGCCGGAAGAAGCCTTTAATTTTGTATTGTCCATTCCGGAAATAACGGCAGTGGCGGTGGGGATGAGCACCGTGGATGAGGTGAAGTACAATACCCTGCTGTTTAGCGGGGAAGAAGTGCCGGCAGCCTTAAAATCAACTGTTAGGCGTCGCACAAGACATCTACATATTGAAGAATATTGCCGCGGTTGCGGTTGTTGTGTGGAAAGATGCGGGGTGGGGGCCCTCTCAATTAAAGAAGGCCGGGCAGTGGTAGATGAAGAGCGTTGCGTTTTCTGCGGTTATTGCGGTGCAGTTTGTCCTGACTTTTGCATTAAGGTGATTTGACGTGCGTATATTGGGGCTAGATCTAGGGGACAAAAGAATTGGTGTGGCCCTCAGCGATCCTTTGGGGTGGACTGCCCAAGGGCTTAGCGTTCTCCGCAGCACAGGAGCCAGGGGCGATATCCGACAGATTCAGGAACTTGTCACCCAACATGGGGTGAGCAGGGTGGTGGTGGGCCTGCCACTGAACATGGATGGCAGTGCCGGGCCACGGGCAGAAAAAGCCCGCGAGTTTGCCCGCCGTTTAGGCCAGGCGCTGGACCTGCCGGTAGAACTATGGGATGAAAGGTTAACTACGGTTGAAGCAGAAAGGCTGCTTATTCAGGCGGACATGAGGAGGGCCGGGCGCCGCCAGGTTATTGACAAGATGGCAGCCGTTTTAATTTTGCAAAACTATTTGGATGCAGCAGACGTGGGCAAATAACAGGTGTATTTTTTAGCATCGGGGAGATAGGCTGCAAAATTAGCAGAATTAGTAACCAGGCTTGACAGGATAACCTTTTTTAGATAGAATTTTTTAAATAAACCTGGGAAGAAGGGATCATATTGGCAGAAGCTGATGAAATTGTAACGCTGGTTGACGAGGAGGGGGAAGAACACGATTTCACCCTAATTGAGGTTATTGAGGTAGACAGCACAGAATATGCAATACTACTGCCCACCGATGAAAATGGTGAAGAAAACAGTAATGAAGCTATTATCTTAAAATTAATTCAAGACGAAGAAGGCAACGATTTATTGGTGGATATTGAAGATGATGATGAGTGGGAGAAGGTTGCGGGTGCCTACGAAGAAATGATCGAACCCGAAGAAGAATAGAAAACCAGGACAAATTAAGCTGGTTGTAGCTGTCTACAAGCCGGCTTTTTTCACGGCTAAAGGATGTGAATAAATGCGGGTAAAAACCTCCAGCCTGGCCATAATTATTGTTGTTGCTATCATAATTATCCTGCCGCTTACAGTGCTGAGCTCGGGGTTTTTTGCTCCGCCTGCAGAAAAAATTTGCAGCGGTGTTGAATTCATGGGCGTTCACTTAGGTGGGTTAAATAGAGAAGGAGCCTTGTCCAGGTTGTCGGAAGTAGAAAGAGACCTGCGGGCCAAAAGGGTGACCCTGAGATATCAAGACTGGCAGGCCACACCCCTGCTAAATGAAATTGGATTTGAACTAGACAAAGAAACTATGATTACCGCCGCCTTGAATGTGGGCAAAGAGGGTTCGCTTGTTAAGCGCTGGCGGGAAAGAAAACAAATTGAAAAAACTGGTCTGTCCCTACGCGCTGTTGCCAATTATAGGGAGGAAAAGCTAGCCCAACGTGTACAGGATTTGACCACTGATATTGTCACAGCGCCGGTAGATGCGTCCTTTCAGGTTAGCGCGGGGGGGCGGGTTACCGTATCTCCCAGCCGGGACGGTACTGGCGTGGATCTAACAAAATTAAAAAAAGACATCGTTGAGGCACTGCACAGTAACCAGCAGGAGGTGGTTCTGACCCTCAAACCACTGGCAGCAGCCCGTACTACCGAACAACTTCAAGACATGCACATTGAGGGATTGCTGGGTGGTTATACAACCCATTTTGATTCCAGTGCCACCAGCCGCACCTATAACATAAGCGTAGCCGGACGGGCCTTTGACGAATTGCTTGTGCGGCCCGGGCAGGTGGTGTCTTTTAATGAGATTGTCGGCCCCCGTAGTTTTGAGGCCGGTTACAAAACGGCGCCGGTGATTGTTAATAACGAATTGGTGGATGGGCTGGGGGGCGGTGTCTGCCAGGTATCAACAACCCTTTACAACAGTGTTCTGCTGGCCAATCTGGAAATTGTGGAACGTTACAACCACTCCATGCCCATTAGTTACGTACCCATCGGCCGTGATGCTACTGTGGTCTATGATGCTTTGGATTTCAAATTCTGCAACAACACAGCAGATTATTTGTACCTCAAATCATATATTGGCTCGGGGCAAATTACCATCAACATTTACGGCAATACTGCATACAAAAAAGATGTGCGCGTGGAAGCCTATGTGACCAGAGAATTAGATTATAATGTGATTTATGAAGATGATCCCAACCTGCCAGAGGGCACCGAAGTGGTTAAAAAGGAAGGTGCCAAAGGTTTTATCGCCTTCACCGAGCGAGTGGTCTCTGAAAACGGTCGGGAAATAAAAAGGGATTCCCAGTCTTATAGTGACTACACCCCGGTGAACCAGGTAATTGCTGTAGGCACTGGAGAAGCGGCTCCTCAAATGGCTCCGGGGGCGGTAGATGATGCACAGGATACCTCCACCGGCAGGCCTGGTGTAGATGGCAATACAGAAAACAGCAGGGAACACCACCCAGTTATCCCTGGGTCCAAACCATCCAACAGTGAAAGCAGATAGGGACAGTGGGGCTGCCTAATCATTGTCATAAGCTGGTTCTCAGGGCTGGGTTCGGAATAATACCGGATCCGTCCTGCTCGCTTTTTCTAGCAGACATGGCTGGGGCAAAGGAGGAGTCATTTTTCCAGGTCACATGGTGATCAGTTGGAAAGGACAGAGGAACGGCGACATGGTCTTTAGGTATTCTTTTGGGCTCAGTAGAAAAATGGAATCTGGAAAGTGGAAGGCAGAGGATTGGAAGGTAGATGTGGCCACTGTTTGAACTGGATGTAAGCTGGGTAGGTCAGACTTGAGGAACAAGGACATAGCCCTGTTTGGGGTCGGGCCTTGTGTCCCCGGACCATGCTTTGCCGCGAGGAATGGAACACGGTGAACTGGGACAAGGGACCTGTCCCCGCGTCCCAGAA
>JAAYRI010000107.1 GCA_012518875.1 Peptococcaceae bacterium
TGCTGATAGTAAAAACTGCAATTGTTTCATTATCTTTTTTTATAGGGTAAGTATTATAGCTAAGGTATTGGGGGACGCCTTTCAGATAAGCATGGGCACTGTAGGCGTTAACAATGGGTTTCCCCGATTCAAAAACCTTCCTATGTTCTGATTTTTTAGGGTTGTACTCGTAGGCCTGCCATAAATACTTGCCCACAATATCTTTCGCTTTTAGGCCCTCCAGACGTTCCTGGGCTTTATTGTACAAAACTATACGCCCTTTGTGATCACTGACCAGGATACCTTCGTTGATCTGATCAACAATTGTTTCCAGACAATGCAATTTAACAATATGGTCATTAAAATCAACCATTGTTTGAAATTTAACAGCTATAAACCTTTCCCGGCCCGCTTTTATTTTTTTTGCTTTTACCGCATATTTATTTCCCGCCTGGTTTGTGATTACTGTACCCTTGTTAGCAAGGATGGTTCCGACGTCCTCGCTGTACAGCTCTTTAAAGGATTTTCCCACAATATGATCTGTGTGATTGATCTTCCTGGCCCGTTCATCAGCGAAAATTATTACTTCATCCTTATTCAATATAAGCAAGCCTATTGAAAATTCTTCCAGAGCCTTGGTTATGATCGACAGATTCATCTTAAACACCCTTTTGCGATTGTATTACCGATATGCCAGTCAGTAAAGAGACAGCTCTTTAAAACACCTGCAACACTGTCTTGATTTATAATACCGGTTTGGCTATTCATTTACTTGGCATGGAATTTGCAAAAGCCTTAAGGTAAAGATACTTCAAAGCTAGACAGACTATATTGATAGCGCTAGTATACCAGCGCTATTTGCTATAGTCAATATGCGCCAGGGGTGGTGAAATAGCATCAAGTAGCTCTGCTTGTAGTAGCCGGCACGATAAGGGAGCGGATAAGATTTAATCAATATCAAAGTTCAAGAGGGAGGTATTTGAAGTATGGATCTTTTAGTAAAAAGCGTAGTGGAGGGTAATGTTCAACAAGTTGTGGAGAGTAGCAAAACCCACCTTTCAAGCGGTGTGGATCCCCTGGATATTATTGCTGACGGTCTGGTAGCCGGAATGAACATCGTGGGACCACGCTTCAAGTCCGGAGAAATGTATGTTCCGGAGGTGATCATGAGTGCAAAGGCGATGTCCGAAGGAATGAAAATATTAAAAACCTTTTTAAAAGATGACGATTTGCCCAGTGAGGGTAAAATAGTTATCGGCACCGTCAAGGGAGACCTTCACGACATCGGCAAAAATCTTGTGGCCATACTGCTGGAAAGTAGTGGCTACAAAATAATAAACCTTGGCGTGGATGTTTCTCCTGAAGAATTTTCTGAAGCGGTTCACGAACACCAACCAGATGTGATCGGCCTTTCAGCGCTGCTCACCACCACCATGATGGAAATGAAAAATACCGTCGATTACTTATCAGAAAAAGGCCTACGCAATAACGTTAAAATTATTACCGGCGGTGCACCCGTGAGCGCCGCTTTCTCCAGGGAAATAGGAGCTGATGGTTACGCGTCCGATGCGGGCTCGGCCATAGAGTTGGTCCAATCGCTGCTTAAAAATGATTAAGATAACTGTTTGTTTCTCATTGGAGCGGTTGATGATCGGTATAAAGAAAAGCAAGAATGACAGAACAATGTAACGAGTTAAACAAAGCCCACCTTAAAGTTAGTGGGCTTTGTTTAATAATCCTATTTCAGCAAGGGGGGCGGTTATGGCAGCGCTTTAATTGCTGATACCCATATTGACCCTATTCTAAAGATGTCCTGAGAACCAAGATTGCAGGAAAATCAACTGCTTTTCACTGTCTAGATTTGATGCGTTATGTATAATTTATATACATCACATCATGGATCTGGTCCTGCGAATCTGCATGATCGCGTTACTTTACCATCACTTCACAGCTGATTCTGTTCTATTTCTATTCTGTTTTTGTTTAATAGGAATGGTTGTTGGCAAATATTTCGGTAGAAGAGCAATCGCGCTTACCGGGCGGAAAACCAAATCAACAGTTATCCATGTTGGCATGGGAATTGCAACTTTTCTTAATTGAAATTGAAAACAGTAGCTGAATCAAAGGAAGCTACACAGTTTGGAAATCTTGATGGATCAAATCAAGATAAGAAAAGCTGTTTAAGATGAGCGAGCAATACTGGAAACATATTTTTCATAAAGGTTTACCATGCGAAAGAGGTGAAAAAATGACTTAGCGACAGAAAAGAGCGCATATCTGTTCTGTTACCCGGTTCAACAGCTAACTAAAACAATCGCTTAATAGAAGGGAGTTCAAGTAATGTCAATTCAAGTTATCCTGGTTCTTTATTTGTTAGTAATCGCGGGTATAGGTGTATATGCTGCTAAATTTAACAAAAACATGTCAGACTTTTTATTGGCCGGCCGCAGACTGGGACTTGCCATGTGCGCCTTTACTTTGGCTGCAACCCACTTTGGCGGTGGGTTTGTGCTTGGTATGGGTGAGGGCGGTTACGGGCAAGGTTACGTGCAATGGTGGTTTGGCATCGGCGGTGGATTGGGACTGATTTTGGTTGGTTTTTTGGCACCCAAAATGAGGGAACTGGCCTTCTACACAGTCCCTGACTACCTGGAACATAGATACGGTAGCAGAACCTTATCTTTATTGGGTGCAAGTTTTTCCTTGTTCTCATGCATCGGTATATTGGCGGCACAGATTGTGGCAACAAGGGGAGCCTTGAGCATTATTGGAATAACCCCCCTTGCGGGAACCATCATCGCATCTCTGATCTTTATAATTTACACCGCTTTTGGAGGGCTATGGGCGGCCACATTGACGGATTTTGTACAAATAATTGTAGCAGCTGTCGGAGTGGTTCTAGCGTTTATAATTTCACTGCGCTCTGCAGGCGGCTGGAGCGTTATTGTGGAAAAGGTCAGTAATATCCCGGATTTACCAGCTGGTTATTTTAATATATTCGGGACATTTGACTGGACTCTCATCGCTGGGCTGTTTTTGCCAATTCTTTTAATGTGCTTGATCGATCAAAGCACTTACCAGAGATTCCTTTCAGCGAAGACCCCAAAAATTGCTCAGCAATCCTGCACCATAGCAGGTATTTTCATTCTCGTATTTACCATCTTCCCAACCGCGTCCGGAATTATTGCCAAGAGCATCAATCCGAATCTGGAAAATGCTTCGGAGGCGATCCCCTTTTTGATCTCAGACGTTTTTCCTGCTGCTGTTGCCGGGCTGTTTATAGCTGCGATCATAGCTGCCATAATGTCAACCGCTGATTCCATTTTAACAGCAGCAACTTCTCATATTACCAACGACTTCTACGTTAAATCCTTGAAGATGAAAGGCAAGGAGGAGGATCCCAAGAAGTTGCTGTTCCTGTCACGTTTTTGGGTTGTAGTGGTGGGTGTTGTTTCAATTTTTATGGCTTTGGTTATCCCCGGGATTATTAACCTTTTGATGATTTCGTATACAATCTTTACTGCAGGGGTTTTTATGCCTGTCGTCGGGGGTTTTTTATGGAAGAAGGGTACAATTCAGGGTGCCTTTTCTTCCATTGCGGTAGCCTCGATTATGGTGTTTTTGTCTTACTTTAACGTAATAGCCCCACCTATTCCTGTAGAGGTTATTGGTATCTTAACCGCTTTCGTAGTATATGTGATCGTGTCACTGGCAACCTACAAGCCGCAAGAGGTTTAGTATCACTGCAATAGGTTAGGTTTTTGCCCGTTAATTTTACCGGTTGGAAGGATTGTGACAAGAAAGACCCCTTTCGGTACAAGATCGCAGGGGGTCTTTCTTGTATATATCATTTATTATGAGTGGTCTAAAACAACACCGCCGGGCTAGACCCAGCCGAGTTTCCGCAGGGCTTTGTATTCGCCCACGGCGATAATGAGGTCACCTTCGCCAATCTTGTCCTCCGCTCCCGGAGAGATATTGGTGGTTCCGTCCTTGCCCCGCAAAGCGATGACATTGATCCCGTAAAGCGCTCTGAACTTCAGTTCCTCCAAGGTGCGGCCGACCATCTCCGCCGGTGCAATCACTTCAACCACGTTGCTGCCCGAAGATAGTTCCACAAGATCGACGATGTTAAAAGCACTGAGGCTGTGAGCCAGTTTCTGCCCCATATCCCTCTGCGGAAAAACGATCCGGTTAACCCCGATTTTTGCAAGTGTCTTGCCGTGCATCTCCGTCTGCGCATTGGCCACGATATAGCGGGCTCCCGCCTCGATGAGCAGGATGGAGGCCATGATCGAGGCCTGGATATCACCGCCAATGGCAACGATAGCGACATCGAATTCCCCCATCCCCAGCGAGTTCAGGCCCCCTTCGCTGGTGGCATCCGCCTGCACGGCCTTGGTGACGAGCTCGCTCATCTGCTGCACCCGGGCCACGTCTTTGTCTACCACCACCACTTCGTGTCCCAGCTCAAAGAGGGTTTTGGCGACGCTGGAGCCGAACCGTCCGGCGCCGATTACCAGGTATTTCTTGGTCATAAAGCAGCACCTCCAAGTTGGTTTTTAGGATTACTTCTGGCTCATATTCGTACTTGAGCCCTTGGCTCTGGCTTAAATCCCCCCTGGCCCCCCTTTAGAAAA
>JAAYRI010000108.1 GCA_012518875.1 Peptococcaceae bacterium
GCTGATTATGATGCCATTGAGGCTTATTTGAGGGCTGCAGAGGAGCAGATACCAGGCTATAGGGTTGGGGTGTATGGTTCCTATACCGTCGTGGAAGAGATGGCCCATAGGGGGGCCGCCTGGCACTTTTGGCAAACATATGCCTGGAGCGGTGGTAAAAAGAGCAAGGCGGCAAATATTTACCAGCACAAAAATGATGTTTCTATGGCGGGTATAGGTGTTGATCTAAATAAATCGTTTGGTAATGAAGGTTTTTGGTATGTGGAATAAATGGCCTCCTAATCTAAACATACCGGCATTCGTTACTCTTATTAAAAAACACCTTCATAGCCTTTTCCATCTCTTTTTTTTCTGAAACAGGCATTTTTTTTAGAACCAGTGCCTTAGTAGGACATGTACCGACACATGGCGGTGCATTTTGTGCGAAATTAGGGGCATCCTGTTTCCCTGAAAGGCACATATCACATTTTTGCATGGTGCCGTCTACCCCAAACTGGGGCACCTTATAGGGACAGGCGTCGTAGCAGGCCTGGCAGCCGACGCACTTTTTGGTGTCGACCAATACGATACCATCAGTGTCACGTTTGCTGATAGCACCTGTTGAACAAACATCTATACAATAAGGTTCGCTACAATGCATGCAGGAAATCGATGTTGATGAGCAGGTGATATGGGGATATTCACCGTTCCAGATGTTAATCACACGTCGCCAGTTTACCCCCAGATCAATTCCACGCCAGGTTTTACAAGCAACCTCACAGCCGTGGCATTGAATACAGTTCTCTTGTTTAAAAACAAATCCCCATTGCTTAGCACTCATATTTTCGCACCTCCACCAGTGTCTGGCTGCTCATGGCGGTTATCAAAGGATCGAACGCCTTTTCCCCATCAACGCTATACATATTATTCACATTAGCTCCACCATCAAGGAGGGGCAGGTCTTCAAAACCAAGCTCCCTACATCCCTGCCACCAGCCATGCAGGATCATTACAGTGTCGGGGCGGATACCCGGGTATAAATCGGCCTTCACCTTCATCCAGCCATGGGGGGACTCTACGATGATCCAGTCGTCATTTTTGATTCCCCGGACAGCAGCAGCCTTGGGGTGGATATGCAGCATTGGAAAAGGCTGTAGCTCACGAAGGTAAGGTACATTTCGTTGCCAGGCCGCCGTGTAAGCCTTAGAGGTATGGTAATCGGAAAGGATTAGAGGATATTTTCTGGTTAGCTCCGGTGTGCCGGTAATGCTTTCCGGCGGCTCCCGCCACTCCGGCAAGGGGTTAAACCCTTCTCGTTCGAAGGTTGTGTTGTAAATGGCTACCCTTCCCTGGGGCAAATAGGGTTCACGATTTAGTGCGGCACTACGGCGTTGGAAAACCCGGGAGTAGTTCTCGTAGGTTCGAGTAGTAGTCCCCTCAGTCTTAAAGGTTAAGCCACAGGGATGCCTGCGCAGTTTTTCAATAGTCAATTCAAAGGGTGACAACTGATAATTCTGGTAGTCAGTGATGCTACCATACCAAAAGTGCTCCCCGTATCCCATTTGTACCCCCAGATCTAGGAAAAACTCATATATCGATTTGTAATCACCCAAAGGTTCAATGACCTTGTTTCGGGCCATAATCCAATTGCCCCTGTTTTCAAAGGGATGATCAATTTCATAAGGGGTGCTTACCGGCAGTATGATATCTGCATAGTTCATATCAGCGGTACGTGTTACATCGAGCACCACATAGAAATCTACCTTTCTAAGCGCCTCAACGATTCGCTTACTGCCCCGCATGCTAACGGTGGGCTGGGTTCCGGGGGAGATAATAGTTCTGACAGGATATGGTTTTTTTGTCAAAACACTATCTAATATCCGGTAATAGGCGGAAGATGTGCCTCCCCAGAAAGGTTGGAAAACCTTAGGGAATTCGGGGCCAACCAGCTTATCTATCATTTCCCGGGTATAGTTTCCGGGTAGGTTGATTGCTTTAGGCCTAGGGATGCCGCTCTTGCCGCCGCCACCCAGCAGGTTTCCACCCGGGCGGTCTAAATGTCCAGTGATGGCCATCAGGATTGCCACTGAACGGATGGCATCGTTGGCTGTGGGGGCATGCTCCACACCGTTACCCAGATCGATGGTTGCTGCTCTAGTAGTGGCATATAGCCGGGCTATTTCCCTAATCTGATCAGCCGGCACACCGGTAATCCGTTCCCCCCATTCGGGAGGGTATTTGAGGATGTGCTCCTGTAACTGTTTGTAACCGTAACACCAGGTTTCAACAAATTGTGCATCAATCAGGTTTTCACTAACAATGACGTTAAGCATAGATAGGGCCAGTGCGGCATCTGTGCCTGGGCGCAGTGGCACCCAGATGTCCCCAATGCCAATATCGGGTTCCACAGAGGGTTTGATGGCCACTATTTTTGCCCCTCGCTGTTTTGCGGCAACCAAATCCCTGACAGCGCCCATGGCCGGTCCAGAATAGATTGGCTGTCGTCCCCATAATATAATTAGGTCGGCATTTTTATAATCACATCGGGGTTGGCAGCCGATTGTATAGGTAAAGGCAAATTCCTTTTGTACATAGCAAATGCCACTATGCCCATAATTTGGGCTACCATGAACAACTAGAAAGCGCCGGATTAAATTGCTGTAGGAACGGTGGGCAGGGGCAAGAACAGCCAGTGACTCGGGGCCATATTGTTTTTTTTGTTGTTGAAGTTTATCGGCGATGATGGTAACAGCCTCATTCCAGGGGATTTCCTGAAAGGATCCGTCACCTTTTTCGCCTTTGCGTAACAAAGGCTTTTTTAGGCGATCAGGGGAATATACCCATTGGGGTGCAGCATGACCCTTGGGGCATACCCCACCCCTGTTGATCGGGGATTCCATCATACCGGCTACTCTGGCAAAGCGACCGTTTTTAACAAAGGCATAAACACCACAGGTGGGATTCGGCCCACACATGGCGCAAAATGTGGGTACTACCTTTTCACCATTTTCTCTCGCGATAGCATTAGCTTCGTCAAGGGTAAGAGCATAATTTTTAAATGCCTGCCC
>JAAYRI010000109.1 GCA_012518875.1 Peptococcaceae bacterium
ATTACAATATTTCAAAACAGCAGGGGATGTAGTTTATGGATAGATTAAAACCGCGTGATATGTCACGACCATCTACCGAGCAACTAATCAGTCTCGAAAAACTGATGCCTTTACCGGCTCCCTATGACAAACCGGGTATGGAACCAGAGTTGAAACCGGTAAAAGATTCCTGGCGGGAGACCTATTGTACCAGCCTGGACGGTATTATCGGTAACGACCGGTTAAAACGCCCCGAAAGCAAGGCAGAAGAAGGGGAGTTTATCAGGAATTTTCTAAACGGGCTGGACAAGCTTTTTTCCAGGGAAACAAACGGTGGTTTTTTAACCCCTTTTTCCCTGGCCTTTGAGTATTGTGCCAGTTGTGGTGTTTGCTCGGACTCTTGCCATATCTTTAAGGCCAGTGGGGAAAAAGAGGTATACCGGCCCCTTTTTCGTTCCGACACACTGCGCAAGCTTTATTATAGCTATAAAAGGCGGGGCAGCCTTCTGGCCCGTTTTACCGGCGGGAATATGGATATTAATGTGGAAGCTATTATGCGATTAGGTGAGCTGGCCTACCGTTGTAATCTTTGCCGCCGCTGTGCCCAGAGCTGTCCCTTGGGATTGGACAACAGCGTCATTGCCAGGGAAATCCGCGCTCTGTTCAGCATGGAGATGGGTATGGCACCCAGCATGCTGCATGAAAGGGGTACGGTGCTGCAGCTGAGTACAGGTTCCAGTACCGGTATGAATAAAGATGCATTTTTAGATAACATCGAGTTCATTGAAGAAGATATCTATGAACGGCTGGGCAAAAAATATAAATTCCCCATTGATAAAAAAGGTGCGGATATTCTTTTGATCCATAATGCCGGGGAGTTCTTATCCTGGCCGGATAATCCCACTGCTTTTGCCATACTTTTTGCGGAGGCGGGGCTGGATTGGACCATGAGCAGTGAGCTGGCCGGTTACGATGGGGTAAACTACGGCATCTGGTACGACGATGTCCAGGGGGAGAAAATAGCCCTGGCCCAGCGCCGGGCAGCTCGGGAACTGGGGGTAAGAAGGATAGTTATTGGGGAGTGCGGCCATGCCCACCGGGCAGCAGCAGTAACATCAGACAGGCTGGCCGTGGGTGCAGACAATATTCCCCGTGAAAGCAGTTTTCCCATTCTGCGGGACATTGTCCGGGGCGGCCGGATTAAATTTGACCCGCTGCGCAACAATTTCCCCGTTACCCTCCATGATCCCTGCAATATTGTTCGCTCCATGGGCGTGGTGATGCCCCAGCGCCAGGTCCTCAGGGAATTATGCCCGCAATTCAGGGAGATGACACCACACGGTGTGGAAAATTACTGTTGCGGCGGCGGTGGTGGTTTTGCCGTCATGAGAAGTATGAATTTTCCAGATTGGGAAATGAAGGTAGCTGTCAGGATGAAGTTCAAGCAGGTTCTGGAGGCCTTCCAAGATACTATTGAGGATCCTACTGTGCTTAAATATATCTGCGCCCCATGCTCCAACTGCAAGGGTGCTTTTCGGGATATGCTGAATTACTACCAGGCCACAGCCAGGTACAATGTACGGTATGGCGGGATCGCCGAACTAATGGTCAATGCCATGACTATGTTCGACCAGCCATATTTCGAATGGTTGCCGGGTTAGCGTGAAATATCCTGGTAATTTGGGCTGCTGGTGGAAAAGTCCACATAAAAGGTAGTGCCGCTGGGACCTGTTTCCACCCGGATAGACGCATTCTGTCTCAAGGCAATGCTTTCACAGACAGCCAGGCCCAGGCCGGTGCCGGAATCTTTGGTTGTAAAAAAGGGTGTTCCCATTTTGTTCAGCACGTCCTGATCTATCCCCTTACCCTGATCCTGTATGGCCAATACTACTTTGTCTTCCTTTATAAATGTTTTGAGGGTAATCCTCCCCCCCGGCTCCATTGCTTCCAGCCCATTGCGGACCATATTGAGGATCAACTGGCGGATTTCTTTTTCGTCCAACAGCAAATCCGGAATGTCACCAGGTTCCATTTGTACGTACATGTCCGTGCGCATGGCATCGGCCTGAATGAGGGGGTAGAGGGCTTTCAATATGTCATTGAGGTTGTGATGTTTTTTACAAATAGCTTTGTTTTTAGCCAGGGAAAGGTATTCGGAAATGATTGAATTGGCCCGATCGAGCTCTTCAATCATTAAACTGAAGTAGTTTCTAAATTTGCTGCATTCCTGTTTTTCCCCAAGCATTTGCAAAAAACCACGAATGGTGGTCATCGGGTTTCTAATCTCATGGCCGATGCCGGCAGCCATTTCACCAATCAGGTTCAACCTCTCTAGCCGGGACATTTCTTCCTGCATTCGCTTCCGTTCGGAGATATCGTTAACAACGCTCAATACTAGCTCTTCGTCGCCTAAAGGCATTATCCGTGCTGAATAAAGTCCAATGCTGGTTTCGCCCGATTTTTCGCGAAAAGTGCATTCCAGGTTGTCGATCGTGCCGTTTTTTTGCAGCAGCTTGATAACTGCCGCCCTTTCCGGTTTGGCCCAAAAATTAATGTCGCTCACGGTACGACCTGCTATTTCCTCCTGGCTATAACCTGTGACCTGTAAAAAGCGATTGTTGACCATCACCAGGCGGCCTTCATTAATGGTGCTGATAAACATCAGGCTGGGGCTGTTGTTGAATATTTGTGCAAAACGCTGTTCTGACAATTTTAGTGCTTTTTTTGCATTTATATGACCGGTGATATCGCGGATGGATTCAATGGCACCGATTACATTTCTATTGCTGTCGAGCAGCAAGGTGGCTATACCCCAGAGGATGGCACCCTTGCCTTGATAGGCGAAGGGGACATTAGTTTCAGTGATCAGGGTGTCACCGCTTCTTATAATATAATCATAATTGTTTTCAAGTTCCTTTTGCGGTTTTAATACAAGATCTATCAGGGTTGGTCTCCGTTCCCCGTAAAAAGGTATAGCGTAGGCGTGGTTCCCCCGGCCAAGGATGTCCTCTTTTTTGACCCCAGTCATTTTTTCGATAGCCTTGTTCCAGGCAATGACTTTTCTCTCTTTATTAATTACAAAAGTGGCATCGGGTAGAAAGTCGATAATGTCTTCCAGCCGCTGGTTCAGGCTGCGCAACTGGTTTTCCGCTTTTTTACGCTCGGTGATGTCCACCACAGTGCCCACGAGGCCGGCCAGGGCCCCTTCTTTATTTTTGCAGGTGGCTTTGTTAAAGATGACATCGTGTTTGGTTCCATCTGCATATAAGAGGCTGTGCTCATAGACCTGGACACCAGGTTCGTCGAATAATGCTGCATCCATTTCATAATATTTATCGGCCAGGTCCTGGGGATAGAGGTCATAGACTGATTTGCCAATCACTTCTTTTTTGGTCTTTCCTAGAAACTCCTCAAAAGCTTTGTTGCAGCCTTGATAAAGGCCCATACAGTCTTTGTAGAAAATTGGGTTGGGGATACTATCAATCATCCGTTGCAAAAAAAACGATTGATCCCTTAAAGCACTTTGAGCTCTTTTTTGTTTTGTAATATCTAAAAAGGAGGCAATGCTTTTTTGGGTTCCGGGGATCATGCTCACAGATAGCAGTATGTCCCTTGTTTCACCTTGCCTGGTTATAGATTGGGCTTCATATCTTTCAGGGGCTGAATTGGGGGTGATGCGTCGCAAGCGGTGATATTCCTCCATTGTTGCCTGCAGGTTTTTGGGGACAAACAGGGGCCATTTTTTCTTCCCTTCGATTTCAAATCTAGAAAACCCCGTAACCTTTTCAAATTCTGCATTGGCCAGGGAAATGGTTTTGTCTTCCTCAATAACCATTGTCGCTGTTCCGGTGGTGTTGAAAATTGCCCAGCAATATCCTTTTATTTTTTCGCGTATTTCCTCATCCTTGATTAAATCATTTAAGAAAGAAAACATTACAATACCCCCAAAGCGGATTAACTAACTAATAGTCATCCTGCATATAATACCCCTCGTTCAATATTCAACGCTTACTATCATTTAACCTGCGGGGTTTTGTAAAATAATGATTCAATCGAATAATATTTGGCAGGGTGTATTTTTTAAAACCGCCGGTCCGGCGGTTTTAAGGGTGGGTCCTATTTTTCTCCATTTTCTGCGGTTTCCTCGGCCTCAACACTCGTTGTATCATCCCTGGCGGCTTGAGCGCCGGCGCTCAGCTCAGGAAAAATAATAGAGGTATTGGGGCCCATGTTTATATCTATACCTGTATTGGGAAGGCCCATGCCGGGAGCAGGCGTCGCTCCTGGATCCTCAAAGGTGTCTAGCCCTGTATTTATGCCGGCAGGTAGGCCAGGTTGTTGTTCCCCATCAGGGTAACCAGGCTGGCATGTATCACAGGAGTTGCAAAAAATACTGTTCCAAAATTCAGCTTCACTCAGTTCTCCACCGATAAAGCGCAGCGCCATCATCCGGGCCGTTTCATGGGGGGCCAGGGCGGCAAACTGAGCCAGGTGGCAGATCTGTTGCAATTCCAGGTTCAATACCTGTTTGACTATATTACACCAGGTCGAACCCCTTTCCGATGCACTGAAAAAAACGGATGGGTATGAAGGTTTTGTTGGTGTCTGTTTTGCGGGAATAGTAGGTGTGTCCTCTCCTATCTCGTACATCGTGGCCATGGCAATTAGCGCTTTGGTCTGCTTGGGTCCCATAGCGGCCATTTGCTCAATTGCCTGCTGCAGGCCGGGTGAGGGCGCATGTTGGGCCAATGCAGAATATAATTCGATCTTTTGGCGTTGGTTTTTGGCGATAGTATCAAACAAGGTGTGTGGATTGGCCGGACACATACTTGTTATGGTGTTGGCTAGTGTTTCTGCCTGGGTGTCGGCTTTGTTATCCATTATGTACATTCCTCCAAATCACTTTTTTACATAGTATGTGGGAACAATTGTTGTGGTTACAATGGCCGGGTGTTGGTCTTTGGTGGCGAATTGTAATAATATGTAGAGGTGGGGCAAATTATAGCTTGACACATATAGGGGATTTTTGTATACTGAAAACCAGCTATATGGGCAAAAGCCATGAAGGGGACCAGGGTCTGCCGGCAAGGGCTCCAGAGAGCCGGGTTAGCTGAAAACCGGTGCTTTTGGGCGGATTCCGATATCACCCCGGAGTTGCAGGCTGAAAAATG
>JAAYRI010000110.1 GCA_012518875.1 Peptococcaceae bacterium
CCTTCAGCTCTTCCTTCAACTCTTCCTTCAACTCTTCCTTCAGCTCTTCCCTCAACTTTTCCTCTGGCTTCCCATTCCTCCCGGATACCGTCAAAAAACGGAGAGTTTTCCATCTTGCTCACCTCCAGAATTTTTAGAATCAAATCCTTATGAAGCAACAAGGATGATAACTCGGCCGGTGCAACACAGTTGTCGTTTAAAATATTGATAATTGTGTCTCAACAAGAGAATCACATTTCAAAAAGGATTTACGACCTACACTATTAATTTGCCAATTGCATCATCCTGCCTTGACTTCAAAATTGCAGGGGTCCAGGTAGCATAAGATAATACTTCCTGGCTTCTTGCTAAATCAGTTATTCTACCTTTTAAATATTTTTCTTTTTTCTCTATAAAATCACGATTGCTAGCGGAAGAGTTCTTTCTTTTACTAAGCAGGACCAAATTTGCAAGTTTATTAGTCCATTTTATCTTTTCTTTTGGTGTAAAGTCCATGTCCCAATTACTACCCTCTTTAGGGTTCTGGGGCAAAACATGCTCAACACTTACACTACCATACCTCCGAAGAACATTATGTTCAGTCGTTAGATATTCAAGCTTTAATAGTATATATTTAGCATAAGGTTTATTATATAAATCCTGATTTAGTTCATCTTTCAGCCTTTTTTTATCATATTTAAATACATCGCTGCTAAACAAGGCTGCTACATCATTGGACTTCTCTATTTGCTTTAGTATGGACGTCATATTCAGTATTCGTTTGGTTGGAGTTAAACCAATAACCCAATCTGCTACATACTTTGCCTCTAATTTCAACAAAAGTTCTAATAAATAATCTTTCCCAAATTTGCTATAATAGAAAAGTAACGGTGGTATCCATTCGTTTGCTAATTGGCTAGACATTATACTTACTAGATTTTTATATTGAATGGAATTCATCCTCAACCTGTTGTCCGCATCAAGTACATCCCCATCAAGGACTACCTTTTGAAATATTTTTTTATACATTTCTACATGTTTTATAAAGCCAATACCTTTATTAAGTATCTGTTTGCCGAAAATCAGCTTATTATATTCCTTTAGCAGATCTTCTTTTGCCTTTTCTTTAATTTCTATTGTCCTTATAAAATACAGTAAATTTTCAAAATCTTCAGAACCAAGATCGTTTTCCATTGCCTCCCATAGGCTAGCATACTTTGCCCTTTGGGATTCTTTTTTTATTATCGATGGTTGAAGATTATTAGCCTTTAATATGTCTATCCTACGCAACTGCAAACCACGATCATTAATAATAGTAAATAGCCTGTATGCATCATCAAAATCCTTCGTTGAAACATAAATAAATATGCATCTTTGTGATACATGTTCAATTAATGCCTTGATTTCATCCTGATTCTTTTCACGTAGCTGATCTTGAAAGATAACAATTGCCTGCCTTATGTTTTGTTGTATGTCATTTGCTGGTTCAAAACCATCAATTATTGTAGTTCCGTTCTCCTCCTGAATAAATTGCTTGAAGCATTCTTTTTCTTTTACCTCAAGCCTGGCTTGTTCAGGTATTCCATCAGCAAGATTTTCTTTTTGGTAAATTTTTTTTTGGGTAGCCTCCTTGTATGATTTATCGTTAACAGCATCCCTTAAACAAGCCAACAATATTTGTAAAGTAGTAATTCTTTGCTGGCCATCGATTACATCATATTTTTTGCCGGTTCCAATTTTTCCAATCTCTTGTAAAATTATTGTTCCTAGAAAATATTCATTCTGCCTATTTGATTCATCTATATCCTCAAATAATTGTTCGCAATGCGATTTTTGCCAGGAATAGGGTCTTTGATAATCTGGTATACAGAAAAAGAAATCATCACTTAATAATTTTTTAAGGGATACCTTTTCCCCATTAATCTCAGACATTTTTTTCTCCTTATATTTTATCTATCCAAAAACCATCAACACTACATTACCATTATCAACATAGAGGTCTAGGTACCAGCGACACATAATTAAGTATTCTAAATAAACCTGTTAAATCCTGCCATGCTTACTCAGGATGAAACCACAATATTGATATTGAAAAAACCACAGCCCACTGAATCTTCATTTCCACCCATATTATATAAATCCTTGAATTGTGTGCAAAGCTTACCTAAAATCACCGGATGCAGATGTTGTTTTACCTCTTTTTTCAAAAAAATAACACAATCTTTCTTTCACTAGGGTCCTTCAAAACAATTCCTTTCTCCTTGCAACCACCTCACGTTGCTACCGATCCAGAACAGTTTTAACATGTAGCCTGCTCTTGCTCGTCTTCATACCCTCCGACAGTCGGTTAGCAGTGTCAATAGCCGGTAGGGTCAGTATGGTCGAAACCAACATATGGACAACAGGTATAAAACAAATTAATAGAATGATGGTCATAATTGCATAAGAAGGAGATAGAGAGTGCTGCCCCATATTTTGTCGACCTTATTGCATACCTCACCTGTTAGCATTAAATTTATCCTGGCCCCGTCACCTTTTTCAACAGGGTAATTTGTATTTATTTAATCAATGTTTTAAGATGTTCAATGCGTTCTTAAGTTCTTGTTTGTACCGGGAATCCGTGCATTTTTTTATAGCAATCCCTAGTTCTGAAAGAGCATTAGTGTTTTCCTTTAATTGTTCATAGCACTTACTTAAAAGATCATGATAAATAGAAATCCTATCTTTCGCTTTGGGATCGTTTTCAGCTAACTTGAGGGCCACATTTGCGCTTTTCAAGGCCCCATTATTATCATCGATAGCCAATTGTGCCTCTGCCTTTCGGTATAATAGCCAGTGAGCGATGTTCTCACTTTCTATTCTTGCAATTACCTCTAAAGCCTTTTTGGGGGAATTATCGGTTAAAAAAGCTTTGGCAACGGCACGCACAGCGTATGGGGCTAATTGGTTTTCGGAAAGAAGACTCTCTGCAAACCCAACGCCCGCCTTTGCAGACAAACGAGAAAGATTTATTTTGCCTGCACTATCCTGTTTGGCTTTTTCGATATATTATGATTAATGGCATGATTGACGTTTTCATCAATCTTTCTATAGGTGGGGGATGCATTAGGAGTGCTGTCTGTAAAATAATCCTTCCCTGTGCTATACTCTGCAACAATCATAGAATCATCTGTGAAGCTGTCCACTGTATAACCACACGGCTTATTATCCTTATTAATTCCATGATGAATCATTCTTTTGCATTCGAGTATCAATATACCCCCCCCAAACAATGTGGATTTTTGAATTAATACTATAACAGTACCTTTATAGATCCCCCTGCTAGGCTGCAAACTCCGTTAAATAATATATAAATAAATTATTATAAATTACAACAAAATCCCTCACTCCTCAAAACCAAAATCCTTCACCTTCAACACCTTGCAATTCTCTGAAACAGTGCGTACAGTCTGGGGTGATAGACCATTTGGTGATTTCACATTCAATTCCAGTGTCACTTCTACCTGGGCCTTATCCACTGATGTAAGGTGATTGATCACTTCCTCCACAAGCTGCTGGACATCGCGCCCGATACGGGTGGTGTCAAGCTGTGCCGTCATATAGAAACGGGTGTTTTTGGGGACCTCGACCTTGGGTGGCAAGTCATCGTCTTCTTCTTTAACGCCCTTTTTTCCGTCGTCAGTCCCAAATGGATCCGGGTAAACGGACGGGCCATCCTCCGCGTTTGTAGAGGTTGTACCTGTTTGTGCCGCTTTTTCAGCCTTACGTTTTAACTCATCTGCCGCCAACTGCTTCCTGGCCACGTCCACCTTCACCAGATAACCGGAACGTTCAACAATGCTGACATACTGATTGAACTTCAGGTCGATATAGCGCGCCCCATCAAAGGCAGATGCAAAAGCAAAATATTCTGCGGAATTCAAACCAGCGCGAATAGTCTCTTCTAATACCTTCTCACTGGCCAAACGGGGCAGATAGCAATAGGTGCAAAGATATTCCCAGAGGGTTTTGATATTAATGTTGTCAGACTCACTCCACAACAGATTTTCTAGCTCCATCAGGAGCAGGGCCGGTGCCCACGTGGTGATCACGGCCTCATTCTGGATCATCTTTTTAGCCGCTTTGGCGATAATGCCCTCAGCACCGCCACTAATGCGGATGGTATCCCATACAATGGTCTTCATATCTATTTCTTTATCAATATATGGAATGAGTAGCCAGCAGTACGTTTCCCTAACCCGCGCATCAAGTGTTTCATTGCTCCGACGCAGGTTAAGCTCTGTTTCACGATTTTGCGCTGCATCCAGATTTAAATCCACACTATCTTCCTGGATGGATTTCCAGGCCAGATAAAGCCGCGCCGCCTGTTTTAACGAGAGCATCAGGTCCTGATCGGGGGCGACGAAAGCAAGCATGTTTCGATAGGTGCGCGGGGTGTTGCCTCGGTTGTTAAGTATATCCCTTACAGCAGTCATAGCGCTGTTGTTCTTATTGGATGCTTTGTAGCCATCAGCGGGGCCCAGAATCACTAGACGGGCCGCCTGGTCATCCGGTACATCAAGGGAGGATGCCGGGCAGATATGTATACCGGCAAAAGGCTTCTCTTTGCGCAGTTTACGCAGGCGGGTTTCAATTTCATAATCCACGTCAGGGGCCGATATCTGCGTAGCGCGGTCTTCCACTGTTTTGCGCAATGTGGGGCGGGTATCATACCAATAGCGGTCGCCGGACGGATTTGTATAAAGGTAGGCTAGCGATGAAGTAAGGGTGTTTAGCGCATCATTAAAGTTGGCGATGTTTTCACCGGGCTGAACCACGCCCAGGCGAATACGTGAGGCCTCAATACCGCGCACGTTCTGGTCACGGACAGTGGGCGCACTGCCCAGCATAACTGTTCGTGCTACACGGCGCGCTGCAAGGTTGCTTCCATAGCGCGGGTTGGCTTGATCTTTCTGAAAGGGTATGGAATGCTTGCCATCTACCTCCCGGTCAACAAGAGCATTCCACCCTTCGGATAAATGGCGTGTCAACTCGTCCCGCACATTCGGTACGTCAAGGGGTATTGAACCGGGCATGATCATCAACCCGGCGTCGTTGCCCATCCACAGTTCATGGATCACCGCCGCCATCAGGCGCAGGACGCCCCGTGTCCGCTGAAAACGCTCCAAGGTGGCCCAATCTTCATACAAGCGGTCGAATACCTCGGGATGAATTGGATAGCAGGAAATCATCCGTTCCTTATACTCCAGCTCCTTTGTCTCCAGGGGAAAATCGCTCTGGTTTTCATTGTACATCCGGCTGAATCTGGCACAAACCTTGTCCCGCCCTTCCGGGTCCTTGCAGTTGAGGAACAGACGCCGGCGCACAACCTCAAAACCTTCATTTGCCGCCACAGGTTTCCAAATCGATTCCATCCGGCCAAAGGTATGCTCGATGGTTTCAAGGGCAGTTTTACCCGCCTCACCGCCGATTTCGATATCAGATTCGGGGATAGAGGCTACCACCAGGCTGTTTTTGCTGGCTCTGGCCGCTTCCGTTATTTCCTGGATAAAGGAAATAAAATTGTCAAATGTCCCCGCCGGCAGCCCCCTGGCGCCATATATTTTTTTGGCGTAGGCCACTACCTCGTCCATCAGGATCAGGCAGGGTCCTGCGGCATCGAAAAGGTTTTTTAGCCCTTCCGAACCGGGAGAAACGCCCTTTTTGTCAGATTCCTTTACATAATCATAGATTTCCGGTTTGCCCGCTGCCCGGGCCAGCTGGGCTGCCATTTCACCCCAGATAGTGTTGATGGTGATGCCGGGCATATTGCCGGGGCGTTTGCTCCTGGTGGGGTCCAGGGCGGTACCCACCAGTACGGCCACATTCGCCTTGGGTAGCTCGGCCACACCTGCCCGCTCCAGCACGTGTTTCACGTTGGGTATTTTGTCAACAGTGATTCTGCCGCGCATCATATGGTAGAGGGCAAGCATACTATGGGTTTTTCCGCCGCCAAAGGCTGTTTTTAACTGAATGACTGGTTCCCCATCCTTACCACAGATCCGGCGCAGGGATTGCTCCAATAGCCCGGTCATACCTTCAGTAACATAGGTACGGGCAAAAAACTCTACCGGATCACGGTATTCATAGGCCCCCTCGCCACGGGCTACCTGGGCCAGGTCGGCGGCAAACTCGGCATTTTTATACCGTCCCTGGGCCACATCGGGATGGGGCTCGATAACACCACGCCAACTGGGTAGGCCGCCAGTGGGCCCCACGCCCAAAATACCGGCTTTCTTTCCCCGGGCTGCAGGTGTGGTTGTTGCTGTTTCTGTAACCGTTGTTGAACCATTCACAGTGCCATAACGGGCGGTGCGGAGCAAATCACGTATTTCCTCCGCGCTTTCCCCATCTATCTGCTCTGCTAGGCGGGACATAGTATCCAGTGCACGCCAGGTATCGCTAGGGGAAAAATCCTCCAGCCCCAGGTGTGCCAGCCGATTGCGGACACCCACCAGCTCCTTCGCCCAGGTGCGATGATCTACTGATAGTTTTTTCCGAAAAACCTTATGCCAATGTAGATCGAACAGCAGGAGACAGCGAGCGATGTCCAGAGAATCCACCAACTGAGCCCAGTCTCCCGAAGTGGGCAAATCCCGCTTCTGGTCTTCATAAAATATTTCTAAAACGGCAGCCTGCCACCATTTTTTGCCGTACTCATTCCCGAGTTCCCGGGCTATGTAAGGCGCCAGAACCCTGAGTAAAACCCGAAAACCCTGGGACACTTGTGTATGATTGTTTCCCAAAACCAATATCCCTCCCTCAATTTTTCTCCTTGTCAAATAAGGCCATTTGTCGGCCTTTGTCGAACTCAGATTGCAATTTAGCTACCCGGGCCTGCACCTCCGGCCAGGCGATGACAAGGGAGTTGTAGGTGTAAGCTTCCCCGGCCCAGCCTTTGCGTTCCGCTATTGTAAACAAGCGGTACGCCAGGGCCTTCGCCCGTTCCGGCTCAGCCAAGACATCTGTCAGGATCTGGGCCACCCCGGCTACTCCATTTTTTTCTAGTGCATGGGTCAACTGCTGTGTCAGCAGCCAGATCATCTTCCCGCCATGCGCCATTTTTTCCGGGATTTCTTCCCGCGTCAACAGGCGCACCACACCCTTTTGGGCATATAGAGCATTACTTGTCGCCAGCTTTTCCACTGATGTGTTCTTGGCTCGGGCCAATACATCGGCCTCACCAAAGGGCACATCGTTAAAAGCGTACTGTGTATACAGATCTATACAAAAGCGGCTGTCGCTGTCCATTTCCCCGTCCTGCTCGGTAAAATACAGATCCAGCTCCTGGTTGATAATCTGCAATGCTCCACGGACACCCATCGGTGTACCGTCCGCTTCTAGTATCTTGCTGAAACGTGAGTACACACCCATGCCGGGCCCAATGGCACACTGAGCCATGTCCACCGGGGCGATGTTGCTGGCCTGCAACTTTTGTAAAGC
>JAAYRI010000111.1 GCA_012518875.1 Peptococcaceae bacterium
CTAACAGGGCTAGATTCGGGACCATAATCCTCCAGTATATCTACTGGGTTAAATTCATTTTATTCCCATTTATAGAGGAAATGACACCGCCCCCGACCAGGTATTCATCCTGATAAAAAACCACCGCTTGGCCAGGGGTAATTGCCCGCAGCGGCTGGCGAAAATGCACCTGCACACTGTTACCAGGTAAAGGGGAAACAGTAGCCTGTACCGGGCGGCCGTTGTAACGGATTTGTGCCGCCAGTTCCATTGGGCCAGGTAACTCTTCATACAGCATCAGGTTAACGTCTACGGCAATTAAATCAGCACCAAAAATGTCTTCCTCCGGTCCCAGGGTAATGGTATTGTGGGTCGGATCAATTTTAACGACGTAGAGCCTTTCAGCAGCGGCTACACCCAACCCCCGGCGCTGTCCGATAGTATAAAAGGGAATACCCTGATGCTCTCCGATCACTTCCCCCTGCATATTGACAAAAGGGCCGGGTTTGATCCCCCTGGTCTTTTCACGTAAAAAATTACGATAGTTGTCGTCCAGCACAAAGCAGATTTCCTGGCTGTCTGCCTTATCCGCCACCTGTAGGCCCATGTTTAGAGCCAGTTGGCGCACCTGGTCTTTGGTGTAATCACCCAGGGGCATCAAGGTGTGGGCCAGCTGGTGTTGGTTCAGCCTGTACAACATATAGGTCTGATCCTTTCTTTGGTCGGCGGACCGCTGTAGGGTGTAGCGCCCATGTTCCTTGCTGAACCCCAGTCGGGCGTAATGGCCGGTAGCCAGGTAATGGGCACCACGGGATAGGGCCCAGTCTAGAAGGGCCGTGAATTTTACATGTTCATTGCAGGCGATGCAGGGATTGGGTGTGCGCCCCTGCAGGTATTCATCTGTGAAATAATTAATCACCTTTGCCGCAAAAACATCCCGCAGGTTGGTGACGTAAAAGGGGATCCCCAGCCCAGCAGCCACCTTCCGAGCATCTGCCAGAGCGGCCTGGGAGCTGCAGCTGGTTGATTGATCCCCCTCTCTCACCTGATCAGTGTCCCCCACCTGCATGGTCACCCCGCACACATCATAGCCCTTTTTTAATAATAGGGCGGCGGTAACAGAACTATCCACACCGCCGCTCATAGCTACAACAACCTTTTTTTTATCTAGCAAAGAATCACGCACCTTGTTTTTTCCTGTAATCCTCAATGGCCACATGCATAGCCTGGGCCGCCATATTGGAACAATGCAACTTTTGTTCCGGCAGGCCATCTAGTTCTTTGGCTACCATCTGGTCGGTAATAACCAATGCTTCTTCTATAGTTTTTCCTTTGGCCATTTCCGTGAGCATACTGCTGGAGGCCACAGCCGCAGCACAGCCGAAGGTTTTGAATTTTATATCCTTAATAATATTATCCTCAATCCTTAGATATATCTTGGTGATATCTCCACAATGGGCATTACCCACCTCGCCAACGCCGTTGGCGTCAGCCAGCACGCCCACATTTCTAGGGTTTTGAAAATGGTCCATTACCTTTTCAGTGTACATAACCATACCTCCTCAACAGGACTGTTTATATTTTAACCTGCTACCTCAATCTTTATTGGCTTCTTCTGCCTGCCGGCATAAATCGGCAAGGGTAATGGAGTCCAGAACATGGGCAATGCTGTCCCTGACCCGCACCCAGACAGTACGGGTAATACAGTTGTCGGCCTCATTACAGTTGCCGGGGTTTTTTTCACTAACACAATGTACAGGCGCAATCGGGCCCTCCAGGGCGCGGATCACATCACCTACCCTTATTTCCGCAGGATCGCGGGCTAGGAAATAACCTCCTTTAGCCCCACGCATGCTTTTTACCAAACCGGCTTTCCGGAGCATAGCTATGAGTTGTTCCAGATAGTTGTCTGAAAGGTTTTGGCGCTGGGCCACAATCCTCAGAGAAATAGGGCCTGAACCGTGGTTTTTAGCCAAATCGAACATTGCCTTTAGACCGTAATGTCCCCTGGTGGAAAGCCGCAAACAATCACACCCTTTTTTGCTTCTGCTTCTTTATAGGGCATATCATAGCACAACACTAGGGTATTGTCAATTGAAATGCATGTATCCTGAAATTTTGGGGAAATATATAAAAAAAATAATAAGGAGGTTATTTGTATGCCCCTCATTCCTTATGAACCATTTCGCCACCTGGACAACCTGAGAAGGGAATTTGACCGGTTTTTTTCCGGGGGGTTACCAGCCCCTAGAAGCAATTTCGGTCAATTTGGTAATCCCAGTATTGATGTTTATGAAACAGAAAAGGAGGTTGTCGCTCAGTGTGAAATCCCGGGCCTGGAAAAGAAAGAGGATGTAAATATTGAAATTGACAACAACCAGCTTAACATTGGCGGCACCGTCAACAGGGTTAACGAAATAAAGGATGAAAACATGCACAGGCAGGAACGTTTCTTTGGGCGTTTTCAGAGATCGGTCACCCTGCCCGCCCGTGTCTCCTCAGAGGGAGTCAGAGCAGCCTATAGAAATGGTGTTTTGGAAATTCGCATGCCCAAGCTCCATTCAGACACAAGAAAAAGAATTGATGTGGAGTTTCATTAACGCCAAAGGCGTGACGGTTGACCCCGCCACGCCTTTTCTTATTTCTCCAGGTCTTCTATGGATACAGCGAAAGGGTTGAAGTTGGTTTTTTCATCATAGTAATCCTCCTGTTCCACCCGCTTGAGCCAACAGCAGGCAGCATAGGTGGCCGGTGTAGCTGCCGCTTCAAATAGGGTTTTAAAAACATAATTGCTGATGCCCATATACACTAAAGCCACCCAGGGGATCACCCCAATAAAGGCGATAGCCACAAAAATAGATGTGTCTACAGCCTGGCCCACTACCGTGGAACCAATGGTTCGTGTCCAGAGCCAGCGCCCGGCGGTGAGGATTTTCATTTTGGCCAGGATAAAGCTGTTGGTGAACTCGCCGCAAAAATAGGCAATTAGGGATGCCAGAACGATGCGCGGCGTCTGTCCCAGGATCGCCCTGTAGGCCTCCTGGTGATCCCAATCAGGGGCGGCCGGTAGGACACCGATAAGGGAGTAGGCCAGGGCCATAAAAGCACAGGCTATAAAGCCGGACCAGATCACAAAACGGCTCCTCTTGAAACCATAAACCTCCGTCAGGATGTCACCAAAAATGTAGGTCAGGGGGAAAAGTACTGTGGCCCCGTCAAAATAGAAGGGTCCCAATTGGGTTACTTTTACCGCCACTGTATTACTGACCAGTAAAACCACCACAAAAGCGACCATCACAAAAGGGAATAGCCGGTAACGCACAAAAAAAGACCTCCTTGTTTTGATAGGCGGGTTGGCTGCGACCGCCGTGCAACGAGGGGACAGATCCCACATTTCATTTGTGGGGCTTTCCATGTAATATTTGGAAAGGGGTACCCATCCCCAGGTTCCGTTTCTTTTCCAGCAACACTCCATCAATATACCGAAATGCTTTGGCAAAATCAATAGGTGGGGCTGGTTTTTCACAGGTAGATTGTGGGGACCCGCCCCATAGGGTTATATTCCTTTTAAAAACAAAACCACCCGTAAAGGTGGTTATTCCATTTCCTTTGTAATTTTATCCACATCATCCCCAGGTTTTTCCACATAAAATTGAAGACTAGTGGTTATTTCCCCGCATTTGTTTCCATTACCACTATTTATCGCCATGAAGCTACATTATCCTCCCTACTGCAATTCATACGTCCAAACATGTGGATAACCAGGCTACTATGGGAAACAGTGTCAACAGGATCGATC
>JAAYRI010000112.1 GCA_012518875.1 Peptococcaceae bacterium
AGGTTTTTTAGGACCACAAAGTTCCCTGTTCCTTTGCCCAATGGTGCCTACGGTGTAGGCGCCTATATTAGCGACATCACAGAAGAACATAAATGGCAGCAATCACGGGAACAACACCTTAAACACCAGAAGCTGCTATTGGAGATGCTGAGCCGCAGCTTTGAGAGCAAACAAGAGCAACTGGACTATGCCCTTCATGAGCTGCTGAAAATCACCGACAGCCAATATGGCTACATATATTTTTATAATGAAGACAAGAAAGAATTCATCCTTAATTCCTGGACAAAGGGGGTAATGGAAGAATGCACTGTTCCTGGTCAACCAAAGGTATATAGCCTGGGCAACACAGGTATCTGGGGTGAGGTAGTAAGGCAGCGCAAGCCGATTATTGTCAATGGTTTCCAACTGCCAAACCTCCTGAAGAAGGGTTACCCCGCGGGACATGTGGAACTAAAAAAATTTATGTCCTTTCCAGTAATCATTGATGACCGGATTGTAGCTGTGGTTGGGTTTGCTAACAAACAAACAGATTATGACGAAACAGATGTTGATGAAATGACCATGCTCATGGCCGGGGTATGGAATGCGGTCCAGCGCAGGGAATCAGCAGAAACACTGGTCTATGAACGGAATAGATATTATCAGACCCTACTGTCCATTGGAGACGGTGTGATGGTCATCGATAACCAGGAAAACATTGAGGTTTTAAATGCAGTGGCCTCTCGGCTGACCGGTTGGTCACAGGAAGAAGCAGCAGGCATGAACTATAAACAAGTCTTTCACCTGTCACATGAGCAAGAAGGCTTTACCATTGACAACCCCATTGAGAAGGTATTCGCCACAGGACAACCACAAGAGCTGGGGAATCATGCTATTCTCACCAGCAGGGATGGTACAAAATACCACCTGGAGGATAGTGCGGCCCCCGTTTTGGATGACAGGGGCCAAATCGCCGGTGTGGTGCTTGTTTTCCGTGATGTCACTGAAAAAAGGGAACAGAGAAAAAAAATTGAGTACATGAGCTTCCACGATTCCCTGACCGGGTTATATAATAGGCGTTTTCTAGAGGAAGAGTTGCATCGTCTGGATACGGAAAGGAACCTGCCCATTTCCATCATCATGGGCGATGTGAACAGTCTGAAGCTCACCAATGATATTTTTGGCCATGCCTTTGGTGATATGTTGCTGGAAAGGGTGGCTGAGGTGATGCGGCATGTGTGCCGGGCCGACGATATCATTGCCCGCTGGGGTGGTGACGAGTTCCTGCTGCTGCTGCCAAAAACAAGCCTTGCTGAGGCTGAAAATATTGCCAACAGGATAAAAAAAGAGACCTACGAGCAGCAAATCCGGGCCATCAAATGTAGTATTTCCACCGGTTGCGATACTAAAAGGACAATGGAAGAAGATATCATCCAAACCCTCAACAGAGCAGAGGCCAAAATGTATGCTGCTAAAACCCTGGGCCGGGATGATTTGCAAAGCCGTGAGCTAAGTTTCATAACCAACTTCCTCTATCAAGAAAACCAATCAGAAGAAAGGCATGCTAGGCGGGTAAGTAAATTGTGCGGCAAGATGGGCTTGGCCCTGGAGTTGCCTGGGGCTGACATCCTCCTGCTCAGAGAGGCAGGTCGCCTCCATGATATTGGCAAAATTGTATTTAGCCCGGATCTGTTAAACAAGGGTAGTCAGTTTGACCTGATGGCACACAAGAAAACAGAGCAGCATCCCATTATCGGCAGCAGGATACTTAGCTATTTTGATGAAACACACCAGTTAGCAGAGGCGGTACTTAATCACCATGAAAACTGGGATGGATCGGGCTACCCAAAAGGTTTAAAAGGCGAGGAAATCCACCTGTTTGCCCGCATTATTTCCGTTGTTGATGCCTATGATCACCTTTTACACCCTCACTGTAAAGCTTCTACCATGGGTAAAGACGAAGCGCTACAGGAAATAGGGCGCCGGGCCGGCACCCTATTTGATCCCCATATAGCCAAAATTTTTATCAGCCTACTGCAGCATGCCGAAGGTGATGTTTTTCCACAGAACAATCAGTCGGATTAATAGTTAGAACAAATCCCCCTGTGGCCCATAAATAAAACTGGCCGGGGGGATTTTCAATTGGTTTATAATTTGCTACAATATTCAGTAAATCATTTTATAGGAGGGGGGTTGAAAGTCCATTTTCTATGGGAACCCAGTATTTCCCTTTTGACAATCCAATTAATACTCACACATCTTTATCGTTGTCCCCAATATTTTCACTGAAAACTATTGTATGAAAGAGAAAAAGGCAGCTGTGTTTGTGGATGGTTACCTCTATTGCTTTTTAAAGGCAATGTAAGGACTAGAATTGGGAAAGGAAGGGATATGGAAAATGAAAAGGACTGATTTTTTGGTTATCGGTGGCAGTGCTGGTGGTATCCTTACGGCTACGATGGCCCGTAAAGCTTACGGTGACATTGATATTACCCTAATCCGTGAAACTGAAACAGTGATGGTCCCATGCGGCATACCCTACATCTTTGGCACCCTCCATGACTCCAAAAAAAATATTATCCCTGATTCCATGCTCACCAATGCCAATATCAACCTAATCGTCGATAGTGCTTTAGAAATAAACAAGGAGCAAAAAAGGGTAACAACCAGGGACAATGGCATTATCGGTTACCAAAAACTGGTTATTGCCACCGGCTCCCTACCTATTATCCCCACGTTTATTGAGGGGCATGATTTGGACAATGTATTTCCAATATTGAAAGACGAAGGCTATTTAAATAAAATTCATAAAAAGTTGCAGGCTGCCCAAAATGTTACCGTCATCGGTGGTGGTTTTATCGGTGTTGAATTTGCCGAGCAAATCAGGTTATTGGACAAAAATGTCACCCTAATCGAGGCAGCGGGTTCATGCCTATGGCAGGCATTCGACAAGAAATACACTGATGACATCGAGCGTCTCCTTAGTAGCAATGGCATTAACGTAATGACCAACACCAGGGTGAGCAAAATACTTGGTAAAGGTGCTGTAGAAGCCATTGAACTAGAAGATGGTCGAACAATCCCGGCGGAGGTGGTCATCCTCGGTCTAGGAATGAAACCTAATGGCACCTTAGGAAAAGATTGTGGGCTGACAATGAATGATAAAGGGGCTATAATGGTCGATCAGTACATGAAAACCAGTGATCCGGATATTTTTGCTGTTGGCGACTGTGCAGAAAAGAAATGCTTTTTTACCGGAAAGGATGTGCCCCTACTACTGGCATCAACGGCGGCAATGGAAGCTAAAATAGCGGGAAGCAACGCCTTCCAGTTGCGGTTAATCAGGGCTAATAAGGGTACAATCAGCACCTTCTCCACAAAAATATTTGGCAAAACATTTGCGGCGGCCGGTCTAACAGAAACAAGGGCAAGACAAGAAGGTTTTACAATCATGATCGGTGAGTTCAAGACCAAGGATCGCCACCCCGGTTCTCTGCCGGATGCCCAGGAGGTAAACATTAAACTTATTTTCTCTAAATGTTCCGGCATTATCCTGGGAGCCCAAATCTCCGGCGGAAATACGGTGGCTGAAATAATTAACATTTTAAGCCTGGCTATCCTAAAAAACATTACAGCCACTGAACTAAACACCTTCCAGGCAGCAACACATCCTTTGGTTTCACCCTCGCCTATAGCCTATCCCATAAATGCAGCAGCAATGAATGCTATCGCCACCAATTGCAGTCATCTCAATGAAGATTTGGTGCTCTAATTTATTAACACCGGTAATTTTTTGCCACCATAAAAAACCTTTAGTGCCAACATTCGGCGCTAAAGGTTTTTGTTGGTGGGCGATGACGGGTTTGAACCGCCGACATCCTGCTTGTAAGGCAGGCGCTCTCCCAGCTGAGCTAATCGCCCTTATATGGTGACCCCTACGGGATTCGAACCCGTGTTACCGCCGTGAAAGGGCGGTGTCTTAAACCACTTGACCAAGGGGCCATGTTGACTGTTCGTTGCGTTGGTTGTTGCTTGGCTTGGTGGGCCCACCAGGATTCGAACCTGGAACCAGCCGGTTATGAGCCGGATGCTCTACCATTGAGCTATGGGCCCAAGATTGGCTCCTCGAGTAGGATTCGAACCTACAGCCTACCGGTTAACAGCCGGTTGCTCTACCGTTGAGCTATCGAGGAACGTCGGCACAAATGATATTATACGATAATTTGTGCCCAACGTCAATGATTCATTTTAAATATTTTAATCAAGATAGTCTTTCAATTTCTTGCTACGACTGGGATGCCTTAGCTTACGCAGTGTTTTGGCCTCAATCTGCCTGATACGCTCCCGAGTAACACCGAATTTCTGCCCCACCTCTTCCAGGGTGCGGGCGCGACCGTCATCCAGGCCGAAGCGCAGACGCAACACCTTTTGCTCCCTATCAGTCAAGGTCTCCAGCACTTCATCCAGCTGTTCGCGCAACAACGTAAAGGAGGCTTCCTCAGCAGGTGCCCTGGCATCTTGATCTTCTATAAAGTCACCCAGGTGGGAGTCCTCCTCCTCACCAATTGGTGTTTCCAACGACACCGGTTCCTGAGCAATTTTTTGTATTTCTCTAACCTTTTCCTCGGTAATATTCATTTCTTTGGCAATTTCTTCCGGATTCGGTTCCCGTCCCAATTCCTGCAGCAACTGCCTTTGTACTCTGATCAATTTGTTTATGGTTTCTACCATGTGCACTGGGATCCTGATGGTCCTGGCCTGATCCGCGATAGCCCTGGTAATCGCCTGTCTAATCCACCAGGTAGCATAGGTGCTGAACTTATATCCCTTGCGGTAGTCAAATTTCTCCACAGCCTTGATCAGGCCCAGGTTACCTTCCTGGATAAGATCCAGAAACAACATGCCCCGGCCCACATACCGTTTGGCAATGCTGACTACCAACCTGAGATTAGCCTCGGCAAGTTTTCTTTTTGCCTCCTCGTCCTCTGCCTCCATGCGCATAGCCAGTTCCACTTCTTCGTCCGATGTGAGCAGGGGCACACGGCCGATTTCTTTTAAATACATGCGCACGGGATCATCAATGCCCACACCTTCGGGCACCGCCAGGTTAACTTCTTCCTTTTCCTTATCGTCTTTTGATTCCAACGTAGCGCTTTCTTTAGTTTCATCATCATCCGTGGCCTCCTGTACAACCTCAATACCCAACCCGGAAAGTTTTTCATAAATTTCATCAATTTGTTCTGGTGTTAGGTCAACTCCCTGTAAACCATCCATAATTTCGTTATACGTCAGGACACCGCGCTTTTTCCCTTTGGCAATTAACTCCTTTACCCCTGCGGAAACTAGTTGTTCTTCACTCAAATGTTATCCCTCCCCTCAACGCGGTGCTCCCCATTTCTAACACTAAAATACTCCCTATATTTAGCCGTTAATTCAGCAACACGTAAAAAATTGCCCGCCTTTTCAGCTTCATCTATCCCTTTTAATAATACCAGTTCCCTTAATAAATCTTTTTCCAGCATACTACCATCTAATTTTTCCAGGTTTTTTATTTCTTCCAGGATTTCTTCCCTCCGCTCCTGGCGTATACACCGGTTAATCGAGTCAATATACCACTTCATTATCTTAACAGGATTTTCTCCTGGAATATCCATTATCAGCAGTTTACTCAACAGGTTTTGCTCTTCTTCGCTGTCCAACAGATTTAGCAGTCCTTCGGGGCAGTAACCCGGGCTTTTATATAATTCAAGACAATTCACAAATATCCTTTGATAATTATCATTTTTAAATGGAATTTCGCCTATCCCAGTCACGACTTTTTCCCCTAATGAAGGATCATCCAAAACCATCCTTAATAGAATAGCCTCGGACTTCTCCCTGGCATCCATTTTTTTCTCTTTTCCTCTAATAGTATGTATGTTTTTAACAATTTTATCCGGGTATACCCCTCTTTTATACTGTTTTCTCTCAAAGGCTCTCAGTTCCCCCGCCACGGTATCCCAGCTTAGATTTAGTGTGCGGGCAATTTTTTTCAGGCCCTCTTCCCTTTCAACCTTATTCACCGTCAAAAGGTCTGGGAAAACCGACCTCATAACCTCTAGTTTTTCCGCCACTGTGGTGATCATTCCCCTGCCGGCGGCATACTGCAGTTTATATTCAATGAGGGATGTGGCCCCCCTGATCAACTCTTCCCAGGGCGCGGCACCGTGTCGTCTTAGAAAATCATCAGGATCCTTACCTTCAGGAATGTTCAGCACACTAACCTCACAGCCCAATTCCCGTAAAATATCCAACCCCCGCATGGTAGCAGCCACACCGGCGACATCAGCGTCAAAGGCAAATATTACATTGCGGCTATTGTTCAACAACAAGCGCCCGTGTTCCATAGTAAGAGCAGTACCCAGTGTGGCTACCGTATTGGTAAATCCATACTGGTGGGCCATGAGTACATCCATGTAACCTTCCACCACCACAACACAGTCTTTTTCTCTGATAGACTGTCTGGCCTGATGCAGCCCATACAGGGTCCGGCTTTTACTGAAAAAGGGCGTTTCCGGGCTGTTTAGGTATTTGGGTAAGGTATCGTCTAAAACCCGGCCCCCAAAACCAACTGTCCGTCCGGCTGCATCCCCAATCGGAAATATAATCCTGTTGCGAAAACGGTCGTAGATGTGGCCTGTTTTGCCACTGGTCGCCAGGCCTGCCTCTATTATATCCTGCTGTCGGCAGCCATTTTGCACCAGATAATCCAGCAAGGACTGCCAGTTTGCCGGAGCAAACCCGACTTGAAAGTTTTCCCACTGCCGAGGATCTAGACCCCTTGCCTGCAAATAATCCCTGGCTGCAGCCCCTGCCGCACTCTGTAATTTATTAGCAAAAAACTCTTTGGCCAGGTTGGTGGCCTTTTCTAATACCTGTCGTTTGGCATTCCTTTCACGGGCCGCAGGGTTATCATCTACAGGTAGGACAACCCCCGCCTGTTCGGCTAGTGTTTTCACAGCTTCACTAAATGTCAAGTTCTCCTTGAGCATGAGAAATTTAAAAACATCGCCGCCTATATTGCAGCCGAAACAGTAAAAAATTTGTTTTTCAGGAGTCACTGTAAAAGAAGGTGTCCGTTCCTCATGAAAGGGACATAACCCCGTGTAGTTTCTGCCTTTTTTCTGCAGTTTTACATAACGTGATACCAGGTGTAAAATATCTGAACGCAGGCGAACTGTTTCGATTATCTCATTGGGTATAAAACTCACCCAGGATCACCCTTCTTCTTCCATAAATCCAGTAATACTAAAACAGTTCCACAAATACATTTTTTGTCCTTCCGTGAAATGTTATTGGCCATCCTGACCAAAAATGCATTTTATAACAATGTAATTCGCCCTTTCTACCCATTATCCTTTTTTTCGACAAAACCCGACCAGCAAATATCTGTGGGGACCCTGTGCATCCTCGGTAGTGGTAAGAAACAACGCTGGTATACCCTGATAGCAAAATTATCCGTCATGCCGGCAATGTAATCACACACGATCCGCTCGGCCCCTTCCGTACCAATTCGCTGCCGGTATTCAGGCGGGAGAAGATCCACATGTTCATTGAAATATTTATATAGATTTTGCATTACATGACAGGCCTTGTTCGCATCATGCCTGGACTGGGGGCTTTTGTAAACATTTTGAAACATAAAGTCCCTAAGCCTGGCGGTAGCAGATTGGATGGGTGGACTCATTTTGATTTCTCTTGTCCCTTCCTGGTTGGCCCGGATCAAGTCCAACACCATTGTGTTAATCCGTTCCCTATGTTCCCGGCCAAGAACAGACAGGCATTCCGCGGGAATCTGCTCTACTGTAATAATCCCCCCCCGGATGGCATCATCAATGTCATGGTTGATATAGGCAACCCGATCTGCCACTCTGACAATCTGTCCCTCCAAGGTAGCTGGGATTTCAGGGCCGGTGTGTCTTAAAATCCCGTCCCTCACCTCCCAGGTAAGGTTAAGACCCCGACCGTTTTCCAGATAATCTACCACCCGTAGGCTCTGTTCATTGTGCTTGAAACCGGGTTTAAAGACACTGTCTAGCGCCTCTTCACCAGCGTGGCCAAAAGGTGTGTGGCCTAGATCATGAGCCAACGCCACCGCCTCAGTCAGATCCTCATTAAGCTGTAATGCCCTGGCCACCGTACGGGCAATTTGCGCTACCTCCATTGTATGGGTTAGTCTGGTACGATAATGGTCCCCTTCCGGGATGATAAAAGCCTGCGTCTTGTGTTTGAGACGCCTGTAACTTTTGGAATGAATGATCCTATCTCGGTCACGCTGAAAGGCGGTACGCACAGAACATTCTTTTTCTTTTAGCCGCCGACCGCGGCTGGCACTGCTTAAACAGGCCCGGGGAGATAATATGCGGCACTCTAACTCCTCGGAACGACGACGGATATCCATTTAAAACCACCGCCCTATTCGGGTTTGAAATTAATAGCATCCTATACTATAGCTTCAATGGCGTATCATTACTTCCTTCCCCCAGGGAAAAATTTATTAACCCGGCATTTTTCTTACCGTAAATAACCAATCAGCCTTGATTTATCGCCTGAATACACCGGTACGTAAATAAGATTATGGTGGCACAAATGCCGGAATGCTTGCCGTATTAATGGAGGAATATACCGCCTTCTTTGACGAGAAAGCAGTCAACAAAGCACCAATATCGCCTTTGGCAACGCTACTGCAACGATTGCCTGCTAAAACCCCGGGGAACATTTTCACTAAATGAGAGACTGGCACCCCGTCTGGTGGAAATAATAGGCAAAAGGAGGCGGGCAGAACTCGCCTCCTTTTGTGATATTACCAAATTCATTATATTTCCAATACCAATATTATAGCCTGCTTCTCCCTGGTGTCATAGATCCGGCTCGCCTTCTTCTCACAAGCCCCGATGGTGATATTTTGGCCGACGCCAGGTATTGTAAAAATCGTTGGGGATACATCTCCGCTCAGATCCCCTGTCCAGCTGCTCAGTCCATAGCAGGGATCCGGTACGGCGGTAACCAGGAGTTTTTATAAAAAAGAAACCCGGGGCCGCAAAAGACGCCGGGGTATTGTTAATCGACATTTTTTCTCTGTCTGAGACCCGCCGTGGCCCGAGCCACCTGTAGCACATGCCGGGCCAGAATCCTAGTCCGGGCCAACCCTGCCATATCATCCCCGGCCGGCTGCTGGGCACAGGCACCCTGATGTCCGGCATCATCATCCTGGTGAGCATCACCCACTACAATCATCCCTTGACACAACATCATATCCTGTAGAGCACGCAGGGTCGTTTCCTGGCCCCCGAAACGAGAACCGCCAACAGCCAGGGCACCGCCCACTACATTGAGCAGTTGTTTTTCCCGCCTAAGCATCCTGGTCTTATCCCAAAAGGATTTCAGTTGGGCGGAAACAGTACCGAAATATACCGGGCTGCCCAGTAAAACACCATCGGCACGACTGAGCAAACTTAACATTTTTTCCAACCTGGTGTTTTTATAGCACCTTCCGTCACATGGCGTGCTGCAATACAGGCAAAAAGGGTTTTGAGCATCATATACTCCTTCTGCAATCTGGAGCAGACAGGTTTCCACCCCATCCGCCCTAATTTCAGCCAGAGCGTTATTCAGCAAAAGGGCGGTATTTCCCTCTTTATGGGGGCTCCCGTTCAATGCAAGGATAAACATTGCCCATCTCACTTTCATGGATATTTAAATAAATTTTATGCCGGGTTTTCAGCTAATATGCCTCAGGAAACGCCTATAAGAGGCACACTGGCCAGTAGGTGGTATTTTGGCCCCCCGGGGCCCAATTTGCTGAGCATCAGGTCTACTGTAGCGATGTCTGCCACCCCAAAGGCTTTACCGGCAGCTATTTTTTCCGCCCGAGCCATGATCTGGACAAAGCCGGCTGGTGAACGTAGCCGGGCTAGGGTCAGATGGGGTGAAAACCTGTTTTTCCCCGGGTCAAAACCCAGTTCCTTTAACTCCCCCTGCACCTGGCGGTTTAGCTGCCGTAGGACGGCAATATCACCGCTCACACCCACCCAGAAAACTCGGGGCCTTTCCCGGGAGGGGAAAACACCAACACCACCCAGTTGCAGGGTAAAAGGGGCCACCCCTGCAGCGGCCCTATGCAGGGCTTCCGTCACAGCCTGCACCAGTTCCCCGTGGACATTGCCGAGAAATTGCACCGTCAGATGCAGATTTTCCGGTCTAACCCACCTTATGTCGCCGTCAATCTTTTTCAAATCCTGTATAAATAAATCAATGTCTTTTTTAACTGTAGGCGGTAAATTCACCGCTACAAACAGCCTCATCTGCACCAAAGCAATCAACCCACAATTAATTATTCTTATTTCTAGTATTCTCCCCTATGACCCTGACTTCCTTTTCATAAGGATAGGTTTTATCGGCCTGGAAAAGAGCCTATTATCTACACGCATCCAGTCATCAAAACGCCGGGTGTCCCGAAAATAGAATGAATTTCAGAAGTTTGCCAAAAAGCATTTGCCCAGTTAATAAAAACCCGTATTTCCTAACAGGACAGATAATAAAAGGAGGGCACTACCACCTATAATTTAGTGGTAGCGCCCTTTTTGGGTTAACCTTATATAAATTATACCTGTGACCGATTTACAGCCGCCTGGGCGGCGGCCAGTCTGGCTATAGGCACCCGGTAGGTGGAACAGCTGACATAATCCAAACCAAGTTGGTGACAGAACTCGATGGAACTGGGTTCCCCACCGTGTTCGCCACAGATGCCGATGAGCAGGTCGGGCTTAGTACCGCGGCCTAACTCCACTGCCATCCGCATCAGTTTGCCCACTCCCTTACGATCCAGGGCCACAAATGGGTTGTCGGTAAGTATTTTCAGGTCTAAATATTTGTGCATGAATTTACCTTCCGCATCATCCCGGGAAAAACCAAAGGTAGTCTGGGTCAAGTCGTTGGTGCCGAAGGAGAAGAAATCTGCCGCTGCCGCCACCTCATCTGCCAGCAGGGCTGCCCGGGGTATCTCTATCATTGTCCCGATGGTATATGCAAAATCAGCCCCACTTACTTTTTGGACTTCAGTAGCTACCTGCTCAATCAGTTCCCGCAGATGCTCCAGTTCTTTTCTGTCTGTAACCAATGGCACCTCGATTTCAGGGATGGGATTGAAACCTTCCTGCACCAGTTTTGCCGCCCCCTGGAAAATAGCCCGGGCCTGCATGGTGTAAATTTCCGGGAAAGAAATCCCCAGCCGGCAGCCCCGGTGGCCCAGCATCGGGTTGTGTTCAGAATGGGATCTGACTTTACGCAACAATGCTTCTTTCTCTTTTATTTTTGTTTCATCATTACCAGTCAGCTTGAGCCGTGTAATCTCAACCATCAAGTCCTCGGCATCGGGCAAAAACTCATGTAGAGGCGGATCCAACAGCCTGATGGTCACCGGATAGCCATCCATTGCTTTTAGAATTCCATAGAAATCTTCCTGCTGCAGGGGCAGCAGTTTGTTCACTGCATCTTCTCTTTCCTGCAGAGTGTCTGCCAGGATCATTTCCTTCACCAGGGGTAGCCTTTCCTGAGCCATAAACATGTGTTCCGTCCGGGTCAGGCCAATGCCGGCTGCACCGAATTCCCTGGCTTTAGCAGCGTCTTCCGGGTTATCGGCATTGGCTCTCACTCCCAGGGTACGAATCTGATCTGCCCAGTCCAGCAACTGCTGAAATTCCTTTGATAAACCGGGGGCAATCATCGGTACCTCCCCGGTGAGAATATTTCCTGTGGCACCATCAATAGAAATAATGTCCCCTTGCCTAACCACCAGATCGCCGATCTTAAACTCCTGCTTGTCGTAGTCAATCTGCAGGGCCTCACAACCACACACACAGGGCTTGCCCATACCTCGGGCCACAACTGCAGCATGGCTGGTCATGCCGCCTCTAGAAGTCAGTATACCTTGCGCATGCATAATACCGTGAATATCGTCGGGGGTAGTTTCTGTGCGTACCAGCACCAGTTTTTTGCCTTCCTGGCCCAATTTCTCTGCCATATCGGCGTCAAACACAGCCATGCCGGAGGCCGCGCCAGGTGAGGCGGGTAATCCGGCGGCCACAATGTTTAGTTTGGCTGCTGGGTCAATGCGGTGGTGCAACAGGTGGTCAAGTTGGCCCGGCTCGATCCGCAGCAATGCTTCCTCTTTGGTGATCAAACCCTCCTGCACCATATCTACGGCAATTTTTATGGCTGCCTGAGCCGTGCGTTTCCCATTTCTGGTCTGGAGTATCCACAGCTTGCCCTGCTCCACTGTAAATTCTATATCCTGCATGTCCCGGTAATGTGTTTCCAGCAGCCCGCAGGTCTGGGCAAACTGTTTAAATATATCAGGCATATCTTGATCTAGGGCAGCTATGGGCTGGGGTGTACGGATGCCGGCTACCACATCTTCCCCTTGGGCGTTAATCAGGTATTCGCCATATAACCTCTTCTCACCGGTAGAAGGGTTACGGGTAAAAGCCACACCGGTGCCGCTGTCGTCCCCCAGATTACCGAACACCATCGCCTGAATGTTTACAGCTGTCCCCAGGTCATCGGGGATTTTATGTATTTTCCGATACACCACAGCACGATCGTTGTTCCAGGAATTGAAAACGGCATAGATGGTCATAAAGAGCTGTTCCATTGGATCCTGGGGGAATTCCTGGCCTGTTTCCCTGATGATTAGCTTTTTATACTCTTCAATCACCTTTCGCCATTCCCGGCCTGAGAGCTGGTTGTCGCTAATGACCTGAGCCCTGGTTTTTTGCCGGTCCAGGATCCGTTCAAATTTGCTATGCTCAATGCCCATCACTACATCGCCAAACATGTTTATAAAACGGCGGTAGCAATCCAGCACAAAACGTTCATTGCCGGTGTTTTTGCTCAGGGCCCTTACGGTAATATCATTTAAGCCCAGGTTTAATACTGTGTCCATCATTCCGGGCATGGAAACTGGGGCACCGGAACGGATGGATACAAGCAGGGGATTGACGCTGTCACCAAACTTCTTTCCCAGTTTGCCTTCCAGATCTGCTATTTTTCCTTTAACCTGTTCCTCCAACCCAGCGGGGAACTTTTGTCCCGCAGCAGAAAATTCCTTGCAGGCTTCTGTGGTAATAATAATACCGGGAGGAACAGGAAGACCAATGTTGGTCATTTCAGCAAGATTAGCGCCTTTACCCCCCAGTAGATTTTTCATTTCCGCACTGCCTTCCTCAAAAAGGTAGACATATTTAGTTGCCATGTCTTTCCCCCCTATAATAAATTTCCATCACCCTGGAAGCAGTTTCCTCTATGGCCTTGTTGGTCACATCAATTATCTGGCAACCGGCTTCTTTCATAATATTTTCCGCATAATCCAGCTCTTTTAGAATCCTTTTCATACTGGCATAGTCGGCGTTTGAGGTTAAACCAAGGGTATTAAGCCTTTCTCGGCGGATTTCATTTAGATGCCTGGGCTTGATTGTCAGGCCGACTAATTTATACGGCGGCAGTTGAAATATTTCTTTAGGCGGTGCTACCTCCGGCACCAGGGGTACATTAGCCACCTTGAGGCGTTTGTGGGCCAAATACATGCATAGAGGTGTTTTGGAGGTACGGGATACCCCAATCACTACTAAATCGGCACGCACAATGCCTCTTGGGTTCTTGCCGTCGTCGTATTTGACTGCAAATTCGATGGCCTCCACCTTGCGAAAATATTCGTCATCCATCCGCCGCACCAGTCCGGGTTCCAGTTTGGGCTGGCGATGAATAACAGTAGACAGTGCTTCCAACATCGGGGTCATAATATCTACTGTGGGGATATCGTATTTTTCCGCCTCGCTAATTAGCCGATCCCTTAACTCTGGAATGACCAGGGTATAAGCGATAATACTATTGAAGCTGCTGGCTTCAGCCACGATTTCAGGTATTTCGTTGGGATCATTAACATAGGGTACCCGGCGTATATCCACCATGCCGTGATTAAATTGGCTCGCCGCAGCTAGAACTACTAGTTCTGCTGTTTCACCTACAGAATCGGAAACAATGTAGATTATAGTTTTGTTAGTAATATGGCACACCCCCTTAATACCCTTCTCCTAGTTCAACAAAAAGCCTGGCAATGTTGGTCTTGCTCAAACGGCCCACGACCTCAAAGCCCTCTTGTCCACTAGCGGTGGTAACCTTACGTACCACTGGAAGGGCATCAACTTCGTGGGATATAATTTTTTTCGCCGCCACCCACACTGTTTCTTCTGGTGTGGTCAAGATAAGATTGGGCATTCTGGTCATGATCACATTTACAGGCAGTTTCTGAATATCCTGGCTGCCCAGGGTCGTTTTCAGTAGATCCTTGCGGGATACGGCCCCTTCCAGCAAGCCTCCTTCTTTAACCACAAAAAGGGTACCCACATCCTCGATAAACATTGTTACCACAGCATCATAGACAAGGCTTTTTTCATCTACCACCACAGGAACTGACTTGACACTGTCCACCAGGACGCTGTTTAGCTTTTCGGCCACAACCCGGTAGCGGGATTTGCCGCTGTGGAAGTAGCCCACTCGGGGGCGGGCTTCCAGTAGGCCGGACATTGTCAGTATGGCCAGGTCCGGTCTAAGTGTGGCCCTGGTGAGGGAAAGCCTTTCGGCGATGCGTTCACCGGTAATGGGACCATGATTGGTTACAATCTCCAGAATGCTTTCTTGCCGCTTGGAAAGTTTCAAATTAATCGCTCCTTATAGAGCATATGTGACATACTAATTTGCTTTTGCACAAATATAATATATATTAATTTTTGGATAATATCCATCCCTTTTTCAGCGGACAACCATTTATTTGATTAACCCACTAAGTTAAATCCTGTTAACAACACGGCTCCGCGTGCCCTTTATGATCGGGGACATTCCTCGGGCACCAAGCCAATCCCCAAATAGAGGTGTATCACCATTCCCCTGTCTTGGGTATCTAGTTTGAGAACATCCTCGGGCGACTAATCACCAAATACGAACGGCCAACCACCATCTATCCGCAAGGCTTACAACAGGGCTCCGCCTACCCCTGATTATTGTCCGAGCTCATTCACCCTCGGGCTCGGGCAAACTCACCGCTAACGCGGCTCAAACAGTGCCTTCGCTTTTCCTCTGGTTCATTCGCTTTTTGAATAAGGGCCCGATGTAGCCTGTTTCTGTCAAACCTGCTGGTTTTCACTATGGGTGGGGGATATTCCCCGGGAGCCTGGCCATCAATCACTAACCACCAACAGCCAACCACTATTAAGCCAATACCCGGCCACATCTGCCTTCCAGCCCAGCTTCTTCTTTCTACCTTCCACATTCCGATTGCCCCCGAAGGAATGCCCCAAAGACTGTGTCGCCGTTCCCCTGTCCTGGTTTCTCAGATCCGAACAGCCGACTTACAATAGCTCAAACAGCAGCCATACCTCCCGCCCAACCCCATCTTTCCAGCTTTCGCTTTCGGCCTTCAACTTCCACTTTTAGCTTTCCGCTTTCCACTGGTCTAGTCGCTTACTACCACCTTGGTCAAGTCGGCTACCTGTTTTACCAAGGCGGCCAGGCTGGCCAGCAAGGCCAGGCGGTTGTTTCGCAAGGGTTCCTCATCCACCATTACCAGAACAGAGGTAAAAAACTCATCAAGGGGCCCCTGCAAGGTGGCAATGGCGCTAAATAGGCTACGGTAGTCCTGTTGTTTTAGGTAGTCCCCCGCTTTTTCCTGTACTGCCGCCAGTAGCCTGTACAGCTCCTTTTCCGCCGGATCTGCCAGCAAATCGGGGTTAATTTGCTGGATAGCGGCTTTTTTAGATAGGTTGTTGGCCCGAACGAAAGCTGTCAGCAAATCAGCAAAATCTGCTTCTTGGCGGAATTCCGCCAGGGCTTTTGCCCTTAAAAGGATATCGTTAAAATCATCATAACCGGCGCTGAGTACTGCGTCTATGGTGTCATAGGTAAAACCCTTTTCATCCAGGATACCTCTAATCCGGTGTTTGAAAAACGCCGCCACTTCTTTTTTTACCTGATCCAGGCGGAGCTTCAACTGTACCTTTCCCTGGTAGCTGCAATAGCTGGTTTCGATTAGTTTTTCCAGTGATAGGGATGCCTTGGTTTCCAGGATGATATTGCTTACGCCCAGGGCCTGTCGTCTCAAGGCATAGGGGTCCTGGGAACCTGTGGGCTGGATGCCGATAGCAAAACAGCCTACAATAGTGTCCATCTTATCGGCTATGCTCAGTATTTTCCCGACCATAGTCTGGGGCAGCCGGTCACCAGCAAAACGAGGCAGGTAGTGCTCATAAATGGCCCGGGCTACGGCCTCCTGTTCGCCCCCACGCAGTGCATATTCCCGGCCCATGTATCCCTGCAGTTCCGGAAATTCATTAACCATATTAGTGACCAAGTCGGCTTTGGTCAGGGCAGCAGTACGGAGGGCTACCTCCTTTGCCTCTTCCCTGATGCCCAGCACACCCGCCAGGTAGGCGGCTGTTTCTCCTACACGGACAGTTTTATCATAGACAGTGCCCAGTTTTTCCTGGAAAACCACTTTCTTTAACTCCTGCACCCTCTCTGCCAGGGGAGTTTTTAAGTCTTCCTGATAAAAAAAGTCAGCATCCGCCAGCCGAGCCCGGAGCACCTTTTCATTTCCGGCTCTAATGATATCCAGGTGATCGGCGGCACCATTTTTAACGGCAATAAATTTAGCCAGCAGTTGGCCCTTATCATCCACCACAGGAAAATAACGTTGGTGTTCCCTCATTGAGGTTACCAGCACCTCTTTGGGAAGCTTCAAATAATCGGCATTAAATTCACCAATCAAGGCTGTGGGGTATTCTACCAAATTAGTTATTTCATTTAGCAAATCTGTGTCTTCTTCCACAGCACCGCCTGCCGCCTGGGCCAGTTCACCCACCTGCCGCCAAATTTCTTTTTTACGCTCGTTAACGTCAACCAGAACATAGTTCTTTCTCATTGTCTCTACATAGCCCGCCGGCTGGGCCAAGACAACCGGCTTTTTGCTGAGAAAACGGTGACCGTAGGTAGTTCTTCCAGCCTGCAATCCGGTAAATTCAAATTCTACAACATCCGTGCCGAACAGGGAGACAATCCAGCGGATGGGCCTGGCAAAACGAAACTCCTGCTCGCCCCAGCGCATTGGTTTGGGAAAATGCAGCCCGCTAATCAAATCCGGAAATATTGAAGACAGGACCTCCTGAGCCAGCCTGCCTGCCTCTCTTTTAACCGCAAACACATAATCCACATGGCCTACCGATTTTTGCACCAGGTCTGTCACCTTTACCCCCTGGCCGGCAGCAAAACCTTTTGCCGCTCTTGTAGGGACACCATCTTTGTAAGCAACCTTGACAGCAGGCCCTTTGATCTCCTTTTCCAGGGGCGCCTGACTGACGGCCATTCCCTCTACCAGTAAGGTGATGCGGCGCGGGCTACCGTAAGTATGCAGGTTTTTATAATCCAGGCGCCGCTCCCCCAGGGCCGCCGCCGCCAATTTTTTTAGTTCAGCCAGGGCAGGATCAAGGAATCTGGCCGGCATTTCTTCCACACCAATTTCCAGCAAACAATCTTTGCGCTCGCCAACCATACTACTGCACCTCCTTCTTCTTCAGCAGCGGGTAGCCCAGCGCCTCACGCTGCTCTACATAGGCCTGGGCACAAAGCCGGGCCATATGCCTGACCCGGGCGATGAAACCGGTTCGCTCAGTAACACTGATAGCACCCCGGGCGTCCAGCAGGTTAAAGGTATGGGAGCATTTGAGCACATAATCATAGGCTGGTAGGACAAAACCTTTGCTGATTACAGCTTGTGCTTCTTTTTCATACAAATCAAAAAGTTTGAACAGCATAGTGGTGTCTGCTAATTCAAAATTATAATGAGAATGCTCTACCTCACCCTTGTGGTGAACATCTCCGTAGGTGATATCATTCACCCAGGTGATATCATAAACACTGTCTACTCCTTGTATATACATAGCTATTCTTTCCAGACCATAGGTTATCTCTGCACATACAGGGCGGCAATCAATACCACCGCATTGTTGAAAATAGGTAAACTGGGTTATTTCCATGCCATCCAGCCAGACCTCCCAGCCCAATCCCCAGGCACCAAGGGTGGGGGATTCCCAGTTATCCTCAACAAAACGGATATCATGTTCATCCGGGTCAATGCCAATGGCCTTGAGGCTGTCCAGGTAAATCTGTATTACATCATCAGGTGAAGGTTTTAAAATCACCTGATATTGATAGTAGTGTTGCAACCTGTTGGGATTTTCCCCATAACGCCCGTCTGTTGGGCGGCGTGAGGGTTCTACATAGCCTACCCGCCAGGGCTCAGGGCCCAGTGCCCTTAAAAAGGTGGCCGGATTCATGGTGCCGGCGCCTTTTTCCAGATCATAGGGCTGCTGGATAATGCAGTTTTGTTGGGACCAAAAACTGTTCAAGGTCAGGATAAGTTCCTGAAAATTCATATTCTTCCTCCTTATAACAGACTCTTTCTTTTACGTTTGGCAAACCAATTCCTGCAGGGCACTACCTCTAATACCCGGACGGGGAGGGAGAAAGGTAGCTTATTCCACATTGTCCTCAGAATTAAAAAACTCCCCTGCCCTGGTATTGTTACCAGGGACGGGAGTTTTTCCCGCGGTTCCACCCTGCTTGGCTTCTTCCTCTACCATCATAAAAATACCCGGCAGAGGGGAAAAAGCCCACTTTGATTATGCGCAAGTTTTACCGACCAAATGGCTCCTCTGTCCTGTCGTTAGACGGTGTAATTTCCCCAGGCATGTTAGTTCTGTGTTTCCCTGGCCAATTTTGGTTTTCCTCTTGCAGCTCGGAGGCGCCTTCCGCCGGCATTGTTTACCCTTTTTCACCATCCCGGGCTCTCTAAAAACAATTCTCCGACGAACCTTTCCTTCTTCATCGCTTTTCATTTTTTTTACTAATTTATCAAATTGGTAGTGCAATGTCAATGCCCAGGCTCCTGCTGCTAGGTATCTTGTTTGGTTCCAGAGGAACTATCATCATTATCCTCTGTATCATTCTGCCGTTCAATTTCCAGTGTGTATTTTTGGGTCATGGCTGCAGCGGTACCCAGGGCACCGATAAGGGCAATTTCACTGCTGGCGAGCACCCCCAGAAGCCCCAATGCTCCCAGGGAAGCAGGCACCCGCAAGACCGTTTTGTCACCCTTTTTCACCTTAATCCGATAACCCTGCCCTTTATGTAATAGTTCTTTCAACTGACCCCATATTTCCTGGCCCCTGTCCTGGAACCTTTCCTCGGCATCAGCTTTTTCACCTTCCAGGTTTATCAGGGCCTCTACCACGTCACCCCCTGCTGCATCGAGGGCTGCCTTCGCTTCCTTATAGCTAATATCCAGCCTGCCGCGCAGAATGTCTATTTTATCCAATTCATTATGCATATACATTCTCCTCTCTTGGTACTATTTACTCCCGGCAAGCTGGTTTTTATACATTAGGGCTTTAAATATCTTCTATAAACTCATCTATGAAGGAAGCCGATTTCAGATCCCGTTCCAGGTAATATTTCAGGTACTTGGATAACAAGGTTCTAATCTGCCTCTTAAAGGAAGGACTAACTTTTAGCTGGTGCAATCTTTCCTGGGGGAGGTTTAAAAGCGCCTTTAAAGTTCCCACAACCCCCCTATTAATAGGAGAGGCTTGCTGATCCCCCAGGCTGCACGCCTTACACAAAATGCCACCACCACAGGCACTAAAAAAAAGCTCGCTGGCCAAGTCTTGTCCACAACCGGCACAGATATCCAGCACCGGACGATAGCCCACCAGGCTGACAGCCTTGATTTCAAAGGAACGGGTTAATATTTCAGCTTCACCAGCTTCCAGCAACCTCATTGTTTCCAAGATCAGTTGAAAAAGGGGCCTATTTCTTTCCCCCTCCAGCGTCAGAGCCAGGGTCAATTCGGCCAGATAGCTGGCATAGCTGATCATTGCCAGGCTTTGCCTTAGAAAAGGAAACATGGCAATGCCTTCACACTGGCTAACAGAGTCAAGTTCCCGGCCACGGCGGATTAAAAATCTGCTATAGGTAAACGGCTGCACAAACCCTCTTTTCCTGCTGGAGGGTTTGCTCACCCCGTGGGCGATCACTTTTATTCGGCCCAACTGCCGGGAAAAAAGCAACAGCAGTTTATCCCCTTTGCCGCATTCTATAGACCGCAATACAATGGCATCAACCTGATATAGCTTCATTACTATGGCTATGTTGTCACTCCTTACTCCTATAGCCTAAACTCCACAGTTGTTCTTCTTTGTTACGCCAGCCCGGTTTAACCTTAACCCAAAGGCTGAGATAAATTTTGGAACCCAGCAGGCTTTCTATCTCCTGGCGGGCCATTTCACCTATTTTTTTTAGCATCCGACCACCTTTGCCAATGAGAATGCCTTTTTGTGATTCCCTTTCTGTGTAAATTACCGCCCGGACAGCCACTATTTCGTTAGGACGCTCTTCTAACCCTTCAATTATTACTGCCACCGAATGGGGAATTTCCTGGCTTGTTAGCTGCAACACCTTTTCCCGCACCAGCTCGGCCATAATGAAGGTCTCCGGCCTATCGGTAACAACATCATCAGGATAATATTTGGGCCCAGGGGGCAGATAGTTTTCCACTGTTCCCAACAAGCTGGACAAGTTTTCCCCGGTCAGGGCAGAAACCGGTATAATTTCGGAAAAATTGTAGAGCTTGCTGTATTGCTCCATCAGGGGCAAAAGCTCCTCCCGTTTCACCAAATCAATTTTGTTAATAATCAGCAAGATTGGTGTTTTCAGTCCCTGAAACCTATTCATAATAAATTTGTCGCCCGGCCCAGGCGGTTGCCCAGCCTCTACCAGGAACAAAATGGCATCAACATCATGAAGGGTGCGCAGGGCCACCTGCACCAACTGTTCCCCCAGCCTGTGCTTGGGTTTATGAATACCAGGTGTATCCAAAAAAATAACCTGAGAATTTTCCCGGTTAAAAACAAATAGAATCCTATTCCTGGTAGTTTGGGGCTTATCGGACATGATTGCTACTTTTCTACCTGCAATTTTATTTAACAGGCTGGACTTGCCCACGTTGGTCCTGCCGATGAGGGTTATGAAACCAGATTTAAAACCATCTTTTTTTGACAAACCAGACCACCTTTTTCCTTTGTAGTTGGCGGGCACCAAGCCAGTTGACAGCATAGCGGATAAACAAGATACTCAGACAGAGGAATGGGGACACATCTCTGTTTGGGGATTAGCTTTGACGCCTAGTTATGTCCCCAAATTATGCAACCAGTGATAGAATCGGCAGAACTGACAAAAGCAGCCGACATCTCGCCCTCATTCAAAGAGCGAGTGAGCCCGAGGAAAAGCGAGGGCACTGTTTGAGGCGCACAGCGCCGAGTTGGGCCCGAGCCTGTGGGTTAAATTTTGGATTTTTCACACGGCCTGCTGTCCCCGTGTCCCACCCCTCATCTTATCCCTCTAGCCCTGCGTCAAATCTCCAGTTTAAAAGCGTCCGGCAGCAGTTCAGCCAGAGACTTGACCACATATTCCCCATTTTTGTTAGCCATATAAACCTCAATATTAAGGCTAAATTCCGCCAGCACCTGGCGGCAGGCACCACAGGGTGAAATGAACTTATCTGTACCTGTTGTCAATGCAATAGCAGTAAAGTCACGCTCATTATTGGCCACAGCCTTGAACAAAGCCACTCTTTCAGCACAACAGGTGAGACCATAAGAGGCATTTTCAATATTGCAGCCAGTATAACAACGGTGCCCCTTGGTCATGATCGCAGCACCTACCCTAAAATTGGAGTAGGGCGCGTAAGCATTTTCCCGAGCCTCAGCAGCAGCCTTGATTAATTCTTCAACAGAAAAGCTCACAACAATCACACCTCCAAGGGGAGTGGAAAAACACTGGCCAATCCCCCAACCAATGATAGAATCAGCAGGACTGACAAAAGCAGCCAACATCTCGCCCTCATTTAAAGAGCGAGTGAACCCAAGGACAAACGAGGGCTGTTTGAGGCGCACAGCGCCGAGTCGGGCCCGAGCCCGCAGGTGAATGAGCTCCCTCAATTATAAGGGGCACGCGGAGCTGCATTGTCATTCCTGCGGTTAAGCAAGGCACCCTAACAGAGGAGCGGGGACACACCTTTATTTGGGGCCGGGCTTAATGGTGGTTAGTGGTTGTTGGCCAGGGAATATCCCCAAAACGGGGACAAGGTACCTGACCCCGTGTCCCAGGTCACCAGCCGGCTAAACGAAACACCACCATAGTAGAAAGTATACCCAGCAGCATACCGGCGGCAACCTCCAATAGTGTATGGACCCCCGCCTCCAGCCGGCTGTGGGCAACCAGCAAGGCGATCATCAGGGCCACAATAGCCACCAAAAGATTGCCTGTGAGCAGAGTAATGGCAGTCACCCCGGCAAAGGCAACAGCGGTATGCCCACTGGGGAAACCACCCCTAATATAGGTACTTTTGCTGGTGAAGGCCTTCCCAATCCCCACCGCCAAAACAACAATAATCAAAGCCGCCAAGGTTACATTGAGCGGTGTTTCTCTTATTCGCGGCACCAGGGAAAGTGAATGACCCTCCAGCTTGGGCAGAATTATTACATAGGCCACTACCAGGGAATTCATTGCCGTCAACAACACCGCCCCGGCAGCCACGTTTTTTGCTATTCGGGCCAGGGGATGAAACTCCTGTGTATAAAGATCAACCACTGCTTCTACTGCAGTGTTAAACAGCTCAGCCATTACTACCAGGGTAATGGCAAAAAATATAATTAAAAATTCCCGGGAACTAATACGCAGATAAATCGACAGGGCTAAAACCAGCAGAGCGGCGATCATGTGAACTTTCATGTTGCGCTGTGATTTAATGGCGTAGACGATACCGGCCACAGCATAATTAAAACTATTCAGCACCTTGCGCAGGCTCATTTGTTCCAAAACCCTTTCTTAGCTAACCTATAGTGATCTATTAATTTGATAGTGCTTACTAGTCCTAGGGGAAACTCAGTCTACTGACAATCATTTCTTCCTTACTGCGCATTATTTCCCGCTCATTTTCCTCCCGGTGATCATAGCCAAGCAGGTGCAAGACCCCATGTATGGTGAGATAGGCCGCCTCGCGCAAAAAGCTGTGGCCCAGTTCCACAGCCTGTCGCTCTGCTGTCTCCAACGAAATGACCACATCACCGAGGATAACCGTATCCTCCCCACAGGCCACAGGTTCTCCCTCCATCATGGCAAAAGAGAGGACATCAGTTGGGCTGTCCAGGCCCCGGTACTGATGATTTAGGCCTTGCATATAGTCATCATCCACAAAAACCAGGCTTACCTCAGCATTATCACCATATCCGGCAGTTTCTAACACCTTGCGAACGGTATCGACCAAAAATCCGGCTGTAAAATCTTCAACAGCTATTTTTTCCTGAAAGTTGCTTACGAGAACCGCCATTTACCTTTCTCCTCTCTATTTCCTTGTTCGCCTCCGGGTATTCAATCCTGCTATGAAAGACTCCCGTTAGAACCCGGAGAAAGGAGTTAGCTATAACATCCAGGTCCTTAAAGGTCAGATCGCATTCTTCTAGCTGACCGTCATTGAGCTTGTCCTTAATTATTGTACGCACCAATCCTTCAACCCGCCCCTGTGTTGGACTTTGCAATGAACGTACTGCCGCCTCTACCGCGTCCGCCAGCATCACTATGGCTGCGGCCCTGCTTCTCGGCTTGGGCCCTTCGTACCTAAATTCTTCCTCAGTAACAGTCCCCGGCCTGTCACTTTCCAGGGCCTTATGGTAAAAGTATGATACCAGACTGGTACCATGATGCTGTTCAATTATATCTATTATACCCTGGGGCAGCTTGTGTTCCTTGGCCATTTCCACCCCATCCTTCACATGGGAAGTAAGGATTAGCGTACTCAGTGAGGGAGTTAATTTATCATGGGGGTTCTCAGCCCCCATCTGATTTTCAATAAAGAAGTATGGTCTTTTGATTTTGCCGATGTCATGATAATAGGCCCCCGCCCGTACCAGCAGGGAATCATCTCCCAGGGAGTCTGCAGCCGCTTCAGCCAGGTTACCCACAATAATACTGTGGTGGTAGGTTCCCGGGGCTTCTGTAAGCAGTTTTTTCAGTAGAATATTGTTGGGGTTTGATATCTCCAGGAGCCGCACCGGGGAAGTAATGCGAAATGTGTTTTCCAGGAACGGCAGCAGTCCATTGGTCAAAATGGAAGATAAAATACCGTTGATTAGCCCCAGAGCCAGACTGGATGAAATGAGCAAGGCCAAAGGGCTACCGTTTACCAGGCCCATGATAAATATAGCCACCACATTGGCCCCACTGGTAACAATCCCGGCCCGCATCAGGTCGCTCCGCTGGCTTAGTTTGGAAATACTATAAACACCTGTGATACCGCCGATAAATCCTACTACACCAAAACGCAGTTGATTACCGGTCATTACACCCAGCATCAAGCTTAATATGGCCACCACCAACATGGCCAGCCTGGAATCGAGGAGCAGAGCAATGATCATCCCAGCTGCAGCAATGGGCACCATGTAGCCGAACTGAGCACTAAATTCAGGCCATTGAGTAACGTTAATGGCAATGATGGCCTTCCCTACCCCCATTACCACCAGTATAACCATTCCCAGTAGATACAGATGGCCGGCATGTTTATAAATGTCCCTGTTTTGTTGGTAGAGAAAAACCAGGGTAGAGGTCATCAACATACCTACCAGAAGAAAAATGCCCAGTATAGATGTCACCTGAGGCTTTTCTCTGATCAAACCCAGGGCCTGCAGCTTGACCAGATGCTCTTCGGTGACTATTTCCGCTTCACCAATTAGCTTTTCCCCTTCCTTGACGGAGATCATCGCCGGCGGCACAGCAGCCATTGCCTCTTCCTGTTTTTTCTTGGTCATTTCATAATTAATAAATGTATTAGGACGCAAAAACCGTCCTACTGCCCCATTGGAGAAACGATCATAGGGTTTGGCCGGGCTCAAGGCGCTAATCTGGTTATACAAAGCGTTTTTCGCCTCTTCCAGATTGTCTTGAGTCACACCGTCCCCAGCCAGCATAACCCCTCCCACCAAATTGTTTAGGGAGTTTTCTACTGCTTCCGTATCATGGGGTTGACGCCGGGCCAGTTCGCTAATATCCTCATCCGGCATGACAAAAGGCAACACCGACTTCAGTTCGGAAATTTTAGCTTCCGTATCCATGCCGACATCCCCCTGGATCTCACTAACCTTGCTACAGAGATCTGAAATATCTGTTTGTACGGCCACAATCACCTGGGGATCCTTGGCATATATTTTTTCAGCCTTTTCTGCGGCTATACGCCGCATTTCCGTAGTTTTTTCCTCATATTCAAAAACAAGATCTTTTTGCGCTTTGTATGTTTTTGGAGAAACCTGGCCAACCACCAGGTCGACTCGCTCGGGCACAAAATCAAAAGCCATGATCAGGGTAAATAGCAACAAAAATAAAACCGCCGCACTGCCCCGCCGCACTTTGCGCTGTTTGATCAGAAAGGACAGGACGGCTGTTAGTTTATCTTTTAGCCGGCTAAAAACCCGCATGGTTTCACACCCCTAACATCATCGCCCGTATAAAAGCTATTGCATCTTCTCATAGGCTTTGATAATTTCTTCTACCAGCGGATGCCTGACAATATCCTCACCAGTCATGGTATGGATACCCAGCCCCACTACATTTTTCAAAACAGACAAGGCATTAACAAGCCCCGATACTTGACCCCGCGGCAAGTCAATCTGGGTAATATCGCCGGTGATAATGGCTTTTGAACCGAAACCCAGCCTGGTAAGAAACATCTTCATTTGTTCCGGGGTAGTATTCTGCGCCTCGTCTAGAATAATAAAAGAATCCTCCAGTGTTCTGCCCCGCATATAAGCCAGGGGGGCAATTTCAATTATATTCTTTTCCAGATACCTTTGCGTGTTTTCCAGTCCCAGGATATCATAAAGACTATCATACAAGGGCCGTAAATAGGGATCTATTTTTTCCTGTAAATCACCCGGCAAAAAACCCAGCTTCTCTCCAGCCTCCACCGCCGGGCGAGTCAGTACCAGGCGGCTGACGTCCTTTTGCCGCATAGCTTTAATCGCCATTGCCACAGCCAGGTATGTTTTTCCCGTCCCAGCAGGGCCGATGGCAAAAACCACATCATTTCTTTTGATGGCGTTAACATATTTTTGTTGTCCCCTGGTTTTCAACCTTATTTGTTTACCACGTGGTGTGGTCATCACCACTTCTGCTAAACCCTCCAGGGAACCTTTGACCCCGCTTTGCACTGCTCGCAACGCATAACCAACCTCGTGGGCCGTCAGAGGGTTCCCCGCCTGATAATATTTTTGTAACTGGTGCAGTACCTCAGCCGCCTGTTCCACCCGCCGCCGTTTACCGGTGATAATTAGTTTCTGGCCTCTGGCCACAAACCTGACGTCAAGGGCTTTTTCAATATGAGCCAGGTGCTCATCATTTCTGCCGAATATGGCGGCTGCAGCGCCGGTATCTTCCAGTTCAACCCTTGCATCATAGTTTTCTGTTAATATAGGTCATGTACCTCCTTGCATTTAAACAGTGGTAAAACCTCTAAAATAGCTTTCTAGGGCTGAAAAGTCATTTCCATTCCTATATCTTCCACAGCTTCTATGACCACTCTGACCCTAACTAGTTTATCAGAGTCAGCCGTCTCTACCTCTTCCATCCAGCGTTCCTCTATTCTGGCATCATCTGACATGTTTTCTTCAGCCATAGCCTGGGCTTGTTCCTCAGCCATCCTGCGGGCTGCCGGCCGGCTACGCGTTTCTCTATATTCAGCCAGTTCAAAATATTTAACAGTTATAAATTCGACAGGCAGGGCAATATTCCTCCATTCCGGCACCTTGTTGATTAGAATCTTACTCTCGTACATTTCAAAGGGTTCACTCTGGTTTTGGTTACCAGAAAGAATTATTTCCTTGTTATTGAATTTAATACTGATCCGGGTTTTTTGCCGACCGGTGGGCCGCTTGCCTGTTTCCACCAGATAGACTTCGCTGTAACCTTCATACCAGATCCTGGCCCGGGCAATACCCATAGCATGAACATAGCGCAAGGGTTTTATTTCTTCTTCCGGTTCACTGTCCTCTTCTTCCGGCTGTTGTGGATCCGCCATGGGAAATATTTCACCTGAAATGAGTACCTGTCCCACAGAAACAGTATCCCCCTCTTCAACCGCCTGATGACCGCTCAGCACCAACACTTCCTTAATTACCCCCGCTTTCTTAGCCACTATGTGAGCGGGCTGCTGGTCTCCATCCTCGGGCATAATCCTTTCGGCAACCTCGATAGTAACCTTGGTGCCCCGAATATAGACCCCGGACCAGGAGAGCATAGGTAGCTCATCAATAATTTTTTCCTCCACAGCACCAGGCTTTATGTGCCATTTGAGGGTACCCCGGCGCAATCCCGCTTGCTCTGCCGCCTGTAAGATATGGGAGGAGTCCAGTTTTTCATTTCCAGTGATTTCTATAACCCACACAAATGAGGTCAGGAAGAAAAGGGTCACCAGACACAAAAAGGCCCCCAGCGTCAGAGCCTTTCTCCTGCGCAATACTGCCCAATAAAAAGGCAGCCCGACCCGCTGCCGGATACGAAACCGACAGCTTGTACGCCTGGCAATGTGGCGTAGAGCCTTAATATCCCGCAAAAAAACCTTGATTACCACAATCTCCTGGTTTAGTTGTTCCACATCCCAGATGTAGATTCCTCTACCGGCAGCCATGTTGACGAATCTCTCCGGGGCATTACCAATCACATGCAGCACCAGGTAACCCTGTAGGAAGGCCATTATTTTAAAAAAAAGCACATCGCTCACCCCTTTTTATTAATAAGAAAAGCTTAGGGCAGTAATTTTTCCTTCTACACAAATTTCATCGGGTAACACATTGCGCAACAGCAACCCCTCCCCGGCAACAATCACTTCTCCCTCCCGTACACCAATCCGTACTCCAGATGTGCTGTACTCAATAATGCCACGATGGTTTTCTATATATAGCTTCAGATCGCCAAACAAGGTTATTTTGGGTAAATCCAGCATTACATCCCCCGGCAATTCCAGAAAATCGGCAAACTGTTTTTTAACCTTTTCCCCGAAGTCTCGTAAAGCCATAAAAAATCCCCTCCTGCCAGAATAATATGCTGGTAGAGGGGCACAAATTACTATTATTTCCCATGTAGCCCTGGTACTGCTGAGATGTTTTCCCTGATCCGGGGCAGCTTACCGGGGATAAAATGCATTTTAGGTTTTAAAAAATGCCCGACCTTTGCCGGGCATGATCCTTGCTAATTAATGATACCTACGCTTTCTCGCCGCTTCAGATTTTTTCTTCCTCCGCACGCTAGGTTTTTCGTAATGCTGGTGTTTCCTAGCCTCAGCCAGCACACCAGACCTTTGACAGGTACGCTTAAACCGCCGGAGGGCACTATCTAATGTTTCGTTCTTTCCGACTTTAACTTCCGCCACAATAATCCCTCCCTCCGCAAAAACCATAACACAAATCTATGTCTAAATATTAGCACCATAGGCAAACACTAAACATTATACAACAGCCCAAATATAGGAGTCAACAAAAGTCCTTCCCGGCGGGGTGTCAACCATTACCTCCCTTGTCATCATCACCCAGTGCCCATCTGGGCATTAGCAGTAGCAGTTTGCCAAAGTACCTTATGATGTAGTGGACTATTTACTAGCCTGGAGGCCACTGGAGCTCCCTGCCGGCAAGTAGGTGGTAATGAAGATGATTAACCACCTGTCCGCCATCCGAGCCGCAGTTGCACACCAAGCGAAAACCTTTTTCGACAAAGCCCATGTCCCGGGCGATACGCACGGCGGCGGCGTTGATCCGGCCTGTTATTTCAAAGTCATCCCCATTAAGTTCCAGCAACGAGGGATAATGTTTTTTTGGAATTATCAGAAGGTGGACAGGAGAAGCCGGTTTTAAATCTTTAAAAACTACTAGATGCTGGTCCTCATATATAATATCAGCATCTATTTCCTTATTGGCAATTTTACAAAAGACACAATCTGACATATATTCCCACCTCCTTCTAACAATAATCATACCATTATTCTATTTATTCAACATACCCGCTATTAAATCCTTCATCTCTGTGGCCAATAATCCTGCCTTCTATTGTAGCCTCCTGCAAACTGTCCCCTTGCACGGGGACAATTTGACCTACCAGGGTCCTTTGCCCAGGGAACATAACATTGATATAGTTATCCGTGTGCCCTTCTAAAAGCGCACCCGCCCCCCTTGGTACGGGCCTCTCCACCAACACCTTCAAGACCTTTCCCAGATGGCAGGCAGCGAATTGGGCCGCCAATTCCCGGCCCAGCCTGATTAGTTTGCGGCTGCGTTTTTCCTTAAGCTGCGGGGCCACCTGCCGATCATAGCCGGCAGCAGGAGTCCCCCGGCGGGCAGAATACCGAAAGATGTGTAAACCACTGAAACCAACCTTTTTTATCACATTATAGGTTTGTTGAAAACACTCTTTACTTTCACCAGGAAACCCCACCATCACGTCGGTGGTTAAGCCTAGTCCGGGCATATTTTCCCGCAGGGAATCCACCAGCTCCAGGTATTCCCCCACGGTATATTTTCTACCCATACGCCGCAGGATCTCATCACTGCCGCTTTGCAGGGGCACATGGAGGTGGCGGCAAAAGTTATTGGCACCGGACATCACCTGGACAAGTTCCGGGGTGATATCACGAGGCTCAATGGAACTAAGGCGCAGCCTGGCCAGCCCTGGCAGCTCTAATAACCTTTGGATCAGCCCGGCAAGTGTAATATCCTCCTCCAGCCCCCTACCATAGGTGCCGGTGCGGATACCTGTTAAAACGATTTCCTTATAACCAGCAGCCACCAAATGCCGGGCAGCCTCAATAACCTTATCCGGCTGCCTGCTGCGCAGGGGACCCCGGGCATAAGGCACAATGCAATAGGTACAGAAATTGTTGCAACCATCCTGTATTTTTAGAAAGGCCCTGACCCGGTCCTGAACCGACTGTACGGATAGCTCCTCAAACTGATCCTCGCCAGTGTAATCACTGACCACATTTACAGGGGAACTTTCACGCACCGCCTGATCCACAAGATCCACCAGGGAAGCCCGGTCCCTGGTGCCAATAACCAAATCCACACCTGGTATTTTCGTCACATCACCCGGAGATACCTGGGCATAACAGCCTGTTACGGCAATATAGGCCTGGGGATTGGCCCTTACGGCACGGCGAATCAGCTGCCGTGACTTACGATCTCCCATATGGGTGACAGTACAGGTATTGATTATGTACACATCCGCCTCCGAGGAAAAATCCACAACCTGGTACCCCCGCTCTTGAAATAGCCAGGCCAGGGAGGAGGATTCATATTGATTAACCTTACACCCCAGGGTGTATATGGCCACCCTTTTTTTTGTCACTATTTTCCCCCCCAAGATCACCCCAGCTACTGAGGACCATTGTTAAAACAGCCATGCCGGCTGTTTCCGTGCGTAGTATACGTGGCCCCAGGGTAACAGACTTTACACCGCAAGCCTGGGCTTGTTCAACCTCCGAGGCAGCAAAACCTCCCTCAGGTCCAATCAAAACATATACTTCCTCCCCCGTATGGCTTTTGCGCAGTACATCTTTCAGTAAGACGTGCCGTTCTTCTTCCCAGGGCATCAGCGCCACACATTGCCGAGGTAGACTTGCCAACAACCTGTCTAGGCCCATTGCCTCTGTCACCTCCGGTACATCCGGGCGGCGGCATTGTTTGGCCGCCTCCATAGCGATCCGTTGCCAGCGCCTGATCTTCTTGTCCATCCGCCCGGCATCCAGTTTAACCACCGTACGCCGGCAAATAAGCGGTATGAACCGGCTCGCGCCAAGCTCAGTCCCTTTCTGAATGATCATATTCATTTTATCGCCTTTGGTAACACCCTGTGCCAGGGTTAGTTTGACCGGGCAGGCGGGGACTGTTAGTAGTTCTTTTTTAATGCGGCAAAGAACTTCCTCCTTGCCTGGGTTTTGTATTTCTGCTTCATAGGATCTTCCCCTACCATCAAGGACTACAACTGTACTGCCCGGGCCCAGGCGCAACACCCTGGTGATATGATTTACATCGGGTCCGGTAATGCGAATCAGCGGATCATCAATGAAGGCCGGATCAACGAAAAAGCGGCGGGCATTGATCCCCCTCATTTATCTTGCGCCCGACGGCTGGTCACCGTCTCTCCCCCGATACCCCAGTTGTCCGTGTCAACTTCCTCAATAATAACGACTGTTGTTTGCGGATTTTTGCCTAGCGTGTCCTCAAGAAGTTTGGTCACACCCTTAATTAGCAGTGCTTTCTGTTCCGGGGTGGCCCCTTCATTGGTAATTTTGATATTAACAAAAGGCATTTGTTCGTACCCCCCCCCTTTTTTTATTTTTTCCAAAACTAGACTTTTTTATTGGCCACAATGGCCAGCCACAACCCGTCTGCCTGTTCTACGCCTACTACCAGCCCGGCAGCAGCAAAGGCTGCTCGTACCATATCCGCCCTTTCCTGAACGATACCGGAGGCGATAAATATGCCGCCTGGTTTGATCATTGTTGCCACCCGGGGGGCCAGGTCGGTAATCACATCAGCAATGATGTTGGCTACAATCAGGTCAGCTCCATAGGGCAATAGTTCTGTGGGATTACCGCACTGTACCCGAACCAGCGAATCAACATGATTTCCGGCCACATTCTCCGCCGCCACCTTACAGGCTACTGGATCTATGTCCACCGCCTGCACCCGGCCCGCCCCCAGCCTGGCTGCGGCTATGGCCAGTATGCCCGAACCGGTGCCGATATCGTATACACAGCTGCCCGGGCGCACATATTCCTCCAACAACTCCAAACAGAGTGCTGTTGTTGCATGGGTACCACTGCCAAAAGCCATACCCGGATCCAGCTCAATGATTAGATCACCCGCCAACGGCCGGTAGCCTTCCCAGGAAGGTTTAATCACCAACCGTCTCCCCACACGCAGTGGTTTATAGTATTTCTTCCAGGTGTGGGCCCAATCCTCTTCCTCCAGGGTACGGGTACTTATTTTCGGTGGCATTTGCAGCCCCAGCCTGCCGATAACCTTTTTTATTTCTGCCAGTTGGGCAGACCTGTCATCCTCTAAAGGTATGTAAGCCCTGACTATGGCTGTACCCTTGGCTGTCTCCAACTTGGGCACCGCCCATTCATCAGGGTGAATTTCACGTTTATAGGCAGAAATAAGGGCGGGATCCTCAATGGCAACCCCGCCGGTACCCATTTCTATAAAAATTTCAGCAAGCGGCTCTGTCCCTTCTACCGGGACACATACCGCAATCTCCAACCATTTCAATAAATATATCCCTCAATCCCTCAACCCATAAAGGCATCTTTGACCCGCTTAAAAATGCTTTTGTCTGCATGGGGAATGATGTGTCCCCCACCTAATTTGGCAAACTCCTGCAGCAAAGCCTTTTGCTTGTCGGTTAGTTTTGTCGGGGTGGCCACCTTGATTAATACAAGCTGATCACCGCGGCCGAACCCGCTAACGTTGGGCATACCTTTGCCCCTCATGCGGAAAATCGTGCCTGTCTGCGTCCCTTCAGGTAATTTTAGTGTGGCGTTGCCCTCAAGGGTGGGTACCTCCAGCTCATCACCCAGGGCTGCCTGGACAAATGAAATAGGCACCTCACAGATTAAATCGTCGCCTTCCCGATTGAATATTTTATGGGGTTTCACGTGAATGTAGACATAGAGATCACCCCTGGGTCCCCCTCTAGTACCCGCCTCACCTTCCTCAGACACGCGCAGGCGGGAACCATTGTCCACCCCTGCCGGCACCTTTACATTTATGGTGCGCATGCGCCTGTTCTGTCCGGTACCCCGACAGGTGGGGCAGGGCTTTTCAATGATTTTCCCCTTGCCCTGGCAGCGGTCACAGGTACGTGACTGGACAATACGTCCAAATGGTGTGTTTTGGGCATACTGGACCTGGCCAACACCCCGACAGGCACTGCATGTCACAGGTTTACTCCCTGGTGCGGCCCCACTGCCCCCACATGTGCTGCATGTCTCCGTACGAGCAATTTTGATCTCCCGTTCCAGACCAAAGGCGGCTTCCTGCAGGGTCAGTTCCAGCTCCGTCCTCAGATCCGCGCCTTTTTCCGGCCCATGACTGTGCCGCCTGCCGGCGCCACCGAAAAACATATCAAAAATATCGCCGAACCCACCGAAATCGCCAAAACCTTCAAACCCACCAAAACCTTGACCATCAGCCCCAGCATGCCCAAAGCGATCATAATTGGCCCTTTTTTCCGGATCGCTTAAGACCATATAGGCTTCACTGACTTCCTTAAATTTGGCTTCCGCATTGGGTTCATCGGGATTGGCATCCGGATGATACTTGCGCGCCAGTTTACGATAGGCCTTTTTTATATCATCCGCAGAGGCGTTGCGGGGTACGCCCAACAGTTCATAATAATCCTGCTTCGCCATCAGTACACCACCTTGTAAAAATAAACACAGCAAAGGGGAATTGTGATTCCCCCCTAAAAACATCATCAGTACTCAACAATTCATTATTATATACTATCTTATAGGTATGATACAAATAATCTACGTCGTTTTGGACATAACCTAACTGACTTATCTACCTAAATGTACAATAACATCCCCTTATGCCTGCTGTTTCCCAGTCAAAGGATCCTTTTTAAAAGGTTTGCTATCTACTACTACCGACTTCTTTGGTTGCCACTTCATATTTCTTTGTTCACTTGCGCACCTCGGTAGTGAGTGTCAAGAGGATTGATCCTCTTGACACTCACTATGTTATTTGTTCTCTTTATCCTCTTTAATCTCAAAGTCGGCATCTACAACATTATCTTTCTCTTCCTGCCCGGGGGTATCTGTCCCCCCTGCACCAGCCGCCTGATCCGCGCCTGCCTGCTCTCCTGTTTGCTGATACATAGCGGCAGTCAGCTCATAAAGGGGGCCGGTAAGTGCTTCCAGTCTAGTTTTGATCAAAGCTGTGTCGGCACCTTTTAAAGCCTCTTTTAGTTCATCTGTACAAGTTTGCAATTTTTTTATAGCAGCCTCGTCAGCCTTGTCCTTAAAGTCCTTGATCGTCTTTTCCGCCTGATAAACCATGCTATCGGCCTGGTTTCTGACCTCTACCCCTTCCCTACGCTCTTTGTCCTCGCTGGCATGCTGTTCAGCTTCCTTGACCATCCGGTCGATATCCTGTTCTTCTAGTTTAGTTGTGGCCGTAATAGTCATGCTCTGTTCTTGACCCGTACCCTTATCTTTAGCTGAAACATTAACAATGCCGTTAACATCAATGTCAAATTTTACCTCAATCTGGGGTACACCCCGAGGCGCCGGCGGTATCCCGGTAAGGGTAAACCGACCCAGGGTTTTGTTGTCCGCGGCCATAGCCCGCTCACCCTGGATGACGTGTATTTCCACAGTAGACTGCCCATCAGCCGCTGTAGAGAAAATCTGCGACTTGGAAGTTGGTATAGTCGTGTTTCTCTCGATTAATTTGGTAAACACACCGCCCAGGGTTTCAATACCCAGGGACAGGGGAGTCACATCCAGTAGTAAAACATCCTTGACTTCCCCTGCCAGCACTCCGGCCTGGATAGCGGCGCCAATAGCCACACATTCATCAGGGTTAATACCTTTGTGGGATTCCTTGCCCAAAAACTTGCGGATAGCTTCCTGCACAGCGGGCATCCGGGTAGCGCCGCCCACTAGAAGGATTTTATTTATATCCTGGGGTTCCAGCCCGGCATCAGAGAGGGCCTGGCGGGCAGGGCCCATTGTTTTTTCTAGTAGATCGGCTGTCATTTCTTCAAATTTGGCCCGGGTTAAATTAATGTCCAGGTGTTTGGGCCCACTAGCGTCAGCAGAAATGAAAGGCAGGTTAACATTTGTCGTAGCCACACTGGAAAGTTCAATTTTAGCTTTTTCCGCTGCCTCCTTAAGGCGCTGCATAGCCATTTTATCCTGGCGCAAATCAATACCCGACTCTTTTTTGAATTCTGTGGCCAGGTAATCAATCACTCGCTGGTCAAAATCATCACCGCCCAAACGGTTGTTGCCGCTGGTAGCCTTAACCTCAAAAACGCCGTCCCCCAGTTCCAGGATGGAAACGTCAAAGGTACCACCACCCAGGTCATAAACCATAATCGTCTGTTCGTCTCCCTTATCCAGACCATAGGCCAGGGCTGCTGCGGTGGGTTCATTAATGATGCGTAGCACCTCCAACCCGGCAATTTTACCGGCGTCTTTGGTAGCCTGCCGCTGTGAATCGCTAAAATAGGCGGGAACAGTAATCACTGCCTTTTCCACCTTTGTACCCAGGTAGGCTTCTGCGTCCACTTTCAGCTTCTGCAAGAGCGCCGCCGATATTTCCTGCGGGGTATAGTCCTTACCATCAATCGTTTCCTTATAATCAGTACCCATATGGCGTTTTATGGAGCTAACAGTTCGATCCGGATTGCTCACCGACTGTCTTTTAGCTACTTGCCCAAGCACTCTTTCGCCGCTTTTAGAAAAGCCCACTACCGAGGGGGTAGTCCTCGCACCCTCAGCATTAGGGATAACCACTGCTTCGCCGCCTTCCATCACAGCCACACAGGAGTTGGTTGTACCCAGATCTATTCCTATAACTTTAGACATTGTAATAACCTCCCGTTATATAATAAATTTATTGCTACTATGACTTGACTACCTTAACCATAGAGGCACGGATTACCTTATCATTCAAAAAGTAACCCCGCCGGAATTCCTCAACAATGGTGTTGTCGGGATGTTCCGTTGACTCTGCCCGCTGTACGGCCTCATGCCTGGTGGGATCAAATTGTTCACCAACTGCCGGGATTTCGGCAAACCCTTCCCCAGCCAATACATCCAGCAGCTGTTTATGAATCATCTCCATTCCCGATTTAAAGGACTCGACAGTATTGCCTTCTGCCGATAAGGCCAGATCAAAATTATCTAGAAAAGGCAGCATAGCAGTGATTAACCGTTCGGAGGCATACTTATAAATTTCTTCCTTTTCCTGACGCGTGCGACGTCTAAAGTTATCATAGTCAGCCTGCAACCTGATTAGACGATCATAATTTTCATCTGCTCTTTTTGTTTGTTCCACCAGCAGCTCCCTCAGTACTGCGGGGTCATTTTCTATGGCGTTGTCCCCACCGGTATCAACTGCATCTGCGGCCTCATCACCGGGCCCTGCTGCAGTGTCCGGGGATTCCTCCATCCCGTTATCCGGCGATTCTTCCTCTACTGCTGAACCTGTTTTATTTTGTGCGTCAATCCTATCGGCATTTAGCTTTTCCTTTTCCATGTTCTTTTCCTCTTCGTTGTGGATACCCACTGAAAATCACCTCGTCTAAAACATTTTACCCTCTTCCCTGGTTCGTATTTCTCTCTCTATCTCCCTTTCCTCACGTTTTTTGATAATAGTATCTATCCGCAATATCGCCTCAGCCACCTCACCGGCAGCCTTCAGGGCGTATATTTTAACACCCGCAGGGTCCATAATACCACTAGCCAACATATCTGCCACCTGGCCATTTTCACAGTCAACAGCCAATGAACTCTTTCCCGTTTCCGCCTGGGCAGCAATAACGTCACCTAGTTTTTCCAAAGGGTTAAACCCGGCGTTGGCCACAATTTGAGAGAGGGGACGTTTGAGGGCTTCAACCACACAGTCCACTCCATAGGCTGCCATACCCCGGGCCCCCGCCCGCACCTTCTCCAACTCGAGGGCCACTGCTAGTTCCAAGGAACCACCGCCCGGAACCACACCGTCCTTAATTGCCGACTGTATGGCTGCCGCCGCATCCCGGGCAATACGTTCCCTTTCACCCACAACCTCTGCCGTAGCAGCACCCACCAGCACAGTGGCCATCGGCTTGCCGCCGCCACCTAAAATCCATACCTGTTCCAGCTGTTCGTCATGATATACCCTGGCCGCATGGCCCAAGCATCTCTTCAGTTCCGGGAGCGATTTTTTGAGCCCCTTGCGTTTGAGGATCCGGGCACCGGTATGTTCCGCCGCCCGACGCAATTCCTTGTTGGCCACCCGCTGCACTGCCATTATACCGGCATCGGTAAGAATATCTTCCGCATCATCACTAATACCACGGTCCACCAGAACCAGCCCCACATTCAGCGCCACGATTTTTTGCAGGTTAACATTGAATTCCTCCCGTAGCTGCATATAGTGGGCAAAGCCGGCTTCAGTACCTAGGGCCTCCTCATCAATTTCTTCGGGCTCAAGGGCATCATCTATTATCAGTACACCTAAGTCCTCTAGCTCAGCCGGCACCTGGCGGCTGATGCGTTCCTTATTAACAATCACACCCATAAATACCTTATTATCAGCCCCCTCTTCAGCCACAACCGTATCCGGAAACTTAAAGGTATTATCCCTTAATTTGTCTTTACCAATCATTACTGCCGCCTGAATTACCAGATCCCCAATGTCCTCATGGCCCCTCCCGGCAATTAAGGCCACCTGGCGGATGGCCCGATCCTCCAGATCAGTCACTGGGCGCGCCCGCTCATGCATAATTTGCAGCGCCTTTTTTAGGCCAATTCGTAGCCCCTCAATCACCCGGGCTACCGGCACACCCCTCGCCACTTGCTCCACCCCGGCACCCACCAGGGCCCCAGCTAATACAGTGGCTGTGGTAGTACCGTCACCAATTTCCTCCTGCTGGGCCCGGGCAATATTGATCAGCATCCTGGCCGCAGGGTGGCTGGCCTCCATCATTGTTAATATGGTCACACCGTCGTTAGTGATTACCACCTCACCAAACTGATCGACCAGCATGGTGTCCAACCCTTTGGGGCCCAGGGTACCTTCCACTGCGCTGGCAATGGCTCTGATAGCGTTGGAATTAGTCATCAAAGCCGCCAACCGCTCATCAACATCAGCCCCGGCAACGGCTTCTTTCTTCAAACTCAAATATGGTAGCCTCCTATCTTCCTCCGCCCCTTAACACCCTGTCCAGGACTACAGAAAGATTTTTTGTCAAAAAGTCAACGACACTGATTACCTTAGCATAGTCCATTCTAGTCGGCCCCAACACGCCAACAGTACCAATCCGACGCCCACTTAGTGTGTAGGGCGCGGCCACTACACTATAGTGCTTGATATCAGAGTCATCTTCTATTTCATCACCTATTCTGATGGTCACACCTTGATCCAAATTCTCACCGGAAAGCAACTCACAGAGCAGTTCCTCCTGCTCCAGAATACCCAACATGGTTTTAATCCTTTCCGCATTGTGGAATTCCGGTTGAGTTAGCATGTTGAAAACCCCGCCGAGATAAATCCGATCCTCTTCCGCCAGGAACAGGCTATCCTGGATTAGTTCTAAGGAGAGATCAAGAATTTGTTTGTAGCGTCCCAACTCAAAATAAAGCTCCTGCAGCAGGGTAAATTTTATTGTATCCATGTTCATGCCCTGCAGCTTGGCGTTTAACACTCTGGATAGTGTTTCAAGATCCGCTGCTATAATGCTTTCCGGGGTTTCTATCATCCGGTGGTGCACTGCCCCGTTGTCCATGACCACGATCACCATTGTCCGGGTGGGGTTCATGGATACCAACTGAATGTGTTTGAATTTGCTTGGCCGACCCTGCTGGGTCAAAACCATTGAGGTATAACTGGTCAGCTGGGAGAGCAAGTCACCGGTACACCGAAAAACCTTGGCCACATCCCTGACCTTTTTATCAAGCCCCCGGCGGATTAGCTCCTCTTCCTCTTTTGTCAATTCCCTCTTTTTCATCAGGTAATCTACGTAATAACGGTAACCACGCACTGAAGGAATCCTGCCGGCGGAGGTATGGGGCTGTTCAATATAGCCCATTTCCTCCAAGTCTGCCATCTCATTACGGATGGTAGCCGGGCTCACGCCCAGCCTATATTTTTTCGCTATAGTTCTTGATCCAACGGGTTCTGCGGTAGCAATAAAATCCTGTACGATGGCAAGAAGCACCTTTCGCTTGCGCTCGTCCATACCGGAACCCCCTTTCATTGTTAGCACTCTACTGTGCTGAGTGCTAAAAACGCTTAAATAAAAAATAACAAACCTCTATATGTTTGTCAAGGGAATTGGCAAGATTC
>JAAYRI010000113.1 GCA_012518875.1 Peptococcaceae bacterium
CGGGGATCACGTGGAGATAGATATCGCCCTGATCACCCCTATTGCTATAGAAGAAGGTCTGAACTTTGCTATTCGTGAGGGCGGCCGCACCGTAGGCGCCGGAGTTGTTACTGGGATTAACGAGTAACACGGGGCTGGTGTAAAGCTGTACCCTACCTAACAGAGCAAGATGCGATGAGGTGAAAGGTTGCCAACCCAGTTGCCGGTTGTTATTGGCTGCTTAACGCACAACCGACTATCGCGATGGGGAATTTTCACCGAGAAAGTCCGCTAATCGGGCGATTAAGGAGGACCTGAAAATTATGAAAAGCCAAAAAATCAGGATCAGGCTAAAGGCTTTTGATCACCGTATGATTGATCAGTCTGCACAAAAAATTGTGGATACTGCGAAAAGAACCGGCGCTTCTGTGGCCGGACCAGTACCGTTGCCTACAGAAAAAAACATATACACTATTTTGCGTAGCCCGCACGTGAATAAGGATTCACGGGAGCAGTTTGAAATGCGCACACATAAGCGGCTAATTGATATTATAGAGCCTACCCCGAAAACCGTTGACGCTTTAATGCGTTTGGATTTGCCGGCGGGTGTGGATATCGAGATTAAGCTTTAAAAGGCATCATAGAAAACCATTTAAATAGAGGTAATGTTGGAACTGGTTCCAACCTCTTATCACAGATAATTGAGGTGAAAAACATGCCTAGGGGGATTCTTGGAAAAAAAATCGGCATGAGTCAGATTTTTACTGATGTAGGCCTGGCTATACCCGTTACTGTTATTGAAGCCGGCCCATGTATTGTTGTTCAAATAAAAACAGCTGCTAAAGATGGCTATAATGCCATTCAGATTGGTTTTGGCCAGAAGAGAGAACGTCTTTTTTCTAAACCGTTGGCAGGGCATTTTTCTAGAGCAGGTGTACGACCGCTACGGTTTCTGCGGGAGTTTATTGTTGAAGACCCGGGGGCTTATCAAGCCGGCCAGGAAATAAAGGCAGATATTTTTGCCCCGGGTGAAAAGGTCGACGTGGTGGGTACAACAAAAGGCAAAGGTTTTGCGGGTACCATTAAGCGCCACGGTTTTCACCGCGGCCCGATGTCCCACGGTTCCAAATACCATCGTGGTCCTGGATCACTGGGAGCGAAGGGGCCGGCTAGGGTTTATAAAGGAAGGAAGTTGCCTGGCCACCTGGGAACTGAACGGGTTACCGTGCAAAACCTGGAAATTATCAAGGTTGACGCTGACCGGAACCTGATTGCTGTAAGGGGCGCAATCCCCGGGCCCAAAGGTGGTTTAGTTCTGATCAAACCATCAACCAGGTCTTGAGTCGTGGGGCGTGAGAGGTAAATCAAATATTATGATTTTCAGGATTCACGCCACGATTTAATACAGGACTACATCGAAGGAGGATATAGCATGCCAACAGTAGCGTTATACAATGTCAACGGCGAGCAAATTGGCGAATTGGCGCTCAAAGATGAGATTTTTGGTGTCGCCGTAAATGAGTCTGTTCTGCACGACGCTGTTGTGATGCAGTTGGCCGGACGTCGCCTTGGTACCCATGATACTAAAACCAGGTCTGAGGTTCGCGGCGGCGGTCGTAAGCCCTGGCGTCAAAAAGGTACCGGTAGGGCTCGTCACGGCACCATACGTTCACCGATCTGGCGTGGTGGTGGAGTTGTTTTTGGCCCGCACCCCAGAAATTATTCATACAGCCTGCCGAAAAAGGTTAGAAGGTTGGCCTTGAGGTCAGCCCTTTCGGCAAAGGTAAATGCCGGGGACATTCTCGTTTTGGATGAACTCAGGCTTGAGCAGATCAAGACCAAAGACATGGTCGGCATACTAAACAACCTGAAGGTTGATGATGCTTTGCTTGTTACCGCCGAGAAGGATGATCAAGTAGAAAAATCTACTCGCAATATTCCTAACATCAAACAGTTAACGGCAACCGGCCTTAACGTTTATGACATATTAGCTTATGATAAGTTGGTCATGACAAGGGATGCTGTAGCCAGGGTTGAGGAGGTGTTCGCCCAGTGAAAGATCCGCAGGATATTCTCATAAAGCCGCTTATTACAGAAAAAAGCACGATGCTTTTACAAGATAACAAATACACCTTCCGGGTGGACCCCCGGGCCAACAAGACTCAGATAAAACAGGCAGTAGAAAGCATATTCAAGGTAAAGGTAGAAAAGGTAAATACCATAAATGTAAAAGGCAAAAAGAAGAAGGTTCGTAATATTCCCGGCAGAACATCCGATACCAAAAAGGCTATTATCACCCTAAAACAAGGCGATAAGATTGAGATATTTGAGGAATTATAAGCCGGAGATAAAGGAGGTGCGACCAATTGGCTATAAAAAAGTTTAAGCCGACTTCCCCCGGCCGTCGTTTTGTAACCGTTGCCGACTTTGCGGAAATAACAAAAAAAGAACCCGAGAAATCCCTTGTTAAGCCTCTAAAAGGTAGTGGAGGCAGGAACTCACAGGGCAGGACAACAGTTAGACACCGCGGTGGCGGTCACAAACGGGCATATAGGGTAATTGACTTTAAGCGTGACAAGGATGGTATACCGGCCAAGGTGGCCAGTATTGAATATGATCCAAACAGATCGTCACATATTGCACTTCTGCATTATGTGGATGGAGAAAAACGCTATATCACCGCACCAGTGGGACTCAAGGTGGGGCAGATGGTGTTGTCCGGCCCACAAGCGGATATTAAGGTGGGTAACTGCTTGCCTCTGAGAAATATACCTCTGGGCACAATGATCCATAATATAGAGCTCTATCCCAAGGGCGGCGCTAAAATGGTTCGCGCGGCCGGTGGTTCAGCTCAGTTGATGGCCAAGGAAGGCAAATACGCCAACATTAGAATGCCGTCCGGCGAAATCCGGCTGGTATTACAGGATTGCCGTGCTACTATCGGGCAGGTGGGGAATGTTGAGCACGAAAACATCGCGATAGGCAAGGCAGGCCGCAAGCGTTGGCTGGGTTTCCGCCCTTCAGTAAGAGGTGTAGTAATGAATCCTGTTGATCACCCCCATGGAGGCGGTGAAGGCCGTTCACCCATCGGGCGAAATCCAGTGACGCCGTGGGGCAAACCAGCATTAGGTGCCCGCACCAGAAAGAAAAAACCTAGCGACCAGATGATTATCAGGAGAAGGAAAAAGTAAAGCTGGTTGGTTGTTAGTGGTTAGGAAAAAGGAATTCAGAGGAGCTGAGTTTCCAACAAAGGCCAACGACACTACTCACGACCAAGAAGGGAGGTTGCATATTGGGCCGTTCATTAAAAAAAGGACCATTTTGTGAGCAAAAACTGCTGGAGAAAATAGAAAAAATGAATGAAACCGGAGAGAAAAAGATTATTAAGACTTGGTCAAGAGCTTCAACAATCTTTCCGCAGATGGTAGGCCATACGATTGCGGTGCATGAAGGCAGAAAGCATGTTCCCGTCTATATTACAGAGGATATGGTTGGGCATAAGTTGGGCGAATTTGCGCCCACCAGACTTTTTAGGGGACACGGCCATCATACCGAAAGATCTACGGCGCTAAAATAAATTTAGTGATGTGGGAAATGGGTGTGCATTGCAAAAGGCTATTTTAGCAGCATAGGGAGAGGCTTGTTGCCACCCGAGCAGAGAAAGTGCACAGCCATGACTAAAATGGGAGGTAATACCGGTGGAAGCTAAGGCCATTGCCAGATATGTTAGAATATCCCCTCGCAAGGTCCGTCAGGTGATTGATCTAATCAGGGGAAAAAAAGTAGATGAGGCCCTGGCTATTTTGAGATATACACCAAAAAGGGCCTCAGAGGTAGTTACCAAGGTAGTCAAATCTGCCGCGGCAAATGCTGAAAATAATTTGCAGATGGACAATGATGAGTTGTTTGTGACGTCATGCTTTGTTGATCAGGGTCCATCTTTTAAACGGTATCAGCCAAGGGCCAAAGGCAGGGCAGATATACGATTAAAACGGACCAGCCATATAACCGTTATGGTTGGAGATAAAAAGGAGGGATAATTCCAGGTGGGGCAAAAAGTTAATCCTGTAGGTCTCCGGATTGGGATCATTAAGGATTGGGAAGGCAAATGGTTTGCTGATAAGAGGAGTTATGCCGGTCTCTTGCATGAGGACGTTAAAATTCGCAGATATATTAAAAAAAGGCTTTACACTGCGGGCATTTCCCGTATAGTTATAGAGCGGGCAGCAAATCGTGTTAAGGTGTCTGTTCATACTGCCAAACCGGGTATAGTGATTGGCCGGGGTGGTGCGGAAGTGGAGAACCTGCGTAAACAACTGGAGAAACTTACAGGCAAACAAGTTAGCGTGAACATTGTTGAAATCAAGATTCCTGAGCTTGACGCCCAACTGGTGGCCGAAAATGTGGCTGCTCAACTGGAAAAAAGGATTGCTTTCAGGCGCGCCATGAAACAAGCAGTTTCACGCTCCAGAAAAATTGGTGCCAAGGGTATTAAAATTGCTTGCGGCGGCCGGTTGGCCGGAGCGGAGATTGCACGCAGCGAATGGTACAGTGAAGGCAAGGTGCCGCTTCATACCCTACGAGCCGATATTGATTATGGGGTTGCAGAGGCAAACACAACCTATGGAAAAATAGGAGTTAAAGTATGGATATATAAAGGAGAAGTTTTGCCGGAAGCCAAAACTCCCACGAAAACCCCAGGCCGGGGAGGGAGGCTTGCTACCGGTGAAGGAGGCGAATAAGTAAGCATGCTTTTACCGAAAAGAGTTAAATACCGCAAACAGCACCGCGGCCGCATGAAGGGGAAGGCTAAGGGTGGCAAAGATATTAGTTTCGGCGAATACGGGCTGCAGGCGCTTGAGCCGGCCTGGATTACCAACAGGCAAATTGAGGCGGCCCGTATTGCTATGACCCGTTACATTAAAAGAGGCGGCAAGGTCTGGATTAGGATTTTCCCTGATAAACCGGTCACAGCCAAGCCTGCTGAAACCCGTATGGGTTCTGGTAAAGGAGCCCCGGAATACTGGGTGGCTGTGGTAAAACCAGGTCGGATCATGTTTGAGCTGGCAGGTATTACTGAAGATATAGCGCGTGAGGCTTTGCGGTTGGCTTCTCACAAACTGCCAATAAAAACCAAGTTTGTTAAACGTGGGGAAGTGGGTGAGGTCAATGAAGGTTAAAGAGCTGAGGGAATTGACCGATGCCGAGCTCGGTAAAAAGCTGACTGACTCCAAAGACGAGCTCTTTAAGCTGAGATTCCAGATGGCTACGGGGCAGCTTGATAATCCGATGAAGTTACAAGATGTTCGGCGCAAAATTGCGCGGGTTAAAACTATAATTCGTGAGCGCGAGTTGGGGATCCAGCGGGCGTAAAGGGGGGGAATGAAATGGAAAATCGTGGTATGCGCAAAGTGCTTACAGGTAAAATAGTAAGCGATAAAATGAATAAGACAGTGGTTGTGGCTGTTGAATCACTGGTCAGGCACCCCCTGTACCAGCGTACCATTCGCCGCACAAAAAAGTTTAAAGCGCATGATGAGGAAAATTCCTGCCGTATCGGCGACAAGGTAAAAATGATGGAAACCAGACCCCTCTCCAAAGAAAAACGGTGGCGTATAATTGAAATCCTGGAAAGGGCGGAGCAAATATAAGAAGCGCTTTGACAGTAAGGAGGTAGTGGTTGTGATTCAAGTCCAGACTATGCTTACCGTAGCAGATAACACCGGAGCGCGCAGGCTTTTGTGCATTCGTGTACTGGGCGGGGGTATGCGGCGCTATGCCAGTGTAGGTGATGTAATCGTTTGCTCCGTTAAAGAAGCCAATCCCGGCGGTGTGGTTAAGAAAGGCGAAATAGTTAGGGCTGTGGTAGTGCGTACCAAAAAAGAAATCCGTCGTCCCGACGGTTCCTATATTAAATTTGATGAAAATGCTGCGGTGGTTATTAAGGATGATCAAAGTCCACGTGGCACCCGTATCTTTGGGCCGGTGGCCCGGGAGCTACGGGATCGTGATTTTATGAAGATCATTTCTCTGGCGCCTGAGGTGCTCTAGAGAGAAATGGTTATAGGAGGTACACGCATTGGCCGGCAAAATGGCTGTCGTTCACCAAAGTGTCGACAGGGGAATGGGGATACATTTCGATTACGACTGATAGCTTTGGGGCTCAATTGGAGGTGAACAATAGATGGTTCAGCAAAAGGCTAGACACAAGGTCCATATACGCAAAGGAGACATGGCCTTGGTTACAACTGGTAAGGACGCCGGGAAAAAAGGGAAGGTGCTCAGGGTAATCCCAGGTAACAACAGGGTGATTATTGAAGGTGTTAATGTGGTTAAGCGCCATACCAGGCCCACCCAAAGGATGCCGCAGGGAGGCATTTCGGAGAAGGAAGCCCCGATACACAGTTCAAATGTGATGCTCTATTGCAGCAAATGCAACAACCCGACCCGAGTTGGCAGGAAGATCCTTGATAATGGCGAAAAAATACGCATTTGCAAAAAATGTGGTGAATCCATATAAGAAGTGGGAAGTGAGAAATAGGAAGGCGGACTTTGCAGTCGCAGCGTACAGTCCATCACTCACTGCCCGGAAGGGAGACGGCAAGGTGTCCAGGCTTAAAGACAAATATAAAAACGATGTTGTACCTGCTCTAATGCAAAAGTTTGGGTACAAAAGCGTTATGCAGGCCCCTAAAATTGAAAAAGTGATTGTAAATATGGGCCTGGGTGAGGCTATTCAAAATTCCAAAATTATTGATGCTGCAGTCAATGACATCATGACCATCACAGGCCAAAAACCAATTACCACAAAAGCGAAAAAATCTATTGCCGCATTCAAGTTGCGTGCGGGCATGACAGTGGGCGCAAAGGTGACTCTACGCGGTAGAAGAATGTATGAATTTGTGGATAAGCTTTTCAACATTGCATTGCCAAGGGTGCGGGATTTCCGTGGTATTTCGGCCAGATCATTCGATGGGCGGGGCAACTTTAGTATGGGTATCCGGGAACAGCTTATTTTCCCGGAAATAGAGTACGATAAAATTGATAAAATCCGTGGCATGGATATTGTTTTTGTCACCACTGCCAAAACAGATGAAGAAGCCAAAGAATTATTGAAATTAATGGGTATGCCGTTTAAGGCAGCATAAAGGAGGGGAGAATTTGGCGAAAAAGTCACAAATTATTAAGGCGGCACGTACGCCGAAATATACAGTGCGGGCGCATAACAGATGCAAGCTCTGTGGCAGACCCCATGCTTATATGCGAAAATTTGGTATCTGTCGGATTTGTTTCCGGGAATTAGCTTACCGGGGTGAGCTGCCTGGGGTGCGAAAGGCCAGCTGGTAGGGCTGGGTTTTGGCAGTAAAAAGGCCATTAAAATAAGGCTCGGGGAAAAATGATAGTTTTCTGCCACTGAGTTGTGATATAGCAGGCCTTTGTATTAAGGAAGGAGGTTAGTTGTATGGTTATGACTGATCCGATTGCAGATTTCTTAACCCGCATTCGCAATGCCAACACAGTTTTTCATGATAAGGTAGAAGCACCGGCCTCCAGGATGAAAAAAGCTATTGCCGCCATCCTGCGGGATGAAGGATTCGTCAGGGAGTATGAGTATATTGACGACGGCAAGCAGGGTATAATCAGGCTTTATCTTAAATATAGCCCCAATAGAGGACGGGTGATTACTGGATTAAAACGCATATCCAAGCCAGGTTTGCGAGTTTACGCCAGAAAAGACCAGGTGCCGAAGGTCCTTGGTGGTCTTGGTATTGCTATAATATCAACTTCTAAAGGTGTAATGGCTGATAAAAAGGCCCGTCAGGAAGGACTCGGCGGTGAAGTAATCTGCTACGTTTGGTAGAAAGATTTGCGTCAGACAAGTTTCATAAGCAGCCGAACGCTTTTGCTCGGGCGGATGATGGCTGAATTGGGAGGTGTAATGGATGTCCAGAATAGGCAGGCAGCCCGTTCAGGTTCCCCCCGGCGTTGAGGTGAAGGTAGAAAAGGCACGGGTCTGGGTTAAAGGTCCTAAAGGTGAGCTGGAAAGGGAACTGCACCGGGATATGACTATCGAATATGAAAATGGAGAACTAATTGTTAAGCGGCCATCTGATAGCAAGCTGCATAGATCCCTGCATGGGTTAACCCGCACACTAATGAACAATATGGTGGAGGGGGTTACAGCAGGATTTCAAAAGAATCTGGAGCTGGCTGGGGTTGGTTACCGCGCCTCTATGCAAGGCAATAAGTTGGTACTGGCAGTAGGTTTTTCCCACCCGGTGGAAATTGAACCGGAGGAAGGATTGACGGTGGAAGTTCCCACACCAACTAAAATAAATGTTAAAGGTATTGACAAAGAGAAGGTAGGAGCACTGGCGGCCAAAATACGTGCAGTGCGGAAGCCTGAGCCATATAAAGGGAAAGGAATTAAATACGAGGGCGAAAGAATCAGGCGCAAGGCCGGTAAAGCAGGAATCAGAGGATAAAAACCAGATAGAATCATCCACATTCGTAGGTCCCATGCGTACGGCCTGAAGGGAGTGAATTGTGACATGCTGAACAAACCAAGCCGCAAGAAGCTGAGGGGTATCCGGCACAAAAGGGTGCGCAGAAAAATAGCGGGTACTGCCGAGCGACCAAGGCTAAATGTGTTCCGTAGTCTAAAAAATATTTACGCGCAGATTATTGATGACACAAATATGACTACACTGGTGGCAGCATCAACGCTGGCACCGGAATTAAAAGGGAAGATGTCTTCCTGTAGCAATTCCGCTGCAGCAACCGCTGTAGGTGAATTGCTGGCGAAAAAGGCGCTTGAGGCAGGCATTAAGCAAGTGATATTCGACCGCGCTGGTTATGTTTACCACGGCCGGATCAAAGCTTTGGCGGAGGCTGCTCGGGCCGGCGGACTGGAATTTTAGATTTCTCCTGCAGATTGTATTACTGGGAATATAGTGAAAAGGAGGGATATAGGTGACTAGAATTGACGCTAGCAAGCTGGAGACAAGCGAAAAGGTAGTTTATATTAACCGTGTAGCTAAGGTGGTTAAGGGTGGACGAAGGTTCAGCTTTTCGGCCTTAATGGTTGTCGGAGACGGTAATGGTCATGTGGGTGCCGGACTGGGTAAAGCTGGGGAGGTACCCGAGGCTATCCGTAAAGGTATTGAAGATGCAAAAAAGGCTATGATCAAAATTCCTCTTACCGGTACGACCATTCCCCACGAAATTATAGGAGTATTTGGTGCAGGAAAGGTGCTTTTGAAGCCTGCCGCCCCTGGGACAGGTGTTATTGCCGGTGGGCCGGTGCGGTATGTTCTGGAGCTGGCTGGAGTGCGGGATATTCTAACTAAATCTCTTGGTTCGAGTAACGCCAATAACATGGTGCGTGCTACTATGACCGCCTTGAAAAATCTAAAGACTGCAGAGGAGGTTGCCCGGCTAAGAGGAAAGACTGTAGAAGAGTTGTAGTCTAGGAGGGAAGATTTTGGCCAAGTTGAAAATAACCCTGATTAAAAGCCTTATCGGCCGCCCGGAAGACCAACGGGTTACTGTGCGCACCCTGGGTCTAACCAAAAAAAACAGTTTAGTAATACAAGAGGATACACCTCAAGTCAGGGGCGCTATTAACAAGGTAAACCATTTGCTCAAGGTTGAGGAAGTGTAAGGGAGGTGGGGGACGAGTGAAACTGCATGATCTAAAGTCTGCCCCCGGAGCTAGAGTCAAACGGATCCGCAAGGGACAGGGGACAGGTTCCGGAAAGGGCAAAACGGCAGGCAGGGGTCATAAGGGCCAAAAAGCTAGGTCCGGCGGTGGTGTCAGGCCCGGCTTTGAAGGTGGCCAAATGCCGCTACAGCGCCGCATGCCCAAGCGCGGGTTTTATAACCCGTTTTCCAAAAAAATTATTGCTATAAATATCAGCCAATTGAACCGTTTCGCGGATGGGGATGTTGTGACTCCAGAAACACTGCTGGCCGCACGGGTAATCAAAAAAACAGCTGATGGTGTTAAAATATTGGGTGAAGGCAACCTGGAAAAATCTTTGACAGTAATAGCCCATGCGTTCAGCAAGTCGGCTGAAGAAAAAATTGTGGCTGCCGGTGGTAAAACTGAGGTGATTTAGTTGTTACAGAGTTTTAAAACGGCGTTCAAGGTCTCCGAGCTAAGAACGAAGCTTCTTTATACCCTGGGTATGCTCTTTATTTTCCGGCTGGGTGCGCATATACCGGTGCCGGGAGTTAACCCGGAACGGTTTGCAGATCTAGTGAACAGTGGAGTTATTTTTGGGTTTTTTGATATCATATCCGGGGGGGCTCTAAGAAACTTCTCCGTATTTGCTATGGGTATCATGCCCTATATTAATGCGTCCATTATTCTGAACCTGCTTACAGTAGTGATACCCCACCTTGATAAACTAAAAAAAGAAGGGGAAGAAGGGCGCAAAAAAATCAGCCAGTATACACGTTACTTGACTGTTGTTCTGGCTTTCATCCAGGGTATCGGTATGGTAGTGGGGGTTGGAGGATCTTTGCAGCACCCAAGCGCAGTCACTTATGCTATAACTGCTCTTACCATCACAGCAGGGACTACTTTCCTAATGTGGATGGGCGAACAGATTACCGAAAGAGGTATCGGCAACGGTATTTCGCTTTTGATCTTCGCCGGCATTGTTTCCCGGGTACCCCAGGGCGCAGCAAGACTGGGTGAATATCTTAATGCAGGAACCATTACTGTTTTCAGCCTCATACTTCTAGCCGTGATTGCTGCACTAGTCGTCGCAGCTGTGGTGGCTGTACAGGAGGGCCAGCGTCGTATTCCGGTGCGCTATGCCAAAAGGGTAGTAGGGCGCCGGGTATATGGGGGACAGACTACACATTTGCCACTCAAGGTTAACCAGGCCGGTGTGATGCCGATAATCTTTGCCTCTTCTCTGCTGATGTTTCCAGAGACGATTATTAAAATGTTTCAAGGTAGTGCAGTGGCAAACTTCTACGGTACATACCTTGGCTGGGGAACAGCGGCCCATACAATGCTTTTTGCGTTATTGGTGATTGGTTTTACCTATTTTTATACTGCAGTGGTAATGAACCCGGCAGATGTGGCAGATAACATTAAAAAATATGGCGGGTTTATCCCGGGTCTTCGTCCGGGACGCCCTACTGCTGAGTACATCAGTAGGATCATGAGCAGGGTTACCCTGTCTGGGGCTATATTCCTGGCATTAATTGCCGTTCTGCCAAACTTTGTGTTGCTGGCCACCAAAATACCCAACATCTACTTTGGTGGTACATCGCTGCTGATTGTTGTGGGTGTGGCCTTGGATACCATGAAACAGATAGAATCGCACTTGTTGATGCGTAGCTATCAGGGTTTTATCAGGTAGGTGATAATGTGATTACTATTAAATCCGCCAGGGAGCTTGCCTATATGCGTGAAGCAGGACGGATAGTGGCTAAAGCTCACGCGGCAGTGGCCCAGGCGGTTAGGGTGGGGATAACTAGCTTAGAGTTGAATCAGTTGGCGGAAGAAACCATCATTAACGAGGGTGGAAGACCAGCCTTTAAAGGGCTTTATGGGTTTCCCTTTGCAGTATGCGCCTCCATAAATGAAGAGGTTGTGCACGGGTTCCCCAGTTTAAGAAAATTGAAAAATGGTGATATTATCAGTATTGACATCGGGGCGGAAATAAATGGATACTATGGTGATGGTGCCGCTACCTACCCGGTGGGGGATGTAAGTTCGAAAGTTTTACAATTGTTGCATGCTACGGAAGAATCCCTGTATAAGGGGATTGCCCAAGCGAGGGCAGGAAACAGGCTATCAGATATTTCTCATGCCGTGCAAACCTGTGCGGAAGGCTATGGCTTTTCGGTGGTTCGTGACTATGTAGGTCATGGTATTGGCACAAAACCCCACGAGGAGCCGCAGGTGCCTAACTTTGGCAGGCCCGGCAGGGGACCCCGGTTGCAAGCAGGTATGACATTAGCGATAGAACCAATGATCAATATGGGCACTTATGAAGTGCGAACTCTTTCTGATAACTGGACTGTAGTAACGTTAGATGCAAAACTCTCAGCCCATTTCGAACATACAATTGCAATCACTGACGACCAACCGGAGATACTTACCAAGATGTGAGGCTGTCTCAGGAGGATAGGCCATGTCGAAAAATGAGGTACAGATAGGACAACTGGTTTCTTCATTGCAAGGCAGGGATAGTGGCATGTTCTACCTGGTGGTGCAGGTTGATAGTGAATCCAGGGTCCTGGTTGCAGATGGTGAAGGGCGAAAAGTGGAAAAGCCTAAGCGTAAAAATAATAAACACCTGAAATTTTATGATGTAGTAGCCAAAAGAATTTTTACAAAGGCGCAAAATGGGAAAAGGGTTACTAACGAGGATGTCCGGAAGGAACTAAAGAGTCTTGTAAATCAACTGCCGTTGTAAAAAAATCATTGCTGATGCGGCGCAGCATCAGCCAACCATTGGCTCTAGTCTGATGACCAATTTTTAACTGCGGCGGTTTAATAGGTGTCTATTTTAAACATAAGGAGGTTTGTTGTATCTCTAATGTCAAAACAAGATATGATTGAAGTGGAAGGAACTGTGATTGAACCGTTGCCAAACGCCATGTTTCGTGTACAGTTGCAAAACGGTCATAAGGTTTTGGCACACGTTTCGGGGAAAATAAGAATGAACTTTATTCGTATCCTTGCTGGGGACAGGGTAATGGTGGAGCTATCCCCTTATGACCTAACCCGCGGCAGAATTGTCTATCGCTATAAGTGAAGCTGATATTAAGGAGGGTTGATGGTGAAAGTTAGGCCATCGGTTAAACCTATGTGTGAAAAATGCAAGATAATTCGCAGAAAAGGTAAGGTTATGATCATTTGTGAAAATCCAAAACACAAACAGGTGCAGGGGTAAAATGGGAGGTGTTGAATAAGATATGGCACGTATTGCCGGCGTCGACCTACCGAGGGACAAAAGGGTGGAGATAGCTCTCACCTATATATTTGGCATTGGTAGGCCTACGTCTCAAAAGATCCTAAGCCAAACCAATGTTAATCCGGATACCAGGGTGAAAAACCTGGCGGAAGAAGAAATAAACAGGCTGCGAGACATTATTGAAAAAGAACTCAAGGTAGAAGGGGACTTACGTCGAGAAATTGCTCTAAATATTAAGCGTTTAATTGAGATTGGTTCCTATCGTGGTTTGCGGCACCGTCGCGGTATGCCGGTGCGGGGCCAACGGACAAAAACAAATTCCCGCACGCGTAAGGGTCCGAAAAGAACAGTCGGTATCCGCAGGAAAAAATAATATAGATAAAAGGGAGGTTGTGCAATGGCGCGTCGCGTAGCCAGATCAAAAAAACGTGAACGCAAAAACATAGAAAGCGGAGTTGCGCACATTAAATCTACGTTCAATAATACCGTTGTAACTATTACTGATACTAAAGGTAATACTCTCTCCTGGGCCAGTTCCGGCGGGGTGGGATTTAAAGGTTCCAGAAAAAGCACCCCTTATGCTGCCCAGCAGGCAGCAGAAAATGCTGCCAGAGAGGCTATGGAACACGGTTTGAAGGAAGTAGAAGTAATGGTTAAGGGACCTGGTGCCGGTCGGGAAGCGGCTATACGTTCCTTGCAGGCTGCAGGTCTGGAGGTCAACATAATTAAAGATGTTACCCCCATTCCTCATAACGGATGCCGGCCGCCCAAGCGCCGGAGAGTATAAGGAGGTGTGCAATTTTTGGCTAAATATACTGAATCAGTTTGTAGGCTGTGTCGCCGGGAAGGGCAAAAGCTTTATTTAAAGGGCGATCGCTGTTTTACCCCCAAATGTGCGGTAGAACGACGCTCCTATGCTCCCGGGCAGCATGGACAGGGACGTAAGAAATTTTCTGAATTCGGGTTGCAGTTAAGGGAAAAGCAAAAAGCACGCAGAATTTATGGCATTTTAGAAAAACAATTTAGAGGATATTTTGAAAAGGCGGAAAGACAACCTGGCGTTACAGGTGAAAATCTGCTGCGTCTTTTGGAAAGACGTCTGGACAATATTGTTTACCGTATCGGCTTGGGCTCATCACGCAGTGAAGCCAGACAGCTGGTTTTGCACGGCCATTTTCTGGTTAACGGCCGCAAGGTGAACATTCCTTCTTATTTAATCAAGGTTGGCGATGTGATTACAGTGCGTGACAAAAGCAAGGGATCGTCCAAATTTAAGGAATTAATGGAAAGGGCGAGCGACCACACACCACCAGCCTGGCTGGAATATGAGGCTGAACAGGCCCAGGCAAGGGTAGTAGATTTCCCAACAAGGGATCAAATTGACGCCACTGTACAGGAGCACCTAATTGTGGAGCTGTACTCCAGATAGGGCTGTGGTTGTTGGTTGTTGGCTGTTGGTTTTAAGTGTCGAATTCCGCTCCGGTGATATCCATTTACACCAACGCTGATCACCGATTGCCGGACACCATCTTAGGAGGGAACCTGTATGCTCGAAATCGAGAAACCAAGAATAGAAATTGTGGAAGTGAACGAGGATAATACCTATGGGAAATTTGTGGTGGAACCTCTGGAAAGGGGTTATGGGATAACCCTGGGTAATTCCCTGCGCCGTATCTTGCTTTCATCATTGCCCGGTGCCGCGGTAACATCCGTTAAGGTAGACGGTGTGCTGCACGAGTTTTCTACCATACCTGGTGTTGTTGAAGACGTCACTGATATTATCCTTAATTTAAAGAGCCTTTGTTTGAAAATTCATGGTGATGAAGAGAAAATAATGCGCATTGAAACCACAAAAGAAGGTGTGGTCAAGGCGGGTGACATTATTCACGACGCAGATGTAGAGATTCTAAACCCGGATTTGAAAATCGCCACCTTATCCGATAATGCTCGGCTGGTAATGGAGATAACAGCATCCAGGGGACGGGGATATGTTACTGCTGAGCGTAATAAAAAAGGTGAACATATTATCGGGGTTATCCCCATGGATTCAGTTTTCACACCTGTTAAAAAGGTGAATTATAATGTGGAGAATACCAGGGTGGGCCAAATTACAGATTTTGATAAGCTCTCCCTGGAGGTATGGACCAACGGCAGTATAAGACCCGACGAGGCTACCAGTCTATCTGCTAAGATATTAAATGATCACCTGCGTCTTTTCATCGGTCTTACTGAAAGCGTAAGTGAGGTTGAGATCATGGTGGAAAAGGAAGAGGAGCAAAAAGACAAGCTCCTGGAGATGACTATTGAGGAATTGGACCTTTCAGTGCGTTCGTACAACTGTCTGAAACGGGCCGGCATAAATACTGTAGAAGAATTAATCCAGCGAAACGAAGAGGATATGATGAAAGTAAGGAACCTGGGGAAAAAATCCCTGGAAGAGGTCGTTAACAAGCTGGCCGAACTAGACCTCTCGCTAAGAAAGGACGAAGAGTAAGGGAGGGCTTTTTGAAAGTGGGATACCAGAAACTAGGCCTTAATACAGGCCATCGCAAGGCTATGCTCCGCAACCTGGTTGCATCCCTTTTCCGGCATGAACGGATTAACACAACTGAGGCCAGGGCAAAGGAAGTTAAAAGCATTGCCGAAAAACTAGTCACAACTGCGAAGCAAGGGGATCTTGCGGCTCGGCGCCGGGTGTTGGCATATTTGTATGAAGAAGAAGTAGTGAAAAAGCTATTTGATACAATTGCGCCGAAGTATGCCGAACGTCCGGGCGGTTACACTCGCGTAATCAAGGTGGGGCCCCGTCGTGGTGATGCTGCGGAAATGGTTATTCTAGAACTAGTCTAGTGAAGGATGTATTTATAGCGGCCAAGGATCTCACCTATGTTTATCGCCGCAGTAACACTGGTGGGTATAAGGCTTTGTCCGGCATAAACCTGACGGTGAAAACGGGGGAGTTCCTTGCTATTATCGGCTCCAACGGGTCGGGCAAGTCCACCCTGGCCAGGCATTTTAACGGCTTGTTAAAGCCATCTTCCGGTAGTGTTACCGTCGCTGGGATGGATACGGCATCCGTTGAAAACACATGGGAAATTCGCCGCCTGGTGGGTATGGTTTTTCAAAACCCGGATAATCAGATTGTTAGTTCCCTGGTTGAAGAAGATGCGGCATTCGGTGCTGAAAACCTTGGTTTGCCCCCAGAGGAGGTAAAAAAGAGGGTTGCAGAAACCCTTCGCCTGGTTGGTCTAACACCATATGCCAGGCATGCTCCCCATTTGCTATCCGGGGGACAGAAGCAAAAGCTGGCAATAGCCGGGGTGTTGGCGATGTGTCCCACCTGCTTGGTGCTTGATGAACCCACCTCCATGCTCGATCCGGCCGGGCGCATGGAGCTAATGGAAACACTGATCCACCTAAATAGGGACATGCTGGTGACTGTGGTACTTGTTACCCATTTCATGGAGGAGGCTGTTTTGGCTGACCGGGTGGTTGTTTTGTCAGATGGAGAAATTGCCCTGTCTGGTCCACCAGTAGAGATTTTCACAGAGGTTGAACTGCTGGAGGAATTGGGTCTACAGTTGCCCACAGCACTAAAAATAGCCCATGGACTACGCCAACGGGGTTTTTCATTACCGCTGGATATTCTAACAATTAATGATCTGCTGGCCTATTGCAAAAATGTCTTGGTCGGATAGGCTAAGGGTTAACCCTGGTGTTGGGGGCACCTTCTATTATGTCGGCTATTATTGAAATTGACAGGTTAACACATATATATTCACCGGGTACGCCGTTCCAGATTGCTGCTTTAGACAGTATTTCTCTGGATGTAAAAAAAGGCGTTTTTTTGGCGATTATCGGTTCAACCGGTTCCGGCAAATCTACCTTGATTCGGCATTTTAATGGGTTATTACAGCCTACTAGTGGAAGGGTACGGGTATGTGGGATTGATATCGCAGACAAGAAACAACGGCGCAATTTATGGCGTAGTGTCGGTCTAGTCTTTCAGCAACCGGAACAGCAGCTTTTTGAAGAAACCGTTTTAGCTGATGTGTCCTTTGGACCCAGAAACATGGGCCTTGCCGAGGCTGAGGTAATGGAGCGTGCCCATGAAGCGTTGCAACTGGTGGGCATCAGCCCCCAGGAGGCCGCCCACATGTCCCCATTTCATCTCAGTGGCGGCATGCGTAGAAAAGCAGCCATCGCTGGGGTACTGGCTCTAAAGCCCCAGGTGCTAATTCTGGATGAACCAACTGCGGGATTAGACCCCCAGGGGAAACAGCAATTGATGCGGCATGTTGAAGATTTCCGGCGGCGAGAAGATGCAACCATCATTTTGGTCACCCATGACATGGAGGAAGTGGCGCTACTGGCGGAGCAGGTGGCGGTGCTTAACCAGGGTCGGTTGGTGATGGTAGGACCGCCCAGGGAAATATTTAGCCGAGTGGATGATTTGATGGCATTCGGGTTGGATCTGCCGGCAGCGGCTCGTTTGATGCACCAGCTACGGTTATTAGGCAAACATGTACGCCCAGGCATACTTACTGCAGATGAAGCCGAGGTGGAAATTGCCGGGCTGCTGGAGGAGGCGTTATGTTAAGCGGTATCAGCATGGGACAATATATACCTGGCGGTTCATTGCTACATAGGTTGGACCCACGTACAAAGATCATTGCTGTCCTGGCTATTGCTGTATCTATTATAATATTTTCCAACTGGCAGGGCTTCCTGCTCATTGCTCTGCTGACACTGGTGGCCCTATTCGTATCCAGGCTACCGCTTGCCGTAATATTTGGTAGCCTTAAATCGCTATGGCTGTTGTTGCTTATCACCTTTCTGCTGCAGGCTTTTTTAACACCGGGGATACCAGTGATTGAACTTGGTCCACTGCAGGTCTCTCAGGAGGGGATAGTTGCCGCCACAGGGATAGTGTTGCGCCTGATGCTATTGATCCTAATCGCTTTTCTGCCAACACTAACTACCCCCCCAATCAGACTAACGGCGGGGTTGGAGAGCATTTTATCTCCTTTACGGCGAGTGGGTGTTCCGGCACATGAACTGGCAATGATGATGACCCTGGCCCTACGATTTATTCCCACCCTCCTACAAGAGGCAGAGATAGTAATTAGCGCTCAGCGCTCCAGAGGGGCGGGGTTTACCACCGGAAGCCCAGTTAAATGGGCTAAAAGTCTGCTACCTTTATTTGTGCCGCTTTTTGCTGGGGCACTGCGGCGGGCAGACGACTTGGCTATGGCCATGGAATGCAGGTGCTATCGAGGTGGTGCCAACAGGACCAGGATGAGTGTTCTCAAGCTGAACACTGAAGATTATGTGGTTATCTGTGTGGTACTGGCTAGTCTGGCTGGGGTCATAGCCCTAAGATTAATATAATTATTGCAAAATTGATTTTCGGAGCTATCGATGCACATTAGTAGGCAGCAGTAAACATACTAAATTATCCGAGGGGCTTAAATGGCAAATATCAAGGTGACAATAGCCTATGACGGCACAAATTATCACGGTTTCCAAGAGCAGCGTGGTACAAGGTTTAAGACCATACAGGGGGTTTTTGAAGAAAAACTATCCTGGTTAGCCAAAGAAGAAATTAGGGTTATTGGCGCCAGCAGGACTGACTCTGGTGTACATGCCCGGGGCATGGTGGTTAATTTTAAGCCAGGTGGTTTACTTATTCCTCCTGAGCGTCTTACATACGCCCTAAATGGGGTTTTACCGCAGGATATTAGTGCCTTAAAGGCAAAAAAAGTCTCAGCTGCTTTTCATGCCCGTTTTTCAGCAGTAGCCAAAACCTATCGCTATGTGATTTATAACGGCAAAATGCCCTTGCCTTACCTGCGGCTGTACAGTTATCATGTCCACCGTGCTTTAGATATTGGGGCCATGCGGGAGGGTGCTAGGTGTTTAATAGGCAGGCAAGATTTCAGTTCCTTTCGGGCGCTGGGAACACCGGTTAAGACTACTGTGCGCAATCTTTTCGATATAAAGATAAGCAAAATGTGCGAATTGATTTATATAGACATGAGGGCTGACGGTTTTTTATACCATATGGCCCGGATGATTGCCGGGACATTAATCCAGGTTGGTATGGGTAAGCTCAAACCCCATCAGGTTGCGGAAATTCTGGCCGGCTGTGATAATATGATGGGTGGGCCGGCAGTGCCGGCACGGGGCTTGTTTCTAATCAACATAGAATATCCGGCCCATGCCCTGGTTTGTTAGTTTTTTTGCCTTATGGTATAATAATTTTTGGTATTTTTAATTTTGCTATATACCTGTTAGGAGGGGATTTTGGTGGATGCGCTGAGAATAGTTTTGACTGTTGTGCAGGTACTTTTGGCAATAGCTCTGATTGCGGCTGTTATTCTGCAGTC
>JAAYRI010000114.1 GCA_012518875.1 Peptococcaceae bacterium
GCCGTTACCATGCTATCGGGCTGCACTAGCCAATAGTGCTTGTTTCCAGTTAATAACTTTGACAATCGCTCCTTATCATCATTATATACCTGGACCTGTTTTTGGATCAAATGGTTTTTTAAAATTAACTTATAAATCTACGGTGGAAATGAAAGCGTTAACAACAATTTACCATAACAAATGTAGGGGCTACCCCGGGATATGGGCCCGCCAGTCCCGTTATAGCCGTCTCCAATGTACCCATCTGTCCTTTTAGGTTTTGTATGTTGGAAAAAGGCATAAGGCTCTGTAATATCCGGGATTAGGATAGAAGACCACTCTTCCCCAAAAATATAATACAGCCTGATTTCATCAGTGCGGGCTTCCATTTCGGTAAAATCTTCTAACCAGGGATCGGAAATCTTTCCTGTACTCCAGCAACTCACCACCAACACGATTAGTCCTGGCGGTGAAACGCAATATTATCCGACTAAGGTATCTTTAGCCTTTTCTTCCACCAGAGGCTACCACTTCGCAAAAACCGCTTTCATGTCATCTTCAGTCACCGTAATTTATGCTCATTTGCCAGTTCCCCTACAAATAAAATAGCCCCTATCAATATTGTTACCCTCTTTGGTTGTGATATAACTTATTAGACCACTAGCTAAAATTAAAGGTTTGTTTGGAATATATTGCAACCCCAGAACGTATAATGGTGAAATTACAGCCGCAGGGTAGCGGTGAGCCTTTTGGGATTTAAAAGCATGTCCAGGGCGGTGTTAATATCCCTGGTGATAATGTCTGCGGCCTGCAGGGCCCGGGCAGCGGTTCCCTCGGGCCCAATGACGGCTATGCCTAAAGCGGCCCGGGCGAGCATTAAGGCGTCGTTGGCACCGTTACCAATGGCGACAACCTTTTCAGCATCCAATGTCTCGATGTATCCCTCTTTTTCCGGCCCTCCCCTGGTGGCATTGAGAATATGAATGCGGGCCTTTATATCCCGGCAGGCGTCCCGGCAAAACCCAAAGGTGTCCGCAGTGATAATGTGCACCTGCAGTAGTTTCGCTAGTAGATTAAGCCTTTTTTCCACACCGGGGATTAGGCCACCATCCAAAGCCATTGTGCCGTTATAGTCCAGCACAATGTGTTCTAGTACCAGAACCTTGGCCCCCGGAATTGTCACCTTCAACATTTTTACCACCCCTATTATCTATTAATAGTAAGATTTGTTCCCGGCAAAGCGATGACCACACCATGCTCCCATTAAAACCGTACTGGTTAATATTTTACCAGCAAATCGGGATCTGCTACGGCTATTTTCATGCTAAGATGGATTCAAGGTGTTGTCCAGTAGAGGGGGAATTGATTATGGAAAAAACGGCGCTGTTGATTATTGATATGCAGTATGATTTTTGCCTGCCGGAAGCGCCTTTTGCCGTCAAAGGAGCCCTGCAGGTGGTGCCCCAGATTAAAAAAGCCCTGGCGGCTTACCGCCACAGGGGTTTGCCCGTTGTCCATGTTGTCCGCCGCTACCGGGCGGATGGTGTGGATGTGGAGATTACCAGGCTGCAAGCTTTCCAGGAAAAGGGCGGCGCTTTCATCGCGGGAACAAAAGGGGCCCGGATCATTGAGGAATTAAAACCGGTAAAAGGGGAGTATGTGGTGATCAAACGGCGCTGGAGCGCCTTTTTTCAGACCGAGTTGGATCTGCTCCTAGGCAGGCTGGGGGTCAACCATATTGTGGTCACCGGTGTGCAGACCCCTAACTGCATCCGTAGCACAGTTTGGGATGGCAATTCCCTGGATTACCAGGTGACAGTACTGTCAGACGGCACAGGGGCAGCAGATCCGGCGGTGCACAGGGCCAACCTGTTTGATATGCAGAACATCGGCGTCCAACTGCTCACTGCAGATGAGCTGATTAGCCGTCTTCATAAAAAGTGAGACGGGGAACAGGGGGACCCCCCATCCGTGTATCAAACCAGGACAGCGGAACGGGGACATGGTCTTTGGGGTATTCCTTTGAGGTCAGTGGAAAATAGAAGGCGGAAAGTAGAAAGTGGAATGTTGGAAGCTGGAAGCTGGAAGCTGAAAGGTTGGACAGGAAATATTCCACTGTTTGAGCTGTTGCATGCAGGGAATCAGACCCGAGGAACTAGGACAGGGGAACGGGGACACAGCCCTGTTTGGGGCCGGGCTTTGACCAGGGTTATGTCCCCGATTATAGGGGATTGGCCTTGATGTCCAGGGTGTCTCCAAAGAGCATAAGCCCTAGCAAACTGGGGTCGCTCCCTGGCGTTGTCTCGTTTATGCTACAACGGTAGTATTAACAAAGGATTGGATGGTTGCCCCGTTAACACTAAAGAATACTCATAACCGCAGGAAAATGAAAGGAGGGTGATCCCCGATGAATCACCCTGGACCACTACCACATGCTTAGAATTCAAATCAAGGGTCACCCCTACCTAAAAATTGCCGTAATCATGGTCATCTAGTGAAATAATATCCTTTGGTTCTACCCTATCCCGGTCTTGGGCCGCAGCAACCATACTCCTGGTGGTATATTCATCATGTTTGTTCTGGAGCAACTGGGGTTGTCTCATCCGCCCACCCGCTGCTGCCTCAAAAACCTGGCGCTTTAGTGTGAATTTGGCCAACATTTGCCTGACTACATCAGACTGGCTGGACATTTCTTCGCTGGCGGCGGCCAATTCCTCTGCACTGGCTGAGTTTTGCTGGGTAACCTGATCTACCTGATTCAAGCCCTCATTAATCTGTTCGATGCCGTGTGCCTGTTCTCTGGAAGCAGAGGCAATTTCCCCGATTAGGTCAGTGACCCGGGCCGAACCTGCTACGATCCCTTCCAGGGCCTTTGCTGTGTCTTCTGCAATCCTGGTTCCTACCTCAGTCTTTTTAATTGAACCCTCGATCATTTCTGCTGTTTCTTTAGCTGCTTTGGCACTACGCTGGGCTAAATTCCGAACCTCTTCGGCTACTACAGTAAACCCTTTGCCGTGTTTGCCGGCGCGGGCTGCTTCCACTGCCGCATTTAAAGCCAGTAGGTTGGTTTGAAAGGCGATTTCATCAATGGCCTTGATGATATTTGAGATATTAGCAGCAGATTCATTGATATCCGCCATAGCTTCCACCATTTGGGCCATTTGTTCGTTCCCTTTTTCAGCGTTTAACTTGGCCTCAACCGAAAGCTGGTTGGCCTGGCCGGCATTTTCAGCGTTTTGCCTGGTCTGGGCATTCATCTGCTGCATGGAGGAAGCAATCTCCTCCATTGTGCTGGCCGACTCAGCAGCACCCTGAGATAAAGACTGGCTGGAATCGGAAACCTGTTGTGCGCCCGTGTTTACTTGATCGGTAGCAATTGATACCTGAGCCACTACTTCGTTCAGGTCGTTAATTGTGGTGTTGAGAGCATCCTTGATCAGGCCGTAGTCTCCCTGGTACTGGCCCGAAATTTCCACATCCAGATTACCATCTGCCATTTCCTGCAAGCAGCGAATGGTTTCTTTTTTGATGATGGCGTTTAGAGCTTCCAGGGTGGTGTTGAGAGCATTTTTAATGATCGCATGGTCGCCCTGGTAGTCCCCCGTTATCCTTACATCCAGGTTGCCTTCTGCCATTTCCTTCAAACAATCGGCAGCTTCATTGATTGGGTTGATCACTGCGTCCATCATTTTGTTGACCCCTTCAACAATCACCCTATATTCCCCTACATGCTGGCTAACATCAGCCCGGGTACTGAGCTGACCTTCTATGGCTGCACCAACAAGCATTTTGGCATCTTCGTCTAATTTAATGATCGCCTCATGCATGCGGATAAAACCCGGGATCAATTCATCTTTCTCACTTCTTCTACCAATTTTTTTATAAAATTCATAATCAGTTAAATCACCACTACCGACCTTGACCACTGTTGTATGAATATTGCTCATTCTCTGGCACACTTCATTGGTCGCTATTTTCAGATCATCCCAGACGCCTTGATAGTTCTTTTCGATTTTGCTACTGAGATCATTAACAGCCATCTGGTGTAGAACGGCCATAAGCTCCTCTACAGGCTCCGCAACAGCTACTATCAGCTCGTTCATCTGGTTCACCAACCTTCCCCAGTCACCAGCAAAGGCTCCAGTGTTGCCTCGAACCTCTAGCCTGCCTTCACCTACCGCTGCAATCAGCCCTTCTGTCTCCTCCAGAAGCCCACCAAGGTTGCCGATTAAACCGTTTAGGTTATTCTTGATTTCATTGAAATCGCCTTTGTAATCATCTGTGATCTTCGGCGGGATATCACCCTGGGAAATTCGTTCCACATACTCTGCAGTCATGTTTAACGGCCCAATAACTGCGTCCAAGGTTTTATTGACCCCTTCTACTACCTTGTGATAGTCACCACTGTGCCTGTCGGCATCCGCTCTGGTGTCCAGCCGGCCCTCCACTGCCGCTTCAGCCAACATGTTGGTGTCGGCAACCAGGTTTTGAATTGCTTCGATCATTCTAATAAAAGCGGGAACAAACTGATCCTTTTCACAACGCTGACCCTGTTTCTTCAGGCCATCAAGGTCGATTAAATTACCCTGGCTGATATTATCAACAACTTGCCTGATGCGTACTAGATGTCCATGCACGTTGTTGGTACTGTTCTTAAGATTGTTCCAGGCACCGGCGTAAACACCAGTCATATTTGTGCTATGATCATTTATCTCCAGCCGGCCCATCACCGCTACCAGCTCATTGACTGGGTTGGCAACTGCTTCCACCATCCCGTTCATACCTGCCACCAGTCTACCCCAGTCACCGCTGAGGGCTGCCGCATTACCCCGAACATCAAGCCTGCCTTCTCCTACCGCAGCAATCAACCCTTCCGTCTCCTGGAGCACTTCGTTCATGTTGTCGATTAAGGCGTTGAGGTTGTTCTTAACCTGGTTGAAGTCACCCTTGTATTCCTGGGTAATATGGGGCGGCATATCACCTTTGGAGATGCGGTCCACATAGTCGGCCGCCATGTGTAACGGTCCTACTATCCCATCTATGGCATCGTTGACACCTCTTAATATTTTACGCCACACACCCTGGGTTCTGTCAGTGTTAGCACGCTGCGCCAGCCGACCTTCACTTCCGGCACCGATAACCACCCCCACCTCTTCAACTAGTATGCCGATGGTGTCAATGCAGCTGTTCAGGTTGTTTTTGATATTGTTAAAATCCCCCTTGTATTCGGCTGTAATTCTGGGGGGCGTGTCACCTTTGGCAATCCGGTCCACATAGTCGGCAGCCATGTCCAGGGGCTCAATGACTGCATCAAGGGTATCGTTCATACCGTGGATAATTCCCCGGAATTCTGGGTCGATTTTTTGCCCATCGCCACGCACGTCCAATTGGCCTGCCCCCACTGCCCCAGTGAGCTTACTACTTTCAGCAAGCAGGGAATCAATAATATTTTTAACGGATCTGGTAATAAAAAAGCACAGACCAAAACCCAACAACAAAGCTATTATGCCACAGATCAGGATAGCTTCAATCACCCCTGATGTACTCCGATCAACAGTAGCGATACCTTCCTGAAACAGTGTCTGGTTGGTTGCCACCAGGCTATCCATTATTTCCTTTTGCTGGTTTGTCATCGGTACGAGTGAACCAGCCACCTGTTGCACCTCCAGCATAGCTGCGGGGTCATCAGTCTGATAATGCCGTTCGATTGCCGGAATAAGTTCGCCCGTTATGCTTTGATGGTATGTATGGGTTACATCAATCAACCTTTGCACTTCAGCCTTTTGCTCCTGGCCTACAGCCACCAGAAGTGCATTCTCAGCGTTGACAACCCGGCCCATAGAAGCGTTGTAGTCCTCCTTAAAACTACTGGACCCATAAGCAATATAACCACGGATTCCGGCAACAGCCCTGTTAAATTCACTGCCAATTTCTTCTTCCAATAAGGACCGTTCATAGATCCCGGATAGTCCTTCTACCTCATTGGAGATCGACCGGGCAGAAAAAATTGCCACAAGCCCAATCACAAGGAGCAGTGCCAATACAACAGTGAACCCGGCGCTGACCTTTTGCCCAATTTTCAGTTTCATTTTTTAACCCCCCTGTTTTTTGATTCAATTTCGCTCCCCTTTATTGGCATCAAAGAGAAGCTGATACTCATTGAGAAGCATCATCACCCGGTCATCCATCTTGCCCATGCCTTTGATAAAGCGGCTGCTTTCGCTTTTTTTCACTTCGGGAGGCGATTCTATGCTACTTTTGGGTATATCCAACACCTCTGATACCCGGTCCACGATCATTCCCACCGATTGCCCTTCAATGTTGATCACTATTATGCAGGTACGTTCATCATAGTCACGAGCCGCCATATGGAACCGCAGGCGCACATCAATTACGGGGATAACCTTGCCACGTAGGTTGATCACCCCTTTGACGTAGTGAGGCATATCCGGCACCATAGTTATATTTTGGATGCCGATGATTTCAGTTACATGCCTGATTTCGATGCCGTATTCTTCTCCATTTATGACAAAGGTTAAAAACTTATTTTCCAAGGTGTCCTCATTTTCCTCATATTCGTCGTCAATCAGAAGGTCTGTGTCCAGTGTTTCCTTCAGGTTCAAACATTTCACCCCTTCCCCCGCCTTAATAATTAAAAACCCCTGTCCCACAACATAGTAATCGAAACTAAACTATGTAGTGTAGATAGGGGTTTTCCCTTATTTTCTGTTTTAAAACCCTTATTGTTTTTTAGAAACCTTAGTGGACACCTAGTGTAGGCTAGTCAGCCCAGCCCGAATAGCGTATTTAGTAAGTTCGGCAATGCCCTTAATCCCTAGTTTTTGTGTGATTTTTCGATGATGTGCTCCCACCGTTTTTTCACTAATAAATAGGGCGGCAGCAATTTGCTTTCTTGTTTTCCCTTCAGCAATAAGCTGTATTACCTGGCGTTCCCTGGGGGTTAAAATGGAGAAAACAGGCTCAGCATCCTGGCTCTTTTCTAAATATTTACTAACTAAATTACCGGCTATATTCTTATTTGGGCTTAAATATCTTTTATTTAAAAGTATGGTCTCAACTGCAAATATAAGCTCTTTAAACACACATTCCTTAGGCAAATACCCCAGGGCACCTGCTTTAAACATTTCCATTACATAACGGAGGCTGGAATACATGGAAAGGGCTAAAACCTTTGTGTTGGGGTTATCCCGCAGAATTTGCCGTGTGGCCTCAATACCGTTCAATAATGGCATAGCCACATCAATGATGACCACATCCGGGGCTAGCTCACGGGCCAGTTCTACAGCTTGATAGCCGTCTCCGGCTTCACCAACCACCTCCACGCGGGGGTTTTCCTTCAATAATGAGCGAAGCCCCTCCAGTACAATTTTGTGGTCGTCAGCCAAAAGGATTTTGACATTCAATGGTTTGTCTCCTAAGGTTTTTTTAAATTAGAAAACTTATTTTCCTGTTGCTAAAACAGCTATTCTCCCCTCACTTAAGGGATCAGAATGGATAGACGTGGTGTTAAACCTTGTAGAAGATTTCCACAATCAGGCTAGATATTCCTTCCAATACAAGATGATGGCCGGGGAAATGATTAGCGGCTTTGAGGCTGAGATAATGTTAATTACAGATTTAATGATCCAGGGTCTACTGACAAAAGTAAGCGACATCGCGCCTTCATTCAAAGAGCGAGTGAACCCGAGGATTGGCGAGGGTACTGATTGAGCCGCGTAGGCGGCGAGTTGGCCCGAACCCGAGGGTGAATGAACCCCCACAATTGTAAGGGACGCGCTGAGCAGCGTTGTCGGCCTTGCTGATAAATGGTGGTTGGCCGTTAGTAATTTGTGGTAGTGGTTGGTGGTTGGCCGTCGAGGATTTCCCCAGGACTGGGGGCTAATACAAAGGAATTGGGACGCGGCCTTTAAGGTATTCCTTTGGGGTCAGTGGAAAATGGAAGGCTGGAAGCTGGAAGCTGAAAGCTGAAAGGTTGGGCAGGAAATATCCCACTGTTTGAGCCGTTGCATGCAGGGAATCAGACCCGAGGAACTAGGACAGGGGAACGGGGACACAGCCCTGTTTGGGGCCGGGCTTTGACGCCGGGTTATGTCCCCGATGATTATGTTCCCAAACGATGGGGATTGGCTTTGATGTCTGGGGTATATCCCCCATGTGGGGGGGTGAGGAAGGCAGGCCTATTGCCACCTATTGGAATCTAGATTTTAGAGTCCCTCCTTGGAGAGAAGGGTATCATAGTCTATGTTTTCCAGGAACCTTTTTTCCCTGGTGTGGCGGGAATTAAGGCGCTGGAAGATAATCTCATTGCCATGTGCCCCTGCTTCGGCTCTAAGTAGTTTTTCCTGAAAACGACTATAACCATAAATTGCTGATTGTCCGGTGGGGCCCTCACCCGCCCTTTCTGCCCACTGGTTGGCCACTGCCAGGTGGGTCTGCTCCCCCATTCGGGCCTCCCAGATAAGGCGCCTTTTGCTATCGACCCAGGCAGCAGGGGCGCAGATCAAATCCGTACCCCGTTTGGCCAGGGATTCAGCACTTTCTGGAAACAACAGATCATCCCCGGCTAGCAGGCCCAGCCGGGCAAAGGGCAGATCAAAAAAGGGAAAAACGTTTTCTCCCGCTGTAGCCCAATTCCCATCTTGCTGGGACAGGTGCACCTTGCGGTAACAACCAGCTAGTCCCTGGGGTCCCACCAGGATTATACTGTTGTAAAAACACCCGCCCCATCTTTCTGCCAATCCCAGGACGATGAAAATGTTTTTGGCAGCTGCCTTTTGGGCAAATCTATCTGTGATCGGGCCAGGAATCTCTTCACTCCCAGCCCCTGCCGCCTGGCGCCCGACTATAATCCCCGTTGTGCATAGCTCCGGCAGGATGGCTATATCCAGGGGCGCGCCAGTAGCTGCGGCCCCATCCACAGCCTGATCAATCAGGTCCAATAACCTTTCCATGTTGTCCGTTATCTGGCCAGGTATAGGACGGTACTGGACAGCTGCAATGGTGAACTCCCTCACCGGAGGCAGTCCCAGCATGGGGGCAGGGTTAAACAGAGAGTATGTATCCAGGGAAATGTCACTATAAAGGGATGGACTACGGCGAGAAAGGATCTCTGCTGGATTTATTCCAATAATCTGCCCGTGGGCCAGGGGCAGGGTACCGTAAATAATGGTAGTGTCTGGTGCACTTACCTGTTTAACTATGGCGCCACTATCATCAATAATATAAGACACGGCTGCACGGCAGTCCAGGTCCCGGTCAACACCCGTCCGGTTGCAGGCCAACAGATGCAGGCCGTTTTCTGCTGCCCGAGCCCGCCAGAATTTTTCTGGATTATGATGCTCGGGGGGCCAGACAGCAGGAACCAGTAAAACCCGGGCTCCTTTGAGGGCGGCCGCTCGCGCCGGTTTGTAGGAATAAGTATCGGCACAGACCACCAGGCCTACCCCACCAAACTCTGTCTGCACCACCAGCACCGGCAGGTTGCCCCGGGCGGCCCAGAGATTTTCCCGATAAGCAGGCGCCAGTTTACGACACCGGCCCGCTATCCGTCCTGCTGGCCCCATCAGGGCGGCGGCATTGTAGAATATACCTGTTGGGGGATCCACCTCCGGCAAGCCAATGGCGATGTAGCAACCATATTTCCCGGCAATAGACCCGAATGCCCGGGTGGTAGGCCCGGGAATCGTTTCCACCAGGGGGGCAATTTCCTCCCGGCAGGCAAAAGAATAGCCAGTGGTAGCCAGCTCAGTATTTACGATTATCTTTGCCCCTGCTGCAGCTGCCTCTTCATTCAGATCCAGCAGCCGGGCCAGGTTTTTTTCTTTTGCCCCCCAGTCCACAGACGCATGCACCAGGGCCACCTTTAAATCATTGGTGTCTATTCGAAACAAACCTTTCTAAAATAAATTCTGATCACAACTAGCGGGGCTGCATTTCCCTGTCGCCATCCCTATTCAGCTGGTGATTTTTTTCCGGGCCCAGCCAGATATGCCCTTGTAATGGCTTGTATAAAAGCGCTAAAGTCCCCCAGATCCTGCTGCAGAATTTGATAAAGCTGCTCTTCATCTACCTCTTGATACAGGTGAACAATCCTATTTCTTAACCTTATCATCCTCTAAAAACGCAAACCTTGTTCTGAGTAGAACACGCCATGCTCCGTTAATAGTTTGATATATTCGCCAGAAGTTGCAGGAATCCCCCACCGTTTTCTGGCCACAATATGACTGGCAATGTCGATCATTGCTTCAATAGCCGCTTGAAGATTTTATTTTGCTGCATCAGCAAAATAAAAACTGGCCATAAACTCCTGATGGGACAGGGCTGCCGTTTTTTTCAGTTTCCAGAGTGTTTTCTCTATAAACAAAATTTTGCGTTGTAGAACATCCCGGTCAACCATTAGAGAGGATACTCCTTCCACAAGGCACGGCGGCTTTCTGCAGCAAAACGTGTATAGTGAAAACTATAATCCCTGTATTCCCGCAAGACACATTCTATAAAGTTGGAATTCAATATATAATCCCTCTCATAGATCAGTAATCCTTCGGATAGAACCCGGAATTGCAAGGCAACCGGAGCAAGGTTAAGGTTAACAAAATCTATTTTATCTGTTTTTAACAGTAAGGATAGTTCTGTTTCAATTTGTAATTCACGCTCCAATTTCTGTTTTCCCCGGAAAACCAGGCCCAAATCTAGGTCGCTTTTGGGATGCTCGTACTCTGTGCCATATGAACCAAACAAATAGGCGGCTGCTACGTCTGACTGGGCAGCAAAAAACTTTTCTAATATCTTTAACTTAAAATCAGGAATATTTCTCATGGCAAACCACCTCAAATCCTGCATTACCGGTTGTTTTTAACGCTCGATGCCGTCCCGGGCCGGCACACCTTGTTCATAATAATGCTTTATCTCTGTCATTTCTGTGACTAGATCTGCTGCCTCAATGACTTCCGGCGGTGCGTACCGGCCGGTAAAAATCACCTCAACACCGTCCGGTTTGGTTTTGATCACCTCCAGCATCTCTTCGGTGGTGATTAGGTGAAAGAAATGAGCAGTATTGATTTCATCAAAAACAACGATGTCATAGGCGCCGGATTGCATGGCCCTTTTGCCTTTGGCCAGGCCTTCCTGAGCCATCTGCACATCTTCCTGTTCCGGCGGGTTTTTGACGTGGATCAGGGTGTCTTTGCCATATTGCTCAATGGTGATGTATGGTTGGCACATCTCTGCCGACTTTAGCTCGGCATATTTCTGCCCCTTCATAAACTGACCCACGTAGGTCTTGAGGCCCCGTCCCATTGCCCGAAAAGCCAGACCCAGGGCCGCCGTAGTCTTACCCTTGCAGTTTCCGGTATAAACCTGGACATAACCTTTGCCAATCCCATCCTTACTCAAAATTCGTGCCCCCCTTTGTTTTTTGATGATCAATGTCGTTCTTTCTTACCTTGTGTCAGGCGGAAAGCTGCCAGCATCAGCACAAATATTACCAGTGCCAGGCCTACCGACAACATGTATCCTCTATTGTCTACGCTCTCTCCACTTAATTTTAACATTAATATATCATTTTTGGTACTACCTTCCAGCCCCTTTTTGCCTGCCACCACCAGGCCCCCACCCCGGACAGGCGTCACAGCATAACCGCTGCCTGCACCTTTGCCCGGGATAGTTTTTTCCCAGATCAAGCTACCGTCGGCGGCAGTTTTGACCACATACAGATCATAGCCTTGAGCCGATTCAATTTTGCCGGTGAAAACATAGTCGTCTGCCACCCGGCACCCACCATAAAAAGAGCCGGCACGGCCATCACCGTATGTATTTTCCCCAAGCAGTTGGCCCTCGGCATCTACCCGCAACAGATAAGGGACTAAATAGGCCCCTTGCTCCCCGGTGACTTCTTTTTCCCCGGCGATAGCATAACCTGCGTCTGGGGCTTCAAGTAGAAACCAGCCATAGTCCGAACCACTACCGCCGTATGTTTTTTGCCAGATCTGCTCACCGGCGGCGTCTGTGCGCAGCAGATAAACATCAGGGTTGCCATTACCGTAGGATTCAGCATTACCTGCGATGAGAAAACCCCCGTCAGCAAGCTGGAGTAAGGAGTAACCGCAGTCGGAGGCAGCCCCGCCATAGGTTTTTTCCCAGAGCACATTCCCCTCCGGGTCCATTTTGACCAGGTAGACGTCATATAAGCCTGCCCCATAGGACTCCGTCCCACCGGCCATAATCAAATTGCCATCCGGCAACTGTTGGATATTCCAGGCATAGTCACAACTGGGCCCACCAAATATTGTTTCCCACAGGGGGTTGCCCTTGCCGTCGGTGCGCAATATATAAACATCATGATCATAGGCATCTTTGGACTTGGTTTCCGCGGCCACTATATAATCGCCGCCGCTGATCTCCCGGACGCAGTGGCTGTCATTATAACCGTAGCCTTGATAGGTCTGCAGCCAGAGGTTGCGGCCGGCACTGTCATACTTGGCCAAAAAAACATCTGTGTTGGCCTGGCCTGAATCTACCCAACCAGTTAAAATTAAGCCACCGTCCCTGGTTTGCTGTACAAAGTGACCTTCTCCCCGGCCCAGCTCATAAGACCATTCCACCGGAGGTGGTTCGGTAGTCCCCTCGGGCCGTTCCGCGGTGGCCACTGCCGCCAGGGTGCACAGAAAAAACATGGAAACCAGGAGCAGCAGTATTTTTCTTATTTTCAAGTGGATTTGCCCCCTCATAAATTTTCTAGATAGCGGACATCCATTTTTTTGTGGAAGTAACTGAGTATTTTAATGCTTTGCCGGCCCAGGGCAGCACAGAAAAGCAGGTTGCCCGCGGCACGCAGAGAATCAAAGCTCACACCGGCCGCCCAAATCAAGAAGTAGCCATTGAAGGTCAGGGGCCTGGTAAAGACGCACCAGTGCCAGAGGTCCATAACGGCACCGTATAAAAAACCCCAGCCAAAACAGATTACTGTGATTGTTTTATAACCTGCCCGGGGAAACAAATAGCGCACTACCGCTCCGGACATACCCACCAGGCCCCAGCAAATCATCTGCCAGGGTGTCCAGGGGCCCATGCCGATAAACAAATTGGAGATTAAGGGAGTCATGGCCCCCACAAAAAAGCCGGCCCGAGCACCAAACACAAACCCGGTGACTTCCACTAAAAACATGGTCGGCTGAAGAAAAAGCAGGGCCACACCGGTCACTGTCCGGCCAGCGGCACAAAAAGCGGCTAGGATAGCAATCAACGCCACCTGCCGGGCATTGAGACCAGCCCTTTTCTCCATTATCAGCATCAACAGGGCTACAGAGAACACACCGGCTATGGTAATATAAAGGCCCCAGTTTGTCCCCGTCATAGTGACGCCTCCAGGACCTCATCTCGGCCTGTAGAACCGGCAAACAGGGGGTAGATATGCCGCTGGGCCTCTTGTAAGGTGAGCACACCATCACAGAGACCCCGGCACATTTTTCCCAGCTGGGGTGCATAAAAGACGGATTTACCTAGCACATCATGCTTGCTGCCGTCGCTGACTACCCGGCCGGAGAACATCATTACCGTCCGGGCGGCATATTCAGCGGCAAATTCCACATCATGGGTTACCAGGATCACCGTACGCCCTGAGGCTGCTAGCTGCTGTAAAAACAGGCCTAACTCTACCTTCAGCCGGTAATCTATACCCCGGGTAGGCTCATCCAGGATAATCAGCTTGGGGGAAGTCACCAGCACCGAGGCCAGGGCCACCCGTTGCCTTTCACCGCTGCTCAGGTCCCGGGGGTTTGTCCGGCGGTGCCGGGTCAGGTTGAACCTAGCCAGTATTTCATCGACTATACCTGTACCTGACAAATGGAAATTTTTTAGGGTAAACAGCAGTTCTTCTTCTACAGTGTCTTGAAAAAGGTAGTCATTGGGGTTTTGGGAAAGGTAGGCTACCTGTTTTCTGATTTCCCGGTAGCCCTTTTTACTCACATCCTGGCCCAAGATTTCCACAGTGCCTCGGTCCGGCTGGAGCAGGCCGGCAAGCTGCCGCAGCATTGTGGATTTTCCTGCCCCGTTTTCACCCAGTATAGCCACAAATTCCCCCTCGCCTACAGCCAGGTTGACCCCCTTTAACACCTCCGCACCGTCTGGATAGGTGAACCAGAGGTTTTTCAGGCGGGCAACACTGTCCCCGCCACCCTCAGTCACCGGAGGCGAGGCGCAACAAGCCGCACTAACCCGGGCAGCACATGTTTCTGCAATATAACACTCCCCATTGCCATCTATAGTATTTAGACGGGTGCGCAACAGTTTCCTGCCTTCCTTGACTGTCAGGGGTATAGGAGTTGACTGTAACCTGGCAAAAAACCTGGCCACCGGCGGTAAAAAAGACTGGTCTCCGGCGATGGTCCGACCGGCCACCGCCCGGGTACTGCCGTCACAGGTAATTTTCCCCCCTGCCATTAGTAAAACCCGATCTGCCAGGTGGTAGCAGCGCTCCAAACGCTGTTCGATCATGATCACGGTAAAACCCATTTCCTCGTTCAGCCGCTTGACCAGGTTGAGAATTTCTTCTGCAGCCGCCGGATCTAGTTGGGAGGTGGGTTCATCCAGCACCAGCACGTGGGGCTGCATGGCCAGCACGGCAGCTAGGGCCAGTTTCTGCTTCTGGCCACCGGAAAGATTGGCTGTGAAACTGTCTCTGATTGGTGTCAGGCCCATAAAACAGGTCACTTCTGCCACCCGGCGCAGCATTTCCTCATTAGCCAGGCCCAGGTTCTCCAAGCCGAAGGCAATTTCCGCCTCCACCTGGGTCTGGACAATCTGTTTTTCCGGGTCCTGAAAGACCATCCCCACCTGCCGGGACAGTTTTCTCCGATCCAGGGTCCTAATGTCTAGACCCTGAAAATAAATTTTGCCACCGATGCGACCCCCGTAAAAATCCGGGATTAGGCCGGCCAATGCCCGGGCCAGAGAGGATTTGCCTGAGCCGGAACCACCCACCACCAGGATAAATTCCCCTGCCTCAATTTCCAGATTGATATTTTCTAACGCAGCTGTTGCAGTGTCCGGATAATAATAGGTTAGATTTTCGATTTTATATAACGGCAATATTTATACCCCCCGCCCAGCATCAGCGGCACATAGAGATAAAAAAACACAATCACCAGCACCGCCATTGTCCCTTTACCAGTGATTAACCCATCCATTTCCGGGTAAAAATTGAACCCCCCACAGCCGTGGGCCAACCCCCAAACTGCCGCAGACAAAGCCAGCAGGCTGCCCCCTAATGTCAGGTAATCCCTAGGCCGCAGCAGGTGGCGGCTATATATGGTGCGCTTGCCGCTGCCGTAGGCTCTGGCCTGCATGGACTCGGCAATTTCCAGGGAACCCTCCAAGGAGGAAAACAGCAGCACATTGTAGAGGCCGGCATACTTCTTCACTCTTTGCCCCAGGGAACCTTGATCAAAGTCAACACCCCGCAGCTCCATCACTTCCTTGATCCGCCTCAGATCCCTGACCATAGTAGGAAACATACGTGTGGCCAAAGCCACCATCAGAGCCGATTTACCCGCTGCTCGGGCAAAAAGATTCAAAGCTTGATCCGGGTTGACCATCAGGTTGTATAGACAGAATATGCTCAGAATGACCAGCAGTCTGAGCCCGGACACCAGCCCAAAATAGATGGCTTCCAGGGAAATATCCAGCCGGCCCAGAAGGGGCACCACCGGCCCTTGCCAGATAATGGTGGCCCCGCTCCTGATCACCAGGGGGTTGACCACCATGAGCACAAGCATCATCATCAGGCCGATTTTTAGAAAACCTTCCCAGATCGCCATGCCCTCTGTCCCTTTGATTAAGCAGGCCAGGAGGAACAGCAGACATAAAAGGTACAGGGGGTGGTCATAAAGCAGGCTTAGAACCAGCAGCACCAGCAGGTATAACAACACCGTGGCCGGGTGAAAACTTTGCAGGAATAGCCCTTTATCCTGGTAATATAGTTTCTCTAGCACAATTGCGGCCCCTTTACAGTCACTGGGTTAGTTCTTCCCAGCGGGGCTGGGGCTGTTCCATACTATGGCTGTACCACCAGATTACCTTATCCCCAGCTTTTACAGGATGTTTGTCAGCCATATGCATTGGAGCATCGCCGTTAACTGAATACATCCAGCCCGTCACGCCGTGATTGGCCTGGCCGCAGATGGAATAAACAAAACTGCGCCAGGTGGGCGAGTTGACATAGGGTAGGCCGGTGGCCTCCAGAGCTCCCAGGGCGTTAGCACCCCATTTGTTGTCCTCTGTTAATAGAACATGGCCCGCCTTGTAGAGCTGTTCACCTTCTTTGCCCACTACAGCTATGCCCACAGAGAAACCTTTTTCCGGTTCCACTGCCGGGGCTGTAACTGCTGCATCACCTGCGGAGGAGGGGGCCCCATTTTCCCGGGTAAGGGTGTTGGTGGCAGTAGCCGCCGGAGGGGAAGCTGCCTGTTGTTCCACCTTTGCCATCCCATTAATTAATCCATCAGTAGATGGGGTGGGGCCTTGCTGGGCATCAGGGTTGGCCGGGTCTGCCTCTAGGCCAGTTAATCCATCCGGTGTCGTGTTCCCATCATTTTCGCCGGGCACACTTCCCTGCTCCCCATTGTTAATGCCGGTAACAGCGACCTGTTGCTTTTCCTTGTCGGCGCTGAAAACCTTGTTCATAAGGGCGGCCGGGATAGCCACAGTGCCCAGCAAAATGAGAAAAACAATCAGGTATATTGCTTTGCGTTTCACCTAATATCACCTCTCTATTTCAAGTGGGGGGGGACGGTTCTTGAACTTGAATCCAGCAAGCAAGTAGGGTGGACAGGTGATCCAAAGGAGATCGCCTGCTCTTCCCCCCACCTACCTTATCTTTTCCTAACAGTAATATCCTATCGCAGGTTTGCAACGCCGCACGGTGCACCCTTTATTATTGTCCGAGGCCCATTTACCCTCAGACTGGGGACAACGCGCTGCCTTCGCAGCCCTGAGAGTGGCCACATTTCCTATCCAACCTTCCCGCCTTCTGCTTTACCTTCTGCTTTCTATTTTCTACTTCCTACCTTCTACCTTCTATTTTCCGCTTTCAGTTTTCCAACTGACCCCAAAACCTGCTGATATTATCTGTGCCGGTACCTTGTCGGCAGGTTTACAACACAGCTCAGCAGGCGTTTGTAAAACCTGCTGACTTCTCCTAACCAGCTTTCTTGCCTCCAACCCAATCAATGAACCCGGTTCCTTGTCCCATTTTAGCCTGTAGGCTCCTTTTTTCCCCTAAGGTAATTTTTGCAGCGCCCTGTACAATACTACTGTGGCTTCGGCGCGGGTGGCACTGCCCTGGGGAGCAAACATATCCTTTTCTCTTCCCACCAGCAGTTCACTATCTACTGCCTGGGCCACAGGCAGCTGGGCCCAGGGGGAAATTTCCCCACTGTCGCTGAATGCGGGATGTAAGTCTATGCTTCCTGCTCCTGCATCTCCACTTAGATCATGGCCGTTTTTGGCCATAAACCGTACCAGAATGGCCGCCATTTGTTCACGTGTCACTAGTGCATCAGGGGCAAAGCTGTTTTCATCAGAACCATAAACCAACCCCTCAGCCGCTGCGGCACCAACCGCACCCCGATACCAGGCATCCACCGGTACATCGTTAAAGCAGGCCGCTGCTACCGGGTTGGGTAACAGCCCAGCCATGCGGGCCAGAATGGCAGTAAACTCGGCGCGGGTTATCTGGGCATCGGGGGCAAATAGTCTTTCTCCCACACCCACCACATACCCTGCGGTAGCCATATAGGCAATTTCCCCCCGAGCCCAATGGCCAAGAGTATCTAGAAAAATAATTTCCTCCTCGGGGGGCTGGACAACCTCCAACAAGGTATATTTACTGAAATGATCCACAGAAAAGCTGAACAACCCTTCCTCCGCATTGTATATGCCACCCATATTTACCCACTGCCTGCTGTCTTCGTTATACCAGAAGGCTTTTAGCAGTCCGGCGGCCTCTGCCTCAATATCAGTGGGGATAGGTAGGCATACCTGACAATCGGGGAACAGGCTGATATCCTGGAGTGTATCGTCCCGATCCAGGGTCTGGATGGTCAGCTCGTAGATATCCCCTGTCAGTTTCAACCAGGCAGGGAAGAGGTCGGTAAGTACTGTGGCTTCTTCACTGCTGAGCTTTTGGGCAGAAAATTCCAGCATTGTTGATTGATCCGTAGCTAGCTCCTTTATCTTTAAACTATCCGGGGATAGTATAAACTGCGCCCCCTGGATGGTCACCGCCAGGGGAAAACCAGTGTTGTAGATTCTGGCAACCTGTTCACTGGACAAGGCCAGGGCAGTACTGCTGCTATCTGCTGTCAGGGTCACCCGGCCAATGTCGCGGGCATTTTTAATCGCTGCTTGCAAATCAGCATCCTTTACTGGTTCCGGCCGCTCGTCCATAAGCAGATCTGTCGGGGATTGTTGCCCTAACTCATCCCAACGGGGTGGCTGCTGATCCATGCTTTCACTGTAGTAGAAAATGATTTTGTCCTTGTCGCTAATGTTATATTTATCGGCGCCGCCTCCTGGGATAGCATCATTGACTGTATACATCCAACCCGACAGGCCGCTGTTGGCCTGGCCCTCAATACAGAATACAAAGTCCCCGTAAGACCAGGAGTTGGTCTGGTAGTCAATGCCCGAGGCTTCCAAGGCACCAAGGGCAGTAAGACCCCATTTGTTGGATTTGTCCACAGATACATATGATGGGCCGTATAGCACCTTGTTGCCCAGGCCCACTACAGCCAGGCCGACGGTTATGTCTGTTTCATCATTCCCGCCGCCGGGGGTTGAGGATCCTACAGTAACCCAGGCTGATGCTGTCAACCCGTTGTAGTCGGCAAAGACCCGTGTCCGGCCTTCTTTCAATGCGGTAACCAGGCCGGTGTCATCTACGGAAATAATAGTACCATCGGCTACCGACCATACTGCGCCTTGTGTCACATCTGCGGTATCCCCATCATCTTGCCAAAAGGCCTTAAACTGCACTGTTCTCCCCGCACCTAGGGTTAGGTGCAGGGGATTAAGATAAAACTGGGTATCCAACAAATTGTAGGCACTGAGGGCCCAGACTGCACCAGGGACATTTTTGTATTTACCAAAGCTACCATCGCTATTTAGGGCCTCATTCATTACATATTCAACAGCAGTTTTGCTGTTTTCAAAGGAGTAGAGATCCTGATCCAACGCCGCTAGGGTCATTATCATCTCCGCTGTATCGGTGACTGGATCATCATAGTCGTATTCATCTAGAAAACAGCCGTCAGTCCGATGCCTGGCCTGCAGCCAGTCCAGGCCTGTGCTTATGGCTTGCTGAATCTCATCATCCGCTGCCTGTGGATCTAGATAATGGAGAGCCCGCACCGCCTGGGTTGTGGTCATGAAGTCCGGCCCCCAGTCACCACCAAAACTGCCATAATCGGCATCATCAGGGGTTTTGTTCTGAGCCGCCAAGAGACACTCTTTAGCCAGGCCCACATCCATCACACCCAGTCGGTCTATCCGGCCCAACAGTTCATAAGCCGGAATGTCGCTGTAGATGTTGCTGTCAAAGCCGGTGCTACTTTCCCTATCCTCCAGGGCCCGCAGCAGCTCGCCAGCCAAATCCTCCCTCTCCAGGACCACTGCTGCCGCAAGGTCCTGGGCCAGTAGCTTGGCCGATAATTCTGCTGGATTTGACAAATCCGTGTTTATTTCCTCAATTACTGCTTCTTTCAAGCTAATACCTTTATATTGCCAGTCGCCTACATCAACCCCAGCCTGGTGTAGGACATAAAAGGTGTAGGAACCTACGCCCATGTCGTTGTCAACCAGACCCGTTTTAACATATTCGTTCCGCAGAAACTCCAGAGCATAGTCTGTCGGTGAAATTGGTATCTCTGGGGTAGCTATATCTAGCAGACTACAGGCACAGATGACCCAGACCGGACCTTGAACATCCTTGCCCCCACCAATATTACCATCACTATTTAAAGCTTCGTTCATCATATAGTCAACGGCGCTGTTACCACCGCTGCTTTTCCAAGAGGCGGGATCTTGGCCCAGGGCTTCCAGGGTGATTATTACCTCCGCTGTGTCGACGATGGGGATATCATAATCGTATTCGTCTAAAAAACAACCGTCAGCTCGCTGCCTGGCCTGGAGCCAGTAAAGCGCCTGATCAATGGCAACCTGTACTTCATTATCGACCCCATCAGGGTCAAGGAAATGAAGAGCCCGTACCGCCTGAGCCGTAGTCATAAAGTCGGGATAAAAAATACCGTCAAACAAACCGCCAAAGCTGCCGCAATCGGCATCATCAGCGGTTTTGTTCTGAGCCGCCAGAAGGCACTCTTTGGCCAGGCCGGCATCCATCACACCCAGTCGGCCTATCCGGCCCAACAGTTCATAAGCCGGAATGTCGCTGTAGATGTTGCTGTCAAAGCCGGTGCTGCTTTCCCTACCCTCCAGGGCCCTCAACAGGCCGTCAGCCAGATCCTCCCTCTCCAGGACCACTGCTGCCGCAAGGTCCTGGGCCAGTAGCTTGGCCGATAATTCTGCTGGATTTGACAGATCCGTGTTTATTTCATCAATTACTGCTTCTTCCAGGCTGATACCTTCATATTGCCAGTCCCCTACATCAACCCCGGCCTGGTGCAACACATAAAAGGCGTAGGAACCTACCCCTGTGTCCCTATTCGCCAGACCCTTTGCAGTGTATTCCTCATACAGATACTGCACTGCGCTGTTGATTGGCCCATTGGCTGCTTGGGCAGGTTGGGCACCAGGTACCGCCCACAGGGCCGTTGCCATCATAATGATGGCCAGCAACAGACCCATTCCTCTAAAACATCCCCTATTTGCCTGGTACAACCTTCTCACCCCTCTTTTGCTTATTTTCCCCAACCCCTCTTCTGTCTAATTGCCAGAAATTTGCGCTATTAAACGCCCTATCATTGAGGCTGCTTCTGCCCTGGTTACCGGCTGGCCGGCCCTAAATGTCTGATCCGGATATCCACCGGCAATCCCTGCGGCAGAAACAATACCGATAGATGACTGGGCCCAATCTGGAATGAGATTGTTGTCAGCAAAGTCCAGGGGAGCCGGCTCTACCTGCCCCAGCTTCATCTCCACGATCCGGGCCATCATTACCGCCAGCTCCGCTCTGTTCACGTCCCGGCTGCCGGTAAAATTTAAGGATCCGTCCGGCTGGGGATAACCGGAAACAAGGCCTTCCCGCAGAGCTACGGCCACATCAGCAAGTGCCCAGTCGGGAATGTTACCTGCATCGGCAAAACCCTCTTTTACCAACTGCAGATCCTGGGCAGATGCTGCTTGCGGCTGCAGCAGGCGGACCAGCATGGCCGCTATTTCATTTCTGGTAACCTGGGCATCAGGCCGGAAAGAACCATCCGCATAACCGGCAGTAATGCTTTTTTCAGCCATTAGAGCAATGGATTCCCGGGCCCAGTGATTGGTGATGTCATTAAATGGTTGGGACTGGACAACCGGGTCCACGGGTGCCTGTTCTTGTGGCTCCGTCGGCACGGGCTGCTCTTCCTTGGCGCCAGGTTCAGGTTGCACAGGTTGTTCTTCCCCGGCACCGGGCTTCGGCTGCGCACCCTGCTGATCCTCCAAAGCCCGGCAGGCCCAGAGCACCAAAGTTGCATCCATGACGTTTTGTGATTGGCCGAAACTACCGTCGGCATTCAAGGCCTCGCTGTGCAAATAATCCACAGGGCTCTTGCCGGCGCTACTGACCCAGGTAGCCGGATCCATCCCCAATTCTCTAAGGGTGATAATCAGTTCACAAGTATCTATTAGGGTATCATCCATACCAGCCATAAAATTACCTGCAGGCTGTTGCTGCCTTTTTAGCCAGTCCAGGCCGTTGGTGATGGCCTGCTGAAGCTCGGCATCATTCCCACCAGGATCCATCCTGTTGAGCATGCGCACTGCTGCAGTGACGGCCATAAAATCAGGATAATAATGGCCGTTGTCTACAGAGCCCCAACTGCCGTTGTGTTTGTCTTCCGTCCCGCTGTATCGTTGAGCTAGGATATAGTCTTTAGCCAGACCATAGTCCAGCTTTTTCAACAGATCCAGGCGGCTCAAGGTTTCCAATGCCGGCATGTTGCTGTATATACTAAGTGGGCCGATTTGATCAAACCCGGCATCACTTTGCCTGTTTTTTAGTAGTGACAACAAGTTATCCGCCAGGTTTTGCTTGTTTAGGGCTTTTGCTGCGGCCAGATCATGGGCCAGGCGTTTGGCGGAAACCTGATCAGCCCTTGCTATGTCGCCCTCAATGGCCTTAATCAACCCTTCCTTGAAACTGGTCCCCTCATGCCGCCAGGTACTCACATCAACTCCAGCAGTAGCCAGTACAGAATAGGCATAGGAACCCACACCCATATCCACGTTAATCACACCATATTCCGTAAATTCATTTTTAATATACTTGGTGGCCTGATCCGCTAGCCGGGTTGTGGCTTCTGCTCGATCCAGTACCCCCACCAACATCAGACCGGTAATGGAGCAAACCAAGATGGCCACCAACATCCAGCGCCGGTTGAAAATTTTTGTCCACATCACTTAATGGCTCCTTTCCATAAAATAAATGTTTCATAAGTGCTTTCAACAAACTACAAACGGCGCAAATATTCTGTGTAGCGCCGCAATTTCCCATTTCACAGGACTGATTCCAGTTTTTCTACAACCTCGTCACTAGTCCGTACCACAATGCCCGCCCCAGCCTGGTCATGTTTAATCATCACCACAGGGATCCCCAGGGAAAAGGCAGCAGATATTTTAGTGTCCATGCCCCCTTTTCTACCACTCTCCCTGGTGACAATAACTGAAGCCTGGTAACTTTTAAAGGTGGCCCTATTCATTTCTTTGGAAAAAGGCCCTTGCATGGCTACAATGTCCCGCGGCCCTAAACCCAGCTCCTGGCATTTCCGCATCACCTTGTACTCGGGTGTAATCCGCACGGCCACTCTGACACGCTGATCCTTAATGGTGTCAAGAAAGTGTTCCAGGTTGTAACTGCCGGTGGTGAGAAAAATGGTATCTCCCAAATCTGCTGCGCACTGGGCAGCCTCCGGCCAGGAAAGAACGGGATATATCTGGCCCCTTCCCCTGGTTTCAATCACCCGTGGCAGGTAACACAGGAAAGGAATCCCCCTTCGCCGGCACATTTCTTTAACCTGTTTTGCACCCCGATCCCAGAAAGGGCCGGATAAATCCAGCACTGCCTGAATAGCTTTTTGTTCCAATAGGACACTCAGTTTATTCCTTTCCGTGTCGATGATGTCCACCCGCCGGTTGCCCCCACGTGGGGCCCTTTTTAGGTCACCCTCGCGGAAAGGAACAGCAACTAACTGATAGCCTTCTTGGATCAGCCGCTTTGTTATTACTGTTCCTGCAATGGCACCGGACAACAATAGGATCATGGTCAGCCCCCCACCTGGAGATAAAAGCACCCTAGCCAGTCAATTGACTAGGGAGGCAACAGTATACTAGCCATTTAAACACCCCCCCGAATTACATCGCTGCGGCATTCATAGATAGACATGATACTGGTTCAGGTTCATTATAAACTAAAGCTTAACTGGTTTTAGTTCATCCACCATCACAGTATTAACACCCGGACATACCGGGTCGGTATTAAGCCCAGTTCCTCGAAACCAGGCACCTATTAGTAATATTAATTTTTTGGGTAACAAAAAACCTCCGCACGTTTGATGCGGAGGTAGTTGCCTTAACGGAAACATTACAGCAAGCTGTTATTCCTTCCCATCGCTCGTGGGTAATGGCGGATAACAAGAACAAACAGATATCCTGGCTCAAGTTCATCGCACACTCTGCGCCTTCCCGGGGTTAACCCAGTGGCCTATTGCAGAAGTACTCCCTCATACAGTGGCGGGACCGCACCGGCATTTAACCGGCTTTCCCTGCTTATTCTCATATCAGGTTTTTTTAACCTTACCATAAAAGGTAACATGTGTCAACAATAACCACAAAAATACATCGTAGATCTACTACAGGGCACAACCGCTCAGGTTTAGCACCAGGGGCGGCTCCAGGTGAGCATTCCAATTAACATCTGCACCAATCATTCCCGCCCAATTTCTCAGGGGAACCCAGAACTGACAACTACCTGCCGGCAGCCAAAAAGGCGGGCTGTCCAGTTGAAATTCATGATTGTTAACAACAGCATTTTTATTGTTGGCGATGCAGCGCATTGATTGGGTGCCATTGAGGCCCAAGCGGGCATACTGTTGCCCGCCCCTTTCCTCCATTTCCAGGGGCAAACCTAAAAGATCGCTTAATTGTTCCAATGAAACATAGGACCGATCGTCCCAGATCAGTGCCGTTAACCCCACTGGTTCCAGGTTATCCTGGTAATAGTCGCCGGGCTCCTTTCTCAGAATAGCCACGCGGGCTGTGGTCAGGGGCTTGTTCACCCAAAGCTCGGCCCACAACAAGCGGCTATTTCCCCTTTCCTCCAGGCCGGCTTTGATCAATATGGGTACCCCCAGATTATTCCGGAACCGCAGATCCATTGTCCCATAGTTGACGCTGGCATCAGTACCCACGGGGGTATAATGCACCGGCAAATAGTGGGGATGCCTCTCGATTATTTCTAGCCCCGCGCCGCGGGCAGCCTGGTATAAAACTGTGGAGGTGCGGCAAACGCCCCCACCAAAGGTCAAATTATCTAAAATATCATAGCCTTTAATATAACCCCGAGCGCTGGACCTGACCCCTACTACCCGATTAAAGGAAAATACCCTATTGGGTTCTAATACATATCCATCCACCTGGCGGGCTGCTACACCAGCATTAAAAACATTGGCATATTCCCCCACAAAGGCCACCGAACTGGTAGAAAGCCGATGGACCCCAGGCAGGAAGCCACCGGCAAATTCACAGGTCCGAACATTGGGGCTAATTAGAGCTGTGGGCAGGGGCCGCCACAGGGGCATCTGCCCTGGGGGACCGAGGAGGACTGCCTGCCACCTTGCCTCCCAGTCCACAGCATACCCCAGAGCTTCGGCCAGCCATTTGAGCGGTAAAAACACCTGCCCCTCCCGATCCACAGGCGCTGCGTCCATTGACCGGGGCACGCCGTTAACATAAATAGTTTTGTCGCCAATGGTAAATTTTAGTTCCAGATTAGCAGAATGGATTTCTATCGTCCTGGCGTTAGTGTCCCAAAAGACATTGTTTTCGTCAATGCCCAGGACTGCAGCTGCTTCTTTGTAAGGCGCCAGAAACCTGCCATCAACCAAATATGGGGCCGTAGAAGCTTGATGGATGGCGTTGTTGATGACATAATTCTTGTCACCAGCTATAAAAATAGCCTTGTTTAAGGCAGCGGCAGACGATGTCTGAGGAAAAAGAAGAAGTAAAGTCATCAGCGGTAGAAAAACTAATACCTTTTTTATTTATTTTCACCTCAGTCAACTAATCAACTATTCCCGACAGTTTACTAAAAACAGGTCTAACACCCATCCCTCCTCCAAACATTATTTTCCATAAATTAGTTTAACAGAACCAGTTTCCAAAATCAACCAGTCAGTTAAATCATTTTTATTCCTTTGGGGGATACCAGCCCCAATGCATACTTCATAGGCAATAAATAAATAATAAAGTAACAACCATGCACTGGAGGTGTCGCTCATGCCGCAAAACATTATCGTTTATACAACCCCAACCTGACGCCATTGCGATCATGTGATGGAGTTTCTTTCACAAAAAGGAGTCAAATACCAGGAACTAGATGTTGCCGCTGATAAAAATGCACTGGATGAAATGGTGAAAAAAACAGGGCGGATGGCTGTACCCACGATTGTGGTGGATGATCATGTAGTGGTTGGTTTTGACAAAAAGGAACTGGAGAAATTGATTTAGGCTACAATGGCGGACACACACGTTGAAAGGGGGGATCTGTCCGAGATCACTAAAAAAGTCCCCCCTTTAACACGACCAATCATGTAAATCCCACTGGTGGTAATAACCTATTCCGGAATGTGACAAGAAATTGACAATGAACAAAATTTAAAGAGGAAAGCGTCCTTGCTATCCTCTTTAAATTTACCGCTAGTGCAGTTAGTCCAGCTTTGGATGGACATGCTTTCTAGACTGCACCCTCTGGCGCGATCCAGCACCGGTTTTCTAAAATAGGCTTTATCACCATATATCTCCTCGATGTTAATGATTTTTAGTATGTTATCTTCCGAAATTTTATCTTATAATCCTGAACAAAATCCTCTGCTGCTAACCCTATCTTCACTCATATAATTTCCCGCTCTTTAAAATGTTGAAATACTATCATGATAGAAAACATTCCTCTATTTCTGTTTGGCATATTCCCTTCTCCACTGGCTAAAATTAATAACCTTTTACCCTGCCCATAAATATTAATACATTAATGACATACGAAGGAGCATGCCCATGCCGAAACTGACTGCTATGATGATCGTCCGCAACGAGGCTGACCGCTACCTGGAACGCTGCTTGATAGCCCTAGCAGAGTTGGTAGATGAAATTATTATCCTCGATGATGCATCTACAGATGCCACACCAGAAATATGCAGCGGCTTTCATCAGGTTCAGCTACATAGGAATAAAAAACCATTATTCCTTCATGACGAAGCAGCCCTGCGCCATGAACTATGGCAGCTGGTTTGTGCAAGCAACCCCGAATGGATTCTGGCCATTGATGCCGACGAATTGTTCGAGCCCCAGGCGACGGTTGAAATGCCTTATTTATTAAAGCAGGACTACTTTCCAGCCATCAGTTTCCGCCTATATGACTGTTGGGTAAGCGAAGATTATTTTCGCGCCGATGGCCTATGGAATCCCTGGCTCAGAGGGTTTTCCCCCTATATTGTAAGGTACCAACCCCAGCTCAGTTCCCGCTGGGCTTCTTTAAAATTTCATTGCGGTCGCCTGCCATTGGCCTACCGGCGGCTGCCCCACCTGGAAAGCAACCTGAGAATAAAACACCTGGGCTGGTTAAACCAAAAAGATATTCAAAATAAGTATAAAAGAGCCCTGGAACAGGATCCCGATTGTGTTTATTTCAGCAAGGACCACTATGAAAGCATTTTATACCCACAGGGGAAAATACTTTTAAAGCGCTGGGTGGAACAAATTGGGAAATATTGAATATAGTACAGGTAGTTACCAAAAAAGCCCCAATACTATGAGAAAGGAGAAATTCTATGCCCTTTACAATTAGTGCTCTTAACGCCGGCAATGAGGCGGGTACGGCTGAAGTCACTCTATCGCTTAGTCCGAGTACGGCTCTTTTTTCACCCGCTAATTTAGTTCCGGGAGAATCTGTTGGCTCCCCCCAGCTGGAGGTAGCCAACACCGGTGACGTGGATGTATTCTATTATATTTTTGCTGACTGGGGTCCAGGTGGTACCACTACCGCAACGGAAGCCCGCATTCTAGCCGACCGCCTCAACATCTGGATTCAGGCCAGTCCTACCGAAATCTTGTATGACGGCCCCATATCCGGCTTGATGAATGAACCCGGCACAGGGCGGCTTCTAGTCTCCCCTGACGACGATCTGCTAGATTTCGTGGTCAGCCTGCCTTCTACTATCGGTGATATCGCCCAGAACCTGGATTTGCATGTTGATTTGGTTTTTGTCGCCCAATCTTCTCCACAAGCGTAATGCACTGAATAACCTGGCTACGGCCGGGCTATTCAATTATAGAACAAAGATGGGGGTTTCAAAACCTTGAGTAAGGTAGCATTATTAACAACTAATTTTTTTCACCCCACCCGGGATCGGATCATCATGGGCGGCGCCGAACGCTATCAGGTAGATCTATGCCGTTTATTAAAAAGGTTAGGGTATCAAATAGAGGTATGGCAAATAGGCGAAAGATGGGTCAAGGAATTTGACGGGGTAAAGATTCGCGGTATTCCAGTAAATAAAAGCAAATATCATACCTATCTCGAACTTAACACCGCTTTTTATGAAAACTCCATGTCCTTTGATTACGCCATTTACTTTATCCTGCCCCTGGCCTACCCCCTCACCCGGGAAAAAAGCATTGCCATCAGCCACGGGGTATTTTGGGATTGGCCCGGTTTCGAAGCAGTAGCTGGCCGCCAGGGGGATCGCCAGGAATGGCTCAGGCGACTGAGTATATCCCTATCCGGCCCGCAAAAATTGGTCTCTGTGGATACCAACACCATTAACTTCTTCAACGCCACCCTGCATAACTATTATCACAAATGGGAGTACATTCCTAATTATGTAGACACAGAATGTTTTACACCTACGGACGAAGAAACAGCAAATGCTGATGAAAAAGTCCGGGTTTTGTTTCCCAGACGGCTGGTACCGGTACGGGGAATTAATGAAACAATGCGAGCCGCAGAAATTTTGACCAAACGGTATCCTTGGATCGAATTTCATTTTTGCGGCCGGGGCCATGATGACAACACAGAAATGCTAATGGCCGAATGGGCGGGAAAACAGGAGCGCTGCTCCTATTATTGGAAGTCTTTCGAAATGATGCCGGAAATCTACCGGCAGGCGGACATAGTTCTCGTTCCTTCCCGTTCCACCGAAGGCACAAGTTTAGCCGCATTGGAAGCTATGGCCTGTGGCAAGCCGGTTATTACTGGACTGGCGGGAGGTTTGGGCAACCTGGTCCTCCAGGGTTACAACGGGTATCTAATCAGGCCTACAGTTGAGAACCTGGTAGCCGCTATTGAAGAACTGGCCCAGAATAAAACCAAGAGGCAGCTAATGGGCAAACGTGGCCGGGAAATTGCCTTGACACATGATAAAAAAATGTGGTGTGAACGATGGTCCAACGTGATAAACGAAGTATTCCGTTAGGATATGTTCCTTTTACCGAAAGTACAGCCAATAAAGGAAACGTTATACGGGTTCTATCCCGTGAGGCATTAATCTGTCTTACTGTCCTGGAATGCATTGTATTCAGCATCCTGGAACATGTATGTGCCACAGTCCCGGCCTGGCCATTTGATCCGGCTGCCATACTAATAACCAAACCGCAAAATATGCTGGATCACTGGCCCAAGCCGGAAGCGATTATTGTAAAAAAGGTTGTCTGCGCTATACCCAAAAAAGATAAAAACCGGCTAAAGGTAATCCTTCAGGAATCACCTAAACGGATTCTGTCCTGCAAGATAAAAAACCTTACCCTAGCAAAAAGAATTGCACCCAATCCCTCTGGTGAAGGGAATCTGGCTCTGGCTATCTATGACTATGAAATAAAAATTAGGTATCAGGATTTAAAAGGGGAACTAAAACAGGAATATTTTAACTCCGGTATCCGTTGTCAGCAGGCTATCCTAGAGCCCCAGATCCAAGATTTTAGTGTAGAGTTCAGTGGTTTGTGTACCGCCCATGGGTGTTAAGAGAAGAAAATGAATGGGACAGGGGGACAGGTCCCTTGTCCCACCAGATATTGGTAGCAGGTGCCGGTTCTGAAGACGATATTAACAAAGACAGTGGAATAGCCTTTGGGGTATTCCTTTGGAATCAGTTGGAAAGCAGAAGGCTGGGACAGAAGTGTGGCCACTGTATGAGCCATTGCAAGTCGGGGATCAGACCCGAGGAATCAAGACAGAGGAATGGGGGCACAGCTCTGTTTGGGGATTGGCTTTGACGCTGAGTTATGTCACCGATCACCGGAAATATCCCCTACCTATGATGGAAAATCTGCTGGCTGACAAAAACAGGCGACATCGCACCCGCATTCAAAAAAGTGGGTGAACCCGAGGATTACGAGGGTACTGTTTGAGCCGCGCAAGGAGCGAGTTGGCTTGAGACCGAGGGAGAACGAGCTTGAACATTTATAAGGGACGCTTAGAGCCGCGTATAAGCCCGCGGAAAAATGGTCGTTGGTGGTTGGTCGTACCCCCTTATCCCAGTATATTTTTCATTATTTCGCGAAAAATGGGGGCTGCTGATTCACTGCCGCTGGCGCCACCTTCTATTAGAATAGTAACCACATAACGAGGGTTATCCCGGGGAGCATATCCGGTAAACCAGGCATTTGTTTGTTCCCCGTTGCTGCCCACCTGGGCCGAACCAGTCTTACCGGCACTGCCCCATACAGGTACAGCCGCCTCTGTCCCGGTGCCGCCTTCTACTACTAATTCCATCAGGCGGTGCATTGTTGCGGCCGTTTCCGGTGATAGGGCCCGGCAGCCGTCATGCACAGAAAATTCCTTTTTCACACTACCATCACAACTGCGTATTTCCTTTACCAGACGCGGTTCCCGGTATATCCCGCCGGAAACAATGGTGTTGGTCATGGCCGCTACCTGCAGCGGCGTCACCAATACCGGCCCCTGACCGATGGAGCAGTTAACCAGGTTGTGGGGTTCCCCGATTAGATTAAGGTCCTGACGCCCGTCATAAACAGTTGGGTAACCGATAATGTTCTGGTTGTCCAAGCCCAGCCGCTGGGCATACTTAATCAGCTTTGGGGCCCCCAGATCCAGGCCTATCCGGACATAGGTGGGGTTGCAGGACTGGGCAAAAGCATTTGTAAAGCTAATGGGACCATGCCCCTCTGCCTTCCAACAACGAATTAGTTCCTCCTTTTCACCCCGACAGTGATAAAGGTTTTCCCAGGTAGCCGGGTTGTCTTCCAAAGCTGCTGCTGCTACCACAATTTTAAAAACAGAACCGGGCTGATAAAGGGCAGTGCAGCGATCATAGGAGCTGCCCACTGCTGAGCCGTCAAGGTTTTGCCCCGGACAGGCGGGATTAAAACCCGGTCGGCTGGCCAACGCCAGGATATCCCCCGTCCCGGCTTCCATCACCACTACCGCACCCCGGCCAATCTGCTGATCCATAATATTTTCTACAACCTGCTGGATCCGGGCATCCAGAGTGAGTACTACATCCCGTCTATCCCGATCCAACACCTGTTCCTCCAGCTCAAATCCGGGACCGCTGAATAGCTTTCCTTTGGCGTCCCTATAAACCCTCACTGCCCGCTCCGGCCTATTACCTTTCAAATCCTCTTCATAGACCTTTTCTAAACCTGTTTTGCCCACCAAATCGCCATACTGATAGAATTTTTGGGAATTGCCGGCCAGTTCAAGGTATTCGGTATAGGTGCTTACCTTGCCCAGGTGGCC
>JAAYRI010000115.1 GCA_012518875.1 Peptococcaceae bacterium
GATCAACAACATAGTGGTTTTCCAGCACCTTGATCCGCTCATCTTCCCGCACCCGCATGGTTAGAACCCGCTGGATTTCTGCCCCGGTGGCATCTCCACTGGCATGTAGAATACGCCTCTGACTGTGGGCCCCCTCCATGGTCAGGGCCAGGCCCTGGCTATCATGGTCAAAAATAGCACCCAGATCGATCAATTCCCTAACCCGATCCGGCCCTTCACTGACCAGTGCCGCCACTGCCTCCGTATCACACAGGCCAGCCCCTGCTACCAGGGTATCCTGTCTGTGCAGCGCAGGGGAGTCGTCGCCCCCTAGTGCAGCCGCAATCCCGCCCTGGGCTTTATCCGTGCCGGTATCCATCATGGTCTGTTTGGTCAAGACCGTTACAGAACTACCCGCCCGGGAGGCCGAAAGTGCCGTATATAATCCTGCAATACCGCTGCCCAAAATAATATATTCCTCTTCCACCTGGGGCAACTCTCGTGTATCGAAATTTACCATGTAGTTGTCCGGCAAATAAACTCCCCCTTTTTCGGCATCAATAGGTATATAAAAATTACAATTATTCCCTAGCTGACATCACCCTGAATTTCTTCCTGCTTGACGCTAGTTATTACATTCCCGTCATCAACCATTACCACTATTGGGTAATATGATTTAGCCTCATTATCATCCATAATGGCATAAGAAATAATAATGATCAGATCCCCAGGTTGTACCTTGCGGGCAGCAGCCCCATTCAGGCAGATTACACCTGAATCACGCCGCCCTTTGATCACATATGTCTCAAAACGAGCGCCGTTGTTGTTGTTGACAATCTGCACCTTTTCATTGGGCAGAATCTCGGCAGCTTCTAATAGGGCCTCATCAATGGTAATGCTGCCCATATAGTTGAGATTGGCCTCCGTCACTGTGGCCCTATGAATTTTTGACTTTAACATTGTTCGAAACATAGTCCTCTCCCCCACACTAATTATCCTTGCTTTTGGGGACAATTTTCGTCCCGCCACCGAATACTCATGTGTTTAGAGTATTATGTTGTCAATTAACCGCGCCCGCCCAATTTTCACTGCCAGGGCCAGCAAGGCCGCCCCGTCAAGAACCTTTGTCTGCTCCAGATCCGGATAGCTATAAATCTCCACATATTCTATTTCCGCAAGTGGTTCCGCCCTGATTAAATCTACTACTAGTTGCCGTATTTTGCTCACATCCCGCTGACCTGCTTTAACCGCTGCAGCCGCCTTGTTCAGACTCCTGGAAAGTACCAGAGCCGCCTGACGCTGCGCGGGGTTAAGGTAAATGTTGCGTGAGCTCATGGCCAGGCCATCCTGCTCCCGTACAGTAGGCACAACAACAACCTCCACGTCCATGTGCAAATCAGCAGTCATCCTTTTTATTACCAGGGCCTGCTGGGCGTCTTTCTGCCCAAAAAAGGCATAATCAGGTCGAACTATATTAAACAGTTTGGCCACCACCGTAGCCACACCCCGAAAATGGCCCGGCCGGGCAGCCCCACAGAGCTTTTCCGTCAGACGTTCAACATTGATGTAGGTACTGTACCCAGGTGGGTAGATTTCTTCTACCCCCGGGTTAAAAATAGCGTCTACCCCCACCCCTCTAGCCATTGCCGCATCCCGATTTAGATCCCGGGGATAGGTGGCCAGATCCTCCCCCGGTCCAAACTGGGTAGGATTAACAAAAATGCTGGTAACAACAATGTCGCATTGTTTTTTGGCCTGACGCATCAACTCCAGGTGCCCCTCATGCAAGTAACCCATAGTGGGCACAAGACCAACAACCCGACCCCTGGCCCTGGCTTGCCGAACAAAATCCCGGACTGCTGGGATTGTGTGAAAAATATCCATAAAAACCTCCACTCCGTTAATAGAGTTTCTTCAACACTTCCTCCGCCATCCCAAAGCTGTGCTCAGGTCCGGGGAAGGACCCCGCCGTGACCTCATCCCGGTACTGCTTAAGGGCAGCACCCATGTGCTCATGCAGGTTAACATATTTCTTCACAAATTTCGGTGATGAACGGGGATACAGACCAAGCATGTCGTGGATTACAAGCACCTGACCGTCACAATGAGGTCCTGCTCCGATGCCGATAGTCGGGATCCCCAGGGACTCGGTGATCAGCTTGGCCAGCGGCGTAGGCACACACTCCAGAACCAGGCAAAATGCCCCGGCCTCTTCGACAACCTTGGCGTCGGAGATGAGTTTTTTCGCTGCAGTCTCATCCTTGCCCTGCACCTTGTAGCCGCCCATCTGATGAACTGACTGGGGAGTCAGCCCCAGGTGCCCAACCACTGGTATACCCGCATCCACAATGGCCCGGATAGTTTCAGCTATTTCTATACCACCTTCCAATTTAACCGACTGGGCAGTAGTCTCCTTAAGAAACCGGCCCGAATTGCGCAGGGCCTCCTCTGTGGAAACCTGGTAGGACATAAAGGGCAAATCTGCCACCACCATAGCCCGCTCGGCGCCCCGGCATACAGCCTTGACATGATGGACCATATCATCCATAGTCACCGGTAAAGTAGAGTCATAGCCCAGCATAACGTTGCCCAGTGAATCACCTACCAGGATCATATCGATACCCGCATCGTCAACCAGTTTGGCCATTGAATAATCATAGGCCGTAAGCATGGTAATCCTTCTACCCTCATTTTTCATCTGTCTGATGGTGGCCGTAGTAACCTTGCTGCTCATAAAATACCCTCCCTGAATATCTCGTCAAGTTTTTTTGCCTCCCCGGCATTGATACTGCCTTTTTCCAGGGCTACCTTGATAGTGTAGAGACCCAGCCTGCAGTATAGGTCGCACTCCTGCTCTCCCACATCTCTCAACACTTTCAGGTGCCCCTCCAGGGTCGGGCCGTCACCTCTGGCTATTGGGCCAGTTAGTGCCTTGGGCGGTCCCACCTGGCTGATATTTTTTATTGTGCCCCTGATCAAGGGATATAAAGCCTCGAAGGATTCCGATTGTGAAAGGCCAAAATGACTGTAAAGCTCCGTTGCAAAATGCATCAAAGAAACCAAAAAATTGGAAGCAACACAAGCAGCGGCGTGATACAGGGGCTTGTCCGCAGCAGCGATGGTAAAATGTTTGCCACCCAGATCCTGGACAATCTGTTCGGCCAGGGGCAGCGTCCCGGAATCCCCCTCCAGGGCAAAATATGAACCAGGCAGGTTTTCCATAGCCATTTTGATATCAGCAAAAGACTGCAGAGGATGCAGCGAAGCGGCCAGCGCACCAACGCTGCGCACAACGCCAACCTCATCTGCCGAATGAGCCCCGCTGGTATGAAAAATCACCTGACCGGACCTAAAACCACCCCGCTCTGTAATTTCTTCCGCTACATCGGCAATGACACGGTCCGGGGTAGTAATAAAGACCACATCACCAGAGACGGTTACCTCCTCGGGTTTAACGGTGGCAGGGACATGTAATTCTTCAGCCACCCGCCTGGCCGAGTGAATGCTTCTGCTGGCCACCCCCGCTACCGGATAACCCTGCCGGTTTAAAAGGAGCGCCAGGGCGGAACCAACCTTTCCGGCTCCAACTACTGCTATTTTAGGTTTAGACAATGATATTATCTCCCTCACCAAAGGTTTAGGGTAAACAAAACGCCTTCCGGGAAAAGCCCGAAAGGCGTAAGTTTATCTAACTTCCGTCTCGGTCCATCCCGGCTCCAAGCGGTTAGAAAACTGTCAAGATGCAAAAGATTGCTACAAACCCAGGTGTGGTTCCACACGGATACCACCCTCTTACGTCTACATTTTAACACAGTCAATTTTACAGGGCAATTGTTTTTTGGCAAAAACGGCATAAAACCATTTTTGCAGCATTTAAGGCAAAAAAATGCCACCATCCCGCCGGTCAAAAGGCAAAAAAAATCCCGGTGCCAGCGGTAGCTGCTTCCGGGTAGGAAAAAAGTATTTGGGGGGTAAAATTTAGTTGCAGTTATTATTAATTAATGGGAATATTTTGGTCATAAATATTTTATTGGCGTTTTCCGGGGTCACTCCAGTGACAATTTCACCATTTATGTCGACTGAAATGCCATTGTCACATTTCTCCAGGCAAAATGTGCCTTTGAGCTCTAAAAAATCAGCTATATCATGTTCCTCCGCCAATTCATTAAATTCTTTAATCACATCGTAGGCTCCCCTAAGATAGCACCCTGTACCAAGACATACGGCTACCCGCAGGGGCTCTGAACGAGAATCCTTCATTATAAAGGGCTTTCCATTTATGCGCCGGCGAGGCACATATGTGGTATGCAGGGCGTGATGTGTTTTCCTGTTGTTGACTCCACCAAACCAGTCTTCAAAAGCCTTGCCCACAAAATAGTTATCCTGGGGCTTGTGCAGCTGCTGCACCCTGTCCATTTCATATATTTCGCCCGCCCGCTTGGTCCTGGCTGCGGTATCGTTAACATCAGGCTGTCCGCCACCACCGACACAACCGCCGGGACAAGACATTACCTCCACAGCATCAACTGAAATTTCTTTCGACTTGATCATTGATATTAGCTTTTCAGTATTGCCCAGGCCGTTGACCACAGCAAGCTTTAAAACCCTATTATTAACCTCAACAGTAGCCGTTTTAATGCCTTCCATTCCCCGTACCGGTAGGAAGTCGATACGGCCCACCTCGTCTCCTCCGGTAAGCCCTGCCACATAACGCACCACTGACTCCATCACACCGCCGGAGGCCCCAAAGATTAGGGCTGCCCCAGAGCCAACACCCAGTGGGTTATCAAAGGCAGTACTGACCATGGAGGAAAAGTCTATGGAAGCCTCTTTTAACATCCTTGCTGTTTCAACTGTGGTCAGCACAGCATCAACATCAGGGGCCCCGCCTGTTGTAAATTCAGGCCTTTGGGCTTCAAATTTTTTGGCCACACAGGGCATTATCGACACCACGAATATCTCTTCCGGGCTTTTGTTCAGCTTTTTGGCATAATATTTTTTTACCACGGACCCAAACATCTGTTGCGGTGAACGGCAACTGGAAACATTGGGCAATAGGTCAGCATGAAACTGCTCACAATATTTGATCCAGCTGGGGCAACAGGAGGTAAAAATGGGCAGGTTCTCATTTTTCTCCAAACGCTCCAAAAACTCATTAGATTCTTCTATGGTGGTCATATCGGCGGCAAACAAGGTATCAAAGACCCTATCAAGACCCAAAAGTTTAAGTGCGGCCACAATTTTACCTGTAACCTCTTCACCCGCTTCCAGTCCAAACTCTTCACCAAGAGCCACGCGTACCGCCGGGGCTATTTGGGCTACAACAGTCAGATCCGGGTTATGTATGGCCTCCCAGACCTTATTCACTTCACTTTTTATGGTTAGTGCCCCTGTTGGGCACACAGTGACACACTGGCCACAGTTAACACAGGCCACATCAGAGAGTTCTTTATTAAAAGCAGTGGTAACCACAGTTTTGGAACCACGATGAGCAAAATCCCAGATCCCAACCCCTTGTATTTCTTTGCACATGCGTACACAGTCGCCACAGAGAATGCATTTATTAGGATCCCTAACAATAGAGGGACTGGTCTTATCCAAAGGTAGTTTGGTGTCCCTTTTGCCAAACCTGACCTCCTCAACCCCAAACTGCTGAGCCAACAACTGTAATTTGCACTTACCGCTCCTGGAACAGGAGGTACATTCCCGATCGTGATTGGCCAGTAGGAGTTCAATAACCATTTTGCGCAGCCTACGGGTACGCAAGGTATTAGTCCTAATAACCATCCCTTCCTGAGGAGGGGTAGAACAAGCAGCCACCAAACCCATTTTATCGGTTTCTACCATACAAAGACGGCAGGCCCCATAAACACTGAGCTCAGAGTGGTAGCAGAAGGTAGGTAGGTTGATTCCCGCCTTGTGGATTAGCTCCAGCAGATTTTTTTCTTCCTGGATTTCTATCTCCAGTCCATCTATGATAAGTGTTCCGTTCCTACTCATAAACAAAGCCCCCTCCCTAGTTAGTGACTATCGAGCCAAATTTGCACTTGCTGATGCAGGTTCCGCATTTAATGCATTTTTCCGGATCTATCCAGTGGGGCTCTTTTCTCTCCCCGCTAATGGCATCAGCCGGACACAGTTTCTTACACAGGCCACATCCCTTACAGGTTGCTGGATCAATCCGGTAGTCCAGCAGGTTCTTACACACCCCAGCCGGGCACTTCTTGTCCCGTACATGGGCTTCATATTCAGATCTAAAATATTTTAGTGTGGTTAGCACAGGGTTGGGGGAAGTCTTGCCCAATCCGCACAAGGATCCATCCTTGACAATCAGGGCCAGCTCCTCAAGCAAAGACAAGTCCTCTTCAGTTCCACTGCCGGTTACTATGCGATTTAGCAACTCCAGCATTCCCCTGGTCCCTTCACGACAGGGGACACACTTGCCACAGGATTCATTTTGCACGAAACCCATGAAAAATTTGGCTACCTCCACCATACAGGTGTCTTCACCCATGACAACCAGACCACCGGAACCAACCATGGCTCCAGCCGCCTGCAAAGAGTCGTAATCCAGAGGCAGATCGAGGTGTTCCCTGGTCAAGCAACCTCCGGAAGGACCCCCTATTTGCACAGCTTTAAAAACCTTATTGTCCCGGAGGCCACCACCGATATCAAACACTATCTCCTTTAGAGTCAGCCCCATCGGCACCTCCACCAGGCCGGTATGAGCCACTTGCCCGGCCAAGGCAAAGGTTTTTGTGCCTGTACTGGTAGAAACGCCAATGCTGCTAAACCATTCAGCACCTTTGAGGATTATTGCTGGTAGGTTGGCCAGGGTTTCCACGTTGTTTATGATTGTTGGGCAACCCCAAAGACCACTGACTGCTGGAAAGGGCGGCCTGGGCCTGGGCATGCCACGTTCCCCTTCAACGGAAGCGATAAGAGCGGTTTCTTCCCCACAAACAAAGGCCCCGGCTCCTTCCTTGATATTGATCTTGAAGCTAAAGTCGCTACCGAGGATGTTTTCCCCCAGCAATCCACTCTTTGTAGCAGTAGCTACCGCATTGCGTAGACGCTTTACTGCCAGGGGGTACTCCGCCCGAACATAAATATAACCCTCATCAGCACCCACAGCATAACCAGCCAGCATCATGCCCTCGATGACCCTATGGGGGTCACCCTCCATCACACTGCGGTCCATGAAGGCACCGGGATCTCCTTCGTCACCATTGCAAATGATGTATTTTTTTTCTCCTTTGGCCTCCCGGGCAAATAACCACTTTCTACCGGTAGGGAAACCACCACCACCCCGGCCCCGAAGTCCGGAATCAAGAACTTCCCGGATCACCTCTCCCGGGGTCATTTCAAAAAGCACCCTGGATAGGGGCTGATATCCATCGTGAGCGATGTAGTCTTCAATACTATCAGGATCGATGCGCCCACAGTTGGCCAGGGCAATCCGGAACTGGTTTTTATAAAAGGGGATTTCATCCTGGGTCTCTACAGGTGACTGGCTTTGATAGTCATGATAAAGCAACCTGGTGACCAACCTGTTGTTGATAATGTGCTCCTCAAAAATTTCGGCAACATCATCTAACTGAACCTTGCAGTAGAGTGTACCCCGGGGTTCGATTCGGACCAGGGGGCCCATCTGGCAAAAACCGTGGCAACCACTAATATGAGCGTCTACCCCCTGATGGGAATGTTCTTTTTGCAATTCCAGATCAACTGCAAGTTCCGGTCTTTCACTAAGCAACTGCTTGAAGCGATCAAATATCTTTAAAGAACCATTGGCAACACATCCTGTACCAGCGCAGACAAGGATTCTTTTTTCTATCGAATTGATTTTAGTAAGAGCCTTTTCTTTAAATGCATTCAGCTCCGCTCTGGATCTAAGCATTCTGACAACACCCCATTTCGGAGGAGTTTTTATTCTCTTCCTGTTGTTCCTGAGACACAATCTTTTTTACAGCCTTCACTATGGATTCTTTTGTCGTCTGTCCGTGCACCTCATCACCATTGATCACAACCACTGGCGCTAGCCCACAGGCACCCAGACAGGAAACAGTCTCTACCGTAAACTGCATGTCCGGAGTGGTTGTTTGGCCTGCGGCCAGTCCCAGACTTTCCCGTAGGGCCTCGTGAATAGGTTCTGAACCCCTCACATGGCAGGCAGTTCCATCACAAACCCTAACTATGTATTTACCCCTCGGCACCAGTGAAAATTGTGAATAAAAGGTAGCCACCCCATATACTGTTGCCGGTGATATATCCATAGCCGTAGCAATATAGGTCAGCACCTCTTCCGGTAGGTAACGGTATTCTTCCTGCACCTCCTGCAGGATGGCAATTAGATGAGAAACCCTGCCCTCATGGCTTTCAATGATTTCTTGAAGTCTCTCAAATTTTCTATCCATAGGCTTTTCCCCCCGAAGTTTTTTTACCCGTTTTCTCCAGGTTGTTATCTGACTATTTAAATATATGACATAGGTTCACATATGTCAACCAATATTATAATAGAATAAGTAAAACTTTAAAAATGCAAGCCATAATTTGCAAAATTAAATGCCCCGCAGGGCACTCCTATGAGTTTCCCGCAGGGCAGCCAA
>JAAYRI010000116.1 GCA_012518875.1 Peptococcaceae bacterium
AAGACCTGGAAAGTTGTGGGGTGTTCGGTCTTTTGGAGGCGGTAGAAAAATTCAACCCGGATCTAGGCACTAGTTTTAAAGCCTATGCCTATAGCAGGGTGCGCGGGGCCATGATTGATGAAATTAGGAGGCTGAATTGGGTCCCCCGCGTATTACGGCAAAAGGTGAGACGGTTAAATGCGGTCAGAGATAAACTACAGCAGGAAACTGGTGAACATGTTACTGATGAAAACCTGGCCGATGCCCTGGGGATAGAGATTTCGGAACTACACAAGTTGATGGGGCAGGCAAGTCTGTTTACTGTTTCTTCCCTTGATGAGACTTTTCCGGTAACCAGTGGGGAGGCGGTACGTTTGGGTGATATCATTGCCGATCCGGCCGGTGCCGATCCACTGGAGCTTATCGAAATGGAGGATGGCCGGAAAATGCTGATGGAGGCCATTGACAAACTTTCAGAAAGAGATTTAATGGTGTTGTCTCTTTATTATCAGGAAGGCCTAACCTTGAAGGAAATTGGTAAGGTATTGGAGGTGTCGGAGTCACGGGTCTGCCAGATCCACACCAGGGCCTTGAAAAGGCTGAGGAAGAAATTAAAGCAACAAGAAAAAGGGACTGCATCCCAGAGGATAAAAAAGGTACCCAGGCAAAATGAAGGAGGGGAAATCCGGAAGTGATTAGAGGGTTGTATTGCGCTACAGCCGCAATAGACATTCAACAGGCCAGGGTTGAGGGCATTTCCAATAACTTGGCCAATGTTTCTACCCCGGGTTTTAAACAAGAAAACATGCAGGTACAAAGTTTTCCAGAAGCGCTACTGGTACAAATGGGGGGGCCAAACCAGCACCTGCCCATTCCCAGTATGCCCCAGGGAATTGGCTTTGCGGGAATGGGTTCTCTAGTGGCTGAGGTGTATGCTGATCAAAGCCCCGGAGATGTTCAGGAAACGGGCAAGGCCACTGATATGGCCCTCAGGGGGCCGGGCTTTTTTGCGGTTAATGTTCCTACAGCAGGAAACCCCATGGGGATAGGCTATACCCGCAATGGGGCCTTTCGGGCCGATGCCGAGGGCTATCTGGCGACCGGAAGCGGATACCGTGTTTTAGGCGAAGGGGGCCCCATCAGGGTGGAGGATAGTGATTTTAAGGTTGCCCCTGATGGAACAATTGAAGCCGAGGGGCAGATAGTAGATAGGTTGCAATTGGTGGAATTTGCTAACCGGGACAGGCTGCACCGGGAGGGTGCGGATATATTTGTGGATCCTGGGGATGAGGCGGGTGCCGACAGGGCGGTAATAACTACGGTTGGCCAGGGCAGGTTGGAGAGATCCAATGTTAATGTTGTTGATGAAATGGCTGGTTTACTGGCTGTGATGCGTTCCTTTGAAGCCAACCAAAGGATAATTCAGGCCTATGATGAACAACTGGCCAAAGCAGTAAATCAGGTAGGCAGTCTAAGATAATTTGTACAAAAATAAAGGAGGTGATCCTAATGTTCAGGGCTCTCACTAGCGGGGTTTCAGGTCTTAATGCCCAGCAAGTAAAGGTAGATGTTCTAGCTAACAACCTGGCCAATGTTAATACCCGGGGCTTTAAAAAAAGCCGGGTAAACTTTAATGAGTTATTGAGCAAAAGTATGATGGATTCCGGCCTGCCTGTGGCAGCAGAAAATAACCAGATTGGGTTGGGTGGCGGGGTAAGGGCAGCCAATGTGGATAGGATCTACGACCTGGGCCATATAATCGAAACGGGAATGATGATGGATTTGGCCATCTGCGGTAAAGGTTTTTTTAAGGTACTATTACCTGACGGTGAGGAAAGGTTTACCCGGGACGGTAGTTTTAGGCTTGATCAGGATGGAAGCATTGTTACTTCTGCCGGTTATAAACTAGAAGGAATCCAACCAACGCCCGGTGCAGATAAAATTAATGTCTGCCCCGACGGGACTGTTCAGGCCCAAGATGAAGGGGAAGATACTACCACAGTAGGCCAAATTGAATTGTATATGTTTACCAATATGTCCAAGTTGCAGGCCGTGGGAGAAAATCTTTATTCTTTTACCGGGACCACAGCGGAGGTTTTGGCGGGAAAACCCGGCTTGGAAGGATTTGGGGAATTGAGGCCGGGTTTTATAGAAATGGCCAATGTTGAATTAGTGGAGGAAATGACGAATTTAATCGAGGCCCAGCGTGCCTATGGCTTTAATACCCGCATTGTGCGCACAGCAGATGAAATGTGGAGCATGGCCAATAATTTGCGTAAATAGGGGGTTTGTATGCAGCTAAAAAGGGCACAGGGAATGATGGCAAGGCAGTCAGTCTATTCTACCACGGGTTTTGCAGAGATTCAGGTGGGTATTGCTGAACTAAAAGTGGCACGGCAACCGGACCGTTTAATTACCTATAGTTTAGGTTCCTGTGTCGGGGTGAGCCTTTATGACCCGTTAATGAAGGTGGGAGGGCTATTACATATCATGCTGCCCGACAGTACCCAGTTTAATGATGTAAACAAACCAGCCAAGTTTGCCGATCTGGGCATCCCTCTGTTATTAAGGGAGGTGCGGCGCCGAGGGGCAAGGAAGGCAAATCTCCAGGCCAAGATGGTCGGCGGGGCGCAAATGTTTTCCGGTGCAAATAAAAGATTTGATCTCGACATCGGTAAACGTAATGGGTTGATGGCCAGGCAGGTTTTAAGAAAAATGGGAATTGGCATATATGCGGAAGAATTGGGTGGTAACCGGGGCCGGACAATGATCCTTGATACGTTCAGCGGTCAGGTATTCATTCGCATGGCCGGGAGCCCGGTAAAGGTGATTTAAAATCAAGATCAGCTTAGGAAGGATAAAAAATGACTGAAGACAGGGAGATTTCTTACACCCATATGGACGTTCTGCAGGAGGTCAGTAATATTGGTTTGGGTAACGCCGCCACATCCCTGGCCGAATTATTGAAAAAAAGGATTGACATTAGTGTGCCGCGAGCTACCTTTTTGGAGATGGAAGAGTTGTTTCCCCTGGTAGGCGACTTGGAGGATCCGGTAGCATGTGTCAACCTGAGCTTTGATGGTGATATTGCCGGGGTAATAATGTTTATTTTTACTGAAAATAGTGCTTATAGGTTGATAGATATGCTGTTGGAACAAGCAGTGGGGACAACCGAAGGTCTAGATGCAATGGGAGAGTCGGTGATAATAGAAATTGGTAATGTTCTGAGTGGCTCCTTTATGAACGCAATTAGTGATATGACCGGCTTGACCATGCGGGCCACTGTTCCGCTGTTTGCCTTTGATATGATGGGGGCCATCCTCAGTGCATCTCTTGTGGCCAGTGGCCACTGGGACGGGCAGGTTCTCCTAATTGAAACGATTTTTATGCAAAGCAAAGAACAAATTAAAGGGCACTTTTTATTGCTGCCGGAAACAGGCGCTATAGACAGACTCTTTTCGGTACTGGGCATACCTGCGGAAGGTTAAAAAGAGACTGGAGGTACACTGACTTTGGGTAAGAAAATTCTAATTGTTGATGATGCAGCATTTATGAGAATGATGATCAAAAATATCGTTACTAAAAACGGCTATGAGGTAGTAGGAGAAGCTGAAAATGCACGGGTAGCCTTGCAATTGTATCAGGAACATAAACCTGACCTGGTGACTATGGATATCACCATGCCTGAAATGGGCGGTATTGATGGTGTTAAGGCCATTAGGGGTTTTGATCCCACCGCCAACATTATCATGTGCAGCGCCATGGGGCAACAGGCGATGGTTATGGAGGCCATTCAAGCTGGGGCCAAGGACTTTATTGTTAAACCCTTTCAACAGGACAGGATTCTTCAGGCTATCGAACGGGTCCTATCCAGGGCCGGTAATAAATGATGCATGAATAGATGGGAATGATTAGGTAATGGAAGTTCTATCACAAAATGAAATAGATGCTATGCTGGAAGCGTTGTCTACGGGCGAGGTTAGGGTAGAAGACCTGGAAGAAGCATTTAAGCAGGTAGACTATAAAAAATATGATTTCAGGCGCCCAAATAAGTTTTCCAATGAACAACTGCGCACTCTGCAAACACTCCACGATGTTTTTGCGCGGTTGTTATCCAAATTTTTAACAGGGTATTTGCGCAGTGGAATTGAAATTGAGGTTGCTTCTGTAGCCCAAATGACATATGAGGATTTCATTGGTTCCATACCTAACCCGGCGGCCTTAACAATTTTCTCCCTGGAACCTTTAAAGGGTATGGCTATGGTCCAGTTTGACCCGATGTTTATTTTCCCCATGATTGATCTGTTCCTGGGTGGAAAGGGCGAAGGTTTGAACCTGGCCCGGGAATTTACGGATATTGAGATTTCCCTAATCCACAATTTATCGGGCAAAATTTTAGATAATCTTGCCATAGCTTGGAAGGATATAATTAAGGTTAAACCGGCGATAGATTTTGTGGAGACAAACCCCCATTTGCACCAAATATTATCCTTTAATGAGATTGTAGCCCTAATTACTTTGGCCACTCGGGTAGGAGATTCGGAGGGGTTTATTAACCTGTGTCTGCCATTTCCCTTTGTGGCGCCGTTGATCACAAACCTTGCTTATCGCAGAAACCTCAAGCCTGATGTAGAGGACATAAACATTGAGGAAACAAAACGGCTTGAATACTGGCTTGGTTTTCCGATGATTGAACTGACTGTTCTTACCGGGCAGGCTCAAATCACGGTCAATGACTTTTTGCATTTGCAGGAAGGTGACGTCCTGCTTCTAGACAGGAAGGTTGATCAGGACATGGACCTCTATGTGGGGGAGTTTTTGAAATACAAGGTTCAGCCCGGCAAGCTAGGTCATAAGCTGGCTGTGCAAATTACAGCCCTGGCGGCAGGAGGTGAACAGGATGACTAGTAAACATTTAAGCCAGGAAGAAATTGATGCATTGCTAAACAATAAGGTGCCGGAATCTCCCCAGTCGGAAGAGACTATAGATACCTACCTTGATGAACATGTGACCGGGGATTTGGCTGCGGGGCCTACCACGGATCAGGATGTGCCGGTATCGGCCACAAGTGAACCGGTAGTCGAACAGGAGTTGTTAACAGACGAAGAGAAGGATGCCCTTGGTGAGGTTGGCAATATATGCATGGGATCCTCTTCTACGGCCCTTTCCCAGTTGCTAAAACAGCCGGTGAGTATAACCAGCCCCAGAGTGGAAATTACCACCCTAGAAGAGTTTTTCAAGAGTTTTACCATTCCCCATATATCTATTAGGGTTAATTTTATCGAGGGACTTACCGGGTATAACTATCTGATCATGAAGTTAAAGGATACTGCTGTACTGGCTGATCTGATGATGGGAGGAGACGGTGCTAATATTTCTGGGGAGATCACGGAAATTACCATTAGTGCTGCTTCTGAAGCTATGAACCAGATGATCGGGGTGGCTTCTACTGCTATGGCCACAATTTTTAGCCGTACCGTGAATATCTCTCCTCCCGAAACAAAAATCTATCGGCATCCCGATGAAATAGAACTGCCTGAACCGGGCCATGTGGTTGTTATTTGGTTTAAAATGACTGTGGGTAGTATTTTGGATACAGAGATCATGCAGGTGATGGATATGACCTCAGCTCAGGAACAAGCAGGTTTAATTCTTGGTCAATTAGAAATGGATGATGAAGACGAGGGGCAGTTACCCACCCAGGAGGAGACCAGGGAGGAAACCTTGGATTATTCAATTGTTTCTGTAGAGGATGCACATACCGAGCCCTACCCAGGTGCCGGCAAGACAACGGGGCCGGTGGTATCACCGCTGTCAGGTGTTGACACACAGCATTTGGGTTTAATTATGGATGTTCCTTTGAAGGTTACCGTGCTTTTGGGCCGGACCAAATGGTCAATTAAAGATATACTGGAGCTGACGCCCGGATCAGTGGTTGAATTGCAAAGCCTGGTGGATGAACCGGTGGAGGTGCTGGTGAATGGAACCCTGGTGGCTATGGGGGAAATTGTGGTGGTCAACGAAAACTTTGGGGTGCAACTAACCCAGATCATTAAACCAGAAGAAAGGATGCAAAATATTAGAAAATAGAAATAAGAATACAAATTTTCTAACAGGTGAAGTTTATTCTGTTTCCCAGTACCTTGTTAACATAGTCTCTTGTTTCCTGGTAATTTGGTATGCCGCCGACCCGATCAACGGTCCCTGGACCGGCATTATAAGCAGCCAGGGCTAGCGCGGTGTTGCCATGATAACGATCCAGCATTTGCCTGAGATAGCGTACACCACCTTCTAGGTTCTGGGCCGGGTCATAGGGGTTGCCCACCCCCAGGCTGTTTGCAGTACTGGGCATTAGCTGCATCAGACCCATTGCTCCTGCCTTTGAAGTGGCATTGGGATTGAAATTGGACTCGGCCTGGACAACGGATTTAACCAGCGCCGGGTCAACACGATGCCTCCCTGCTATTTCGTTAATCAAATCCACCAATCTGCTATTGTTACCCACAGCAGGCTTGTTTCCCACAGGGGCTGCCTGAGGGGTCGCAACCTGTGCTTCTCCCGGCAACCCGGCAATCCTGACTCTGGTACCTGGGGTGTCGGCACCTGGTGTGGCACCCGGAGACAGGGCCCTGGTTTTAAGACCATTTCCTGCCATGGCAAGGGCTAAAAGGGATGCAAATTGATCATCTTTTTCCTTTTCCCCAACAGGGTTTACCGGCCACTGTCCTTTGAACAGGAAGTCCAACAAAAGTACCCTTACCAACATGCCTACCAATGGAAGATTCCCCTTTCACCCATCATAGTCAATCACTACAAAAACAGTATATCAGAACTAGTGGTTGTTTAAAAACTGTTTTTCCTGGATTAATTGAATTAACCAATCAATACATTAATCGTATTTACTAATAAATAAATTATTTAATGGGACTGATTGCATTAGATAATAAATAAAACCGAGCAGGGCAAGGATTTGCGTAATAATAGCGGGATTGTCACAAACATATCACGGGATAATGTTAGTCAAGACAAGACATAGGAAGGTTTTTTAATTGTGCTTGTGTTTGCACCTCGCCTATATCTACATGCAGCAAAGAGGCTTATTGCCATGTTTAATTAGTTTTATCGATAAATAGTGGACCCGATTGCTGAAAAAAACATATGTCATTAACTTTATTAATCGTTACTTTCTATTAGTGATTGGCCTGTTTGCATTACATAGCAGAATTTTTATGTTAAAATACAAGCGAGATGTACAGATTTAGATTTGTAGTTTTTATTGCAAATGTGGTGCCATTGCCCGCGCTGCCCGTGAACTATGGCGTGCAAGCACAAATATTTTAAGCATAGATGAGGTGAAGTAAATGGCACATAGATACTGTTCCAATCCTGATTACATGAGGCCGCCCGACAACTATGGCCTTCTCGACAGGATTGTATGCAGTTGCACTGAGGTTGCGAATTGTTTGGGGGAAAAATGTTCGTGTTGGCATAACAGCCGTATTAGGGCTTTTGAGCGCTTACGTTCCCTTGATGAAGAAAAACAGGAGCACATCTCAAAAAAATATTACGGTGGTAAACGCCCCTGGGCGGAAGCAGAAATGGAAATGTTGTTACAAAACTCCTGGCAAGGTACACAGAATTTTTAGCGGATGCTGGGGGAGATTACTGCGAATAGGCGAATACAAAGCAAAAAAGCCGCCATCTTAATCGGGCTGCGCCAGGCATATTGCCTGTTTTATACTAGAGGCAGGCCCCGGCTGCCCTAGACATGCAGACGGGAAATAGCCGACTGTTCTAACTCTACAGGTGCATGGATTTTCACAGAGCTCGTGCTTTTCTATCATCATGCTGACAGCAGCAGAAAATAGAAACAGTGCGGGCTTATCTTTATGCCTTTTTACCCTTTTTTTAGAACAGGGGTCCTTCACTGCATGGAAAATATTTGATAAGCTTATTGAAAAGATATCTGAGGAGAGGAATTAATGTTTGAGGCTATATTGTTCGATCTTGATGGGACACTGTTGGATGCAGATATGAGTATCTTTTTTAAACATTACTTTCAGGCTATGGGGGAGTTTGCTGTTGAAAAAGGATTTGGGGATCCGGAACAGCTGGTGAAGCTGGTGGATCGGTGCACCTGGCACATGATTAGGGATCATAGTGGTGAGGACACTAATATAGGGACCTTCATGGAAAGGTTTCTGGATCAATGGACCTGTACGGAGGAACAGGCAAATGACTTTTTTAATGAGTTTTATGAAGTAAAATTTCCACTTTTAGAGCGGCACTGTCGGGCTTTTCCGGGGATGAAAGAAATGATGGCCAGGCTGTGTAGACACAAGCAGCAGATTGTTATTGCCACCCAACCAATTTTCCCTATTTGGCCCATACAATGCCGTCTTAACTGGGCAGAGGTGGGGGACTTCCCCTATGCATTAATCACATCGGGTGAGCATATGCATTATTGCAAACCTGCCGTAGAATATTATGCTGAAATTGTGGAGCGAATAGGGGCAAATCCGGCTAAATGTCTGATGGTCGGCAACGATACTAATAGTGATCTTGCGGCAGGGGAACTGGGGATGAAAACCTTTCTTTTGGAGGAACGATTGATTGATCAGGGTGACAACTCCTACCTGCCCGATTGGCGTGGTAAACTCCCGGATCTGTATGGCTTCATGGAAGAAATATTTTAACCAAAGCAGTTTTAAATTTGCATACATGGAAGATGGTGAAGCATATGGGCGATAAACTGATAACCATTAGAATCCCCGAGGGTCTTTTGACTGAAATGGACAGCCATGTATTTGAAGGTGATAGAAACAGTTTTATCATTGATCTTGTTCGTCAGGAACTAGACAGGCTGAAACGGTTGAGAAAAAAGAAAGTCACAGGCAAAAAAAAGAGTGTTTTTGTGGATACCGGCTATCCGGAACTAAAAACTCTTGAGGATATTACCAACTGGGCCAAAAAAAGAAGAGCGGAATTTGCAGCCGGTAAGAAGGATCCCCATAGTGAAAAATGACGAATTTTTTGCAAATAGAATAA
>JAAYRI010000223.1 GCA_012518875.1 Peptococcaceae bacterium
CTAGATAAACAATACAAAAAGGGTGAAATATCAGCAAAACAATATGAGGCTTTTGTAGAAGAAATGAATAAACCTGTTTTCGGTAAAGAAATAACAAGAACAGTTAGTGAGAGCAAAGTTGCAGAGATAGAAAAGAACAACCCAGAGTTTATCAAGTATAGAGATGAGTTAAGAAAATATATAGATGCATTATTGCAATATAGAGCAGATACTAATCTTATATCACAAGAACAGTTAGATTTTATGAGAGAGTTATACCCTAATTATGTTCCTACATTTAGAGAAACACAATGGGAAGAAAATACTAAAAGTCCTACTGGTTTGAGTAAAAGGGCTGTTGTCGAGAAAACTATTAAGAAAGCAACAGGTAGTGAAAGCAATATCATTGATATAGGTAAAGCACTATCTCACCAAACAATGCAGGTTGTGAGTGCTGGTAAGTATAATATGCTAATCAAGTCATTACACGATGCTACAATAAGTAATGAAGGTGTTACTGAAATAGCTATAAAAGGTAGAGAAAATATAACCTTTGATGACTTTGATGGAGAAATAGATATAACAAGTTTAGAAGAAAGCTCAAAGGCAGGAGAAATAACTTACTATGAAAATGGAGAGAAAATAACCCTTGAAGTAGAAAAAGGTATATATGAGGGCATAAGAAGTCTAGTATATGAAAAGTCTTTTCTAGATGGAACTGGTGTTGGAACAACTATGGCTGGTGCTATGCGTTTATTTAAAAAGGTAACAACAGAGTGGTCGCCTACATTTATCGTAAGGAACTTCTTGCGAGATTTTCAAGATGCACTAATATATACAAGATATGGTGGTAAAACATTTTTAAAGAACTATGCTAGGGCTTGGAAAGATATTAGAAATGATGGTAAATACTTTCAAGAGTTCAAGGCTGCCGGCGGTTTTGCGTCAAGTATATTTGACTATGATAGTGGTATAATCACTAAAAAAGAGAGTGGTTTTGCTAGGGCTAATAGATTTATAGAGTTAGTGCCGAGAGTGGCGGAGTTTATATCAAGTCGAGAGGCTGGTAATAGTATGGACAAAGCAATGTTAGATGCTCACGATGTCACTGTAAACTTTGGTAGGACTGGTAAGGTCACTAAGCAACTAAATAGATACCTTATTCCTTATCTTAATCCTGCAATACAAGGTTTTAGTAAGACAATAAGAACATTCGTTCAGCCCGAAAGTTTTAGGGCTTGGGCTTTAACTGTTGGTAGGGCTGTTGCTTTTGCTATTGTTCCTGCCGTATTAAATGAGTTAATGTATGGTGATGAAGAAGAATATGAAATGCTTAACAATGAAACAAAAGAAAATTACTATCTATTTAAGGTTGGTAAACATTTTGTTAAGTTTCCAAAAGGTAGAGTATCAAGTGCTGTCGGTGGTATAGTAACTAGAAGTATGAGAGCAGCAAAAGGCGATGAAGATGCATTTGAGGGTTATATGTCTAACGCTATGTCGCAAGTCACTCCTAGTGATAATATGTTTAGAACTATACTTTCTCCACTTGTAAGAGATGTCCCTACTAATACAACTTGGTATGGCGGACAAATTGAGAGTAGGAGATTACAAAGTTTACCTATTAGTGCTAGAATAGACAATGATACAAGTTCTATTGCTGCATTTATGAGTAAGATAGTTAATGTATTACCAGGTATAG
>JAAYRI010000117.1 GCA_012518875.1 Peptococcaceae bacterium
CCCCTCTCCCAGACGCATATTCAGGTTGACTACCGGGGTTAGCCGAAGCTGGTCCAACATCAGCCGGTGACCCTGCTCACCAGACAAATGGGAGGCAATTATATATTGCCGCGCTTTGGGCTGAATCTTACATGCCACCAGGGCAGCTGCAGTAGTGATAAAACCATCAATCAAAACTGGTATCCGCCTGGCTGCGGCACCTAATATAACGCCTGCCAAACCAGCAATTTCCAGACCTCCTACCTTTGCCAGCACATCTAGTCCATCCTGGCAGTTGGGTTTGTTGATCTCCAGGGCCCTCTCAATAGCCCTGACCTTGATCTCAAGCACCTGATCATTGACTAGTGTCCCTCGGCCCACAACCTCCTGGGCCGTATAACCCCCGATGGCAGCTAAAATAGCACTGCTTGGTGTTGTGTTGCCGATGCCCATGTCTCCTGTGGCCAGCAGCCCGGCCCCGCGCTCAATCTCCTCCTGGGCCACTTGAATACCTACCTCCAGGGCAGTTACTGCTTCCTCCTTTGTCATGGCCGGTCCTCGGGCAATGTTGCCTGTCCCTAGCCGGACCTTTTTTCTCAATAACCCGGGGAAATCAACAGGAGCAGCCACACCAATGTCAACCACAACAATCCTGGCCCCGGCATGTTTGGCCAGCACCCCGATCCCAGCTACCCCGGCCACAAAAGCCGGCAGCATTTCAGCAGTAACCTCCGGTGGGGCAATGCTCACCCCTTCTTCCACCACACCGTGGTCACCGGCCATTACTATGACTACCTTTTCCCCTATGCGAGGGCTGGGATGGCCGGTAATTCCCGCTAATTGTACCGCTATTTCCTCTAGAATACCGAGGCTTCCCGGGGGCTTAATCAGGCTGTCCAGCCTGCGCTGGGCTGCCGCCATCGCCGGGAGATTAAGGTCCCCGATCTCCTCTAAGGTTTTTACCAACAGCATGTCCACCACTCCTTTCATATTGTGGGCTAGTGCTGGCCCACCGCTAATTGGGTACCTGGCCGCAATTTGGTAAAACATAATCCGACCATAAAAAAATCCACAGCCTATATAAGCCGTGGATTTTTCCATCATCCTCCGGAGCGCCCTTTTCCCGCGGGCATTGATTCTAACAGGCAGGTCTCCTGGCTTCGTTCATGGCCCGGCGCAGCCTTCCCGTGTTAATACACAGTGGTTTGATGCGACAGACTCCCGGTGACAGTGGCGGGACCGCTCAGGACTTGCACCTGATTCCCTATTCTCCCTTTGCGGGCACCTGTTAGCGCTAATATTACCTTGGTGGTTGTTATACCTTGTTAGATATAATATTTCTCTAAACTATTGGTTTTACCTGCTATTTGGAAAATTATTTTACCCCTGTTATCATTTTACGGATGCACCGCCCACCAGTTTAGCACCCGGGCCAGGGCCACGGCCATTTCTCCACGGGTTACCCCCGCTGTGGGGTTAAAATACCCTTCACTGCCCTGCAGAATACCGGCACCCGCTGTCCTATTAACTGCACTAAAGGCAAAATCCGGTATCTTATCGGCATCAAGGAACTTCATCCTGCTATCTGCTACCGGGAGAGTTAAGGCCCTGTCAATCATCACCGCCATTTCACCCCTGGTAATACCGGCCTCCGGTCTATATGTACCGTCAGGATAGCCGCTGACAACCCCCCAGGAAACTGCCTTTGCCACTGCTGCCCGGGCCCATGCGGGTATGTCATCCTTAAAACCAGGTGGGTTTTGTGGCTGGGGCCATTGCAACACAGCTGCCAGGGCATGGGCAAATTGAGCCCTGGTTACCGGCTCCCCAGGCCTGAAGGTGTAGTCGGGGAAACCGGACAATATCCCGCCGGACGCCAGCTTGCTAATTGAGAAATCCGCCCAATGGCCGGTCGTGTCTTTAAACTGGGGTGTAGGCCGGCGGTCGTCGGCCAGCACCAAACGGCCAAACCCCCATACCCGGGCAGAAATGGTCCTGGTGCTTCCATCTATTACAACCCTGGCCGGCTGTTCCAGCCATTTTTCCGCAACGTCATCATAGAGCATTATTAACGGGCAGTGGCTCAACACATCTTCATCGTACAGCCAGTTAACAATTAGGGGATTATTGAGGATCAGATCCTTGCCAACCGCCGGTTGCAGATTGATGGCACCTTGTACATATACCCCTTCCGGAACATCAGAGAAGTTGGACTCATGGCTTAGTTGTAGTACCACAGGACTGCTGGTGGTTCCCCTGGGAAGCAACACCTCCACCCAATCATCCATTGAAGCACTAGTGTCCTCTTCAGGGTCGACATTAATTTCCTGCCAGGGTGGTTGCACGGTGACAGGCGCCGTAGCAGTCAACCCCTGGAAGGTAGCAGTAATTAGCCCGGTAATAGTGTTTTGTCCCGCCGTAAATTTACCATCAACAATTTGTCCCACCGCGCTATCTACAGTCCAGGTCACATCTGCTGGTTGTAAATCAAAGGTTTCACCACTGTATGTTCTTACCTGCAATGATAGCGGGACAGATTGTCCCGGTTCGATTTTTAGCGCCTCGGGACTGATGGCCAGTTTGGCTATCATCTCCGGCCCAATTACCCGCACCGTGGCAGTGCCACTGGCCGGGCCCAAGGACGCAGTAACAGTAACAGTGCCTCCGGTGCCGGCAGCAGTAAACTCACTGCCCCGGAAATTACCAGCCCCGTCCGGGACGGAAAAGTCAACATTATCTGTGGATATCCGTACCGGGTTATAATACTGGTCATAGCCTTTAACTGTAAATTTACCCCTGGTACCCGCCAGTAAAACATCAGGCCCACTGACAACCAAACCGGTGAGTGTACCTTGTGGTGCCATTGAGAAAATACCCAGGGCATCAGGTACCTGTCGCTGGCTTGATCCCTGGGGCTGGTTGATCAGGCTGGCGTCAAAGTCACCCAGGTGGCGTGCTACAAGTGTCGTGGAACCACCTCCATCAAGATTTACGGCTCGCCAAACACCAATAGAGATTAAAAATTGGGCCAGTTCTTCCTGGGTCATCCCCACACTTACAACACCTGCGCGGGGATCAGTATATTTTTCCACAGCCACCAGGTAGAGGTTGTTCCCGTCTCTTGATACACCCACTGCTGTTCGCGCATGTTTACCAGTAATATTCTGCGTAAAATAAGCAGGCAATTGTCCATCCTCCACCAGCAGGGCTTGTCCCCCAACAGCAGCAAAAATGTTGTTGCCGCCGGGAGCCACCGTGTAGGTGTAACTGACGGCAGAGCCTGGCTGCAAGTTGTCAAGAATAAACTGTGCCGCCGCCCCATGTCCTTGCAGTATATATCCATTGGCTGGGATGGGCACACCAGGTTGATCAGTTAAAACACGCTGTACCACACCATCCTGAACTACTGCCTCTACCACACCGGTAAGGCCGGATAGACGGCCCCTGCTGGTCTTGCCCCAAAGAGGGTTATACAGGTTTAGGGCCCCCTCATCGGAGGACAAGCCCGATGGGAGGAGATAGTCGGGTTTGTTGATACCGGCCAGGATAAAGCTCTCTCCATTGGCTGCCGTCACATGCCCGGCAAAATCGAAAATTTCAATTAGTGGTGCCTTATCTATTGTCAGGCCAAAACCATACATGTCGTTTCTACGAGCAGGGCTTTCTACCAGCTTCCCACCCGAGTAAGCCAGGCCAATAGTACGCCCACTGGTCATCATTTGAAAATAATCACCGTTGATAGCAGCCACCGCCCTAGTGCGTCGCGCCATTTCGGTCACATTCTGGTTTTTGTTTAATGTGCCGTCGCTGCCGATAATTGTGTCTATTTTGAGTAGGGGCTCTCTGAGGTCGGCTTGGAGAATGTATGCATTTAGCGGCCCGCCATCTGTTTTCATCCGCACAGTTTGCAGAGAAGCACCCTGGGTGATTGTTTCTTCCTCGCTGGTTTTTGTAATTACCTGATAGGCCTCAGCCCCCACCGGCGTTAATAGTGAAACCACCGTGCAGGCTAGAAAGAAGCCCAGGCTGAGGACCATAGCAAAGCACTTTCTGTGCAAAAAAATTCCCCCTTTATGTAATGGTCAATCCAGGCAAAAGGATCTGGAATAGCCCCCCGGAAAAGGATCAGGTCTTTTTATCCAAGGGAGTATTTTCATTGGCCTCCTAAATTATAGTTTAAATGATTTTAATACTCAATGTGGTATTTGTCGACATAACAACCAAAAAAGTTATATGATTGCCAATTATTTTCATTAGCATCATATAACTTTCATTTTCAAAATTAGCTATTGGGGATCCTATGTCCCACTGGTTTTAAACGTTGAAGCGGAAGTTTATGATGTCACCATCCTGGACCAGGTAATCTTTGCCTTCCAGCCGGCTCAGCCCCTTTTCCTTCACCTTCACCATGCTGCCCAGACTTTTTAGATCCTGGTAGTGAACAACCTCAGCCCTGATGAATCCCCTTTCGATATCTGAATGGATTTTGCCTGCCGCCGACCTGGCGCTGGTGTCCCTATGGATTGTCCAGGCCTTCACCTCGTCGGCCCCTACTGTGAGAAAAGAAATAAGCCCCAAATAATCATAGGCGGCCCGGGCCAGGCGGTCAATGCCGGACTCCTTGATGTCCAGATCAGCCATAAATAGTTCCCGGTCTTCCTGGGGTAACTGGCTGATTTCCATTTCGATTCTGCCGCAAATTTCCAGACAAGGTAGATTCCGTTCGACAGCATAGGCCACAATCTGTTCTTGGCCCGGATAGGATTGGGTCTTGTATTGTTGTTCATCCATGTTGATCACCAGTAAAATAGGTTTTTCGGTGAGGAAACCAAAGTTTTTTAAAACCATTTTTTCCTCCTCATCCAATTCCAGTTGGGCTATGGATTTTTCATTTCCCAGGGCGTCCAGGCATTTTTCCAGCACCGCCAACTCAAAAACATGTTCCTTTTTTATTTTTTTACCGCTTTTAATTCTCTCGATCCGCTTCTCAACAACCTCCATATCAGCCAGGAGGAGCTCGGTGTTGATAGTTTCAATATCCCGCAGGGGATTGACCACACCGTCCACATGGGGTACCTGATCATTGGTAAAAGCGCGCACAATATGGACAAGCAGATCCACATTTCTAATGGAATTTAAAAACTGGTTACCGACACCTTCTCCCTGACTCGACCCTTGTACCAACCCAGGCACATCGCTAAATAGGATCGTAGCATGAATAGTCTTGCGCGGCTTGTATAGGGCACTGAGGAAGTCAACCCTGGGATCGGCCACCACAGCCACCCGAGAATTTGTTTCCGTTTTCCCGGTGAGATAATTTGACGTTTCCGCATCGGCACCGGTGAGCAGGTTAAAAATGGTGGTTTTGCCCACCATCGGCAAACCGATTAAACCACAATTTAGATTCATAGTTATCACCTGTTATTTTAATTTATATCAACTCCCCAGCAGCTACAGCCACCGGTGGTTTTTTCACCCCATTCATTAATGGTGCCCCTGGGGGTAAATTTTTCACAAGGTCTTTCTGCCGGGTCCACCGGCCTTTTTGTCACCTCGCACATGCCAGCTGCAAAAAATCGCCATGCTTTAAAAAACGCACATTCCTTACAGTGCATGTAGCCACCCCCCGTAATTTTAATATCTATCTATTGATAGTTGGGCACCTGGAGGTTAAATATGAACATGTCAACAACACACTAAAGACTTAAATCTCTTTTTTGGTTACCTGCAAGCCCTGTTTCCCCCAAAGAAGAGCCAGTACCGGTTCTACAAATTTGGGATTTCCACTGGTGAAAAAGGATTCGCTGCCGGCCAACCTGATGTTCCCTTCCGGAAAACCATTTCCCAGCACCCGAGCCACCTGCCTGGCAACCCCCTCCCCGCTGTCAATCACTTTGATATCCTTGCCAACCAGTTTCTCGATTAGCGGCCGCAAAAAGGGATAATGGGTGCAGCCGAGAATAATAGTGTCCACCCCTTTAGCCAACAGTTTATCCAGGTAACCACTGATTAGCCCCTCTGTTTCCTCGTTGTCCCACCGGCCTGACTCCACTATTTCCACCAGCCCGGGACAGGGTTGGGCATATATCTGCAACCCTGTCCCGTACCTTTTTACCAGAGAGTTGAATCTTTCCCCCACCAGGGTCACCCCGGTAGCGATAACGCCAATTTTGCCGTTAACCGTTACAGCTGCTGCCGGTTTAACAGCAGGCTCAACACCGATGACCGGCATATTGTATTTTTCCCGTACTGCTTCCAGGGCTGCAGCAGAGGTTGTGTTGCTGGCGATAACAATTAATTTGACTCCCTGGCTAATTAAAAAGTCACATATAGCATAAGCCCGTTCGCGTATAACTTCCACCGGCTTGGCACCATAGGGGCAGTGGGCTGAATCAGCAAAATAAACCAGGTCTTCCGCCGGCAGAAGGCGTCGGACCTCTCTCATTACCGATAGACCACCAAAGCCAGAGTCAAAAAGTCCTATTTTCCGTAGGCTAGTCATTAGTTAACACCTCAAATACAAATCCGCAATCATTTGCTAGTCTTACAAAAGACCCCTTAATTAGTTTATACAGCTAGGCGCTGTTTCCTGCCTTAAAAAAATCATTAGCAAAAAAAGCCCCTCTCCAGGGGCTTGCGACTGTAAAAATAAGGATTCAAGGATCCCGATGTTTTATGTAAAATTGCTGTTTGCGGGCCAAAAAACGGTATCACCCCTATTGGATTAGCCCCTGGCAATTACAGCTGGTGGTGGTAAGAATCATTCTCCTCTGCCGGTTGGTAAATAGGCCGATAATCATAACTGCGGTCCACCTCAATGATTTTTTCCTCTTCAATAGATTTAATTACATCAAAAATCATTTTGGCGTCACCGAATTCCATTTCCGGGGTTACCGATATGGGTTCTTTGCCCATTGCCGCCTGATAGAAATTAAGCAACTCGTTATAATAGCCCCGCTGGGGCCGGTAGGGGATCAGCTCATGGGCGCCATCGTTATGGCTGACATTGATTGTGCCGCAGTCTCTTTCCTCCAGATAAATCATCCCCGTGGAGCCAAATATGCGCAGGCCGATCAAGGGACGCTGCATTTCCTTCCCCGCGGAGAAAAAGGAAAAGGTACCAACTAGTCCACTTTTAAATAAGATATTGACACAAACAACTGAATAGGGGGCGAAGTTCATCATCTGCTCCCTACCAAAAGCCTGTACTCGATCTACAGCGCCGAAAATATGCCGCAGGGCAGCCAAATCATGAACACCTGTATCTAGTAAGGCACCGCCTCTAAAATCAGCATACTGCCGCCATTCCCGGGCGGGGAACTTATCATGGAGCATATCTTCCGGAAAATTTACCACTCTGTTTTGAATAAAATAAAAAATGTCACCAACCTTTTTAGTCCTGACCATATCCCGGATGATCTCTATTTCTTCATTATGCCGATAGTTTTCGGCAATCATTATTGGAATGCCGTATTTGCGCGGCAGTTCTGCGTGGGCCCGGGCCTGTTTCAGGTTTGGGGCCAGGGGTTTTTCACAAATAATAGGCTTACCGGCTATAGAAGCTACTGCATCCGTCACCTCATAATTTTTCTCAATAGGCACCATGATATCAAAAAGATCAATATCTTTGCGGGCCGCTATTTCCCGATAATCAGTATAGACATTTTGTAGATCAAGGCCAATTTTGGTGGCCCATTTTTCTGCTTTAAAACGATCCAGATCACAAATAGCCACAATTTCGTATTTATCCGCCAGTTCCTGGTAGGCAGGATAATGTAATTTTTCAAAGGCCATACCGCTGCCAATAATGCCCACGCGCAGCCTGTTCAAGTCTTTTCCCTCCAATGGTTATTTTCATTTTATTATGCAACCCAACTGAAAAAATATACTAAAAAGCCCAGCCGAATAAAAAGGGGTTTCATCTAGCGTAAAGAAAATATTTGCTAATGAATGATGGGGATATATAATTGTAACGAATATTTTGGCTGGATCTAACTATAAAATAAGAGGATTGAAGCGGAGGGATTTGCTTGTTAAAAAGCTTTCAGCAGGTAGGGCGGGACCTTTTCCTGGCTGGTTTGAATAACTCCCACAGTGGGAATCTTAGTTTGCGCCGAGCGGACCGGATTGTTATTACCGGAAAAGGGGCAATGTTGGGGCGTTTGGAAGAAAAGGATCTGATCGAAACCGCCCTTACAGGCCCCGACAGTAACACCAGTCTGGCTTCCACAGAAATTATTGTACACAAAGCCATTTATCAGCATACCAGCGGGCTGGCCATTGTCCATGCCCACCCGGTGTATGCCATCAGCCTGTCCTTGTTGCTGGAGGAAATTATACCGATAGATGCTGAGGGGGCTTATTTGCTAGACAAGATTCCTGTCCTGGAAGCAAAGGTTTCCATTGGTTCCCCAGAGGTAGAAGAAAAACTGCCGGCATTGCTTAAAAACCACAAAATTGCCCTGGTGCGTGGCCACGGTAGTTTTGCTATCGGGGATACCCTGGAGGAGGCCTATCACTGGACTTCTTGTCTGGAAAGCATATGCCGCATTATTTACCTCACCCGGACCCTGGAAAAACATTTATAAAATAATAAATTTATAATGAAAGAAAGGAATGGCTATGGGATGAATTTGCTGGAAAATATTAAAAGCCTATTCGGTGGTAATATTACTATCCATCAGGAGTTTATCAATAAGGTCATTAAAGAGGCCATCTCCGGCAACAAAACGATCGAAAATATCACCTTATCTTTTAATGAAGGTTTTCTACGGGCTGATTTTGATCTTCTGGTGGGGGAGAAGACGCCAATCAACCTGCAGTTGGAGCTGTCCTTGGGGAAATTTGAATTTAATAGAACCAACCGCATCGTTGAACTATTATTAATCAGCCCGGTGGTCATTCAGATTTATGGCCTGAACATTAAGGCCAAACTGACGGCAGACATTGACCCAGCAGCAGCAGAAACTGCTGGGGCCCCAGAGGAACTAATTGCTATGTTCAGCTATCTAGCAATAAGTGAAAACCGCATTATTCTTGATTTTAATAAAATGCCTGGTTTTAATCAGGCGTTGCAGAACAAATTGGGGTTTGTGCTGAACAACCTGGAGATTACCAAGTTGGAACTGCAAAACGAAAACCTTATCATTCATCCATCAATTAAGTTTTTCTAATCCTTTTTTCTTTAAGGTTCATTAACACCTGGAACAAGGGCACCGACAACAACCAACAACCAACGACCAGTCACCAACCACAGGGACGCGGGGACAGGTACCTCGTCCCA
>JAAYRI010000118.1 GCA_012518875.1 Peptococcaceae bacterium
GAAAACGAACATGATGAAACTGGAAAGGTGCCCACTAATGAGCAGCAGCTGGGCCAGGAGATAGACAAAAAGACACCATGTAATGATCAATGTGTTACAGTTATTGGCGATTCAGTAATGATCAATGTGGGGCTAGAGTTAAAGAAAATTTCTCCTAATATTGTAATTGATGCGGAACTGGGACGGCAAATGTTTCAGGCACCTCAAGTAATAGAAAATCTTAGAGAACAGGATGCTCTTGGCCAGACGGTTGTTATCGCCCTGGGGTCAAATGGGACATTTACTGAGGGTCAGTTTGTAGATATATTAGATTTGCTTGGACCAGAAAGGCAGGTGGTTCTGATTAACACCCGTGTTCCAAAGCCGTGGGAAGGTGTTGTGAATCAGATCCTGGCTCAAGTTGCGGCTGCTCATCCGCAAATAAAACTGGTGGATTGGTATGCGGCAAGTAGCGGCCATGATGAGTATTTTTACCCCGATGGGGTTCATCTCAGACAGGAAGGTATCAAAGCCTATACCACGCTACTCACAGACGCCATTTCTTAATAATTTAAACCCTGATTTGAGGTAGTTAGATGGTTGACATAAAAAACAGGATACTTGTTGTCGAAGATGAGGAGTCAATTAGGCGTTTTATCGTCCTTAACCTTAGTGCAGCCGGGTATGAGATAAAAGGGGTGGAAAGCGGGGAGGAAGCCCTTTCTATGCTGAAAGATTTTCAGCCCGATGTTGTTGTTTTGGACTTGATGCTGCCCGGGATTAGTGGCTATGAGGTCTGCCGGCAGACTCGTGAAATAATGCCTGACACCTTTGTGATCATGTTAACGGCGAAGGGGCAGGACACAGACAAAATACTGGGCCTTGAACTGGGCGCGGATGATTATCTGGTCAAACCATTTAACCCCTTTGAGCTAATAGCACGAATTAAGGCCATGCTCAGGCGACGGACCTATTTTAAGGTGAAGGGAAAGATCTTGCAAAGTGGTTGCTTATGTCTGGACGTGGTGGCCCATAAATTATTAAAAAAAGGTGTGGAAATTGAATTAACACCAACTGAATTTGCTCTTTTGAAATTTTTTATGGAGAATCAGGGTCGGGCACTAAAACGAAATGAAATACTGAATGCTGTTTGGGGGGAGGACTATTTTGGGGATACGAAAACCCTGGATGTACATATTAGGAGACTACGGGAAAAAATTGAAAACAACCCTTCCGCACCTGAATATATAAAAACAGTATGGGGTTCCGGGTACCGGTTGCAGGCAGTTTCAGATCGGAGTGTCCCATGAAAGGGAAAGGAATTAGGAGCAGGTTAATAGCCAACTTTGTGATTGTTATTATTTTTACGGTGGCCATTCTGGAATCACTTCTAATTTATATCGTCCGACAAAACTGTTACAGCAGTTTGGAAGGCAGCCTCAATAATCAGATAAAAATATGTGCGGAGATGTATACAAAGTATTTTTCGGATACATCCCTACAAGATAACGTCCTTTATAATGTTGACGCTTTTTGGAATCAGAGCAATGCGGAGGTACAGATAGTCAACCGGGACGGTAATATTATTATGGATTCCCAGGGTAGGATTCCCATGGCAGTGGTGGGCAGGGATATTGAAGAAGCGCTAGCCGGGAAAGCTGGTGTATGGATTGGCTACCTGGACGAACAAAAGGTGATGGCCGTGGCCAACCCCCTTGTATCTGATCACCAAATCGTAGGGGCTTTGCGTTTTATCGCTTCTTTGGATGGTGTTGATCAGGATATTGCCAAAACAACGAAGATTTTTATTATTATTGGTTTGTTTGTAATTTTTGTTGTCGGTTCAATTAGCGCCTTTTTTGCTAACACCATTGTTGTCCCTTTGCAAGAGGTTACTGCCATAGCGCGCGCAATGGCCGGGGGTAACTTTGCCATAAAAAGCAGGAAAACACGTGATGATGAAATAGGCAAACTTTCCGATACATTAAATTATCTAGCTGATGAAATTGTGAAAAAGGAACAGTTAAAAAATGATTTTATTTCATCTGTGTCCCATGAACTTCGCACACCATTAACATCCATAAAAGGTTGGGCGATTACCCTGCAAAATGAGAGCTTTCAGCAAAAGGAAACCCTCAATGACGGTCTAAATATTATTTCCAAGGAAAGTGAACGGTTGGCTCACATGGTTGAAGAACTTTTGGACTTTTCTAAATTTATTTCCGGCCGAATTAAACTGAACCCTCAAGATGTTAATCTGGTGAAGCTGGTTGAGCATTTGCATAAACAGTTAATTCCAAGGGCGGTGCGGGAAAATATTGACTTTGTTGTTGACTATCCCCGGGATATGCCTAACATTTTTGCTGATGTGGACAGGCTGAAACAGTTGTTTATCAATCTTTTGGATAATGCCTTTAATTTTAACCGTGCGGGAGGTTATGTCCATTTTAAGGCAGAGGCCCAGGAAAAGGATTTTAGGTTTACCATTTCCGATAACGGTTGCGGGATAGCCGCTGATGAACTGCCCAAGGTTAAAGAAAAATTTTATAAGGGAAGGAGTTCGCGTTCCAAAAATGGCATTGGGCTTTGTATTTGTGAAGAAATTGTGAGCCTGATGGGGGGGAAGATAGAAATTAGCAGCGAGTTGAATAAGAGAACGGAGGTGGTAGTAACCCTGCCCAAAGGGGAAAATAGAGATGATTAGGGGATACAAGCTCATTTTAATATTGGTTTCCCTTCTACTGCTGAGCGGTTGCACCAATTCTTCCATGAATGCCACAGGGGAAATTGTCCCCCCTGTATATAAAACAAGCCCATTAGAAGGAAAATGGGCGGTAGTACAGAATTTTTCTGCTGAAGAATGTCCTGATGAAACAAGTCTGGCAGTGGAGGGTTCTATTGCGCAGTTTGCCAGGGAATTTGCTCTATTAGGGGGCTATATATGGCATAATCCCTCTTATAAAATAAAAAGGGTAAACTCAACTGACTATTTGATGACCAGGTATGTTGCACCCGACGATTATTTGTCCATGAACAGAGAGATTGATGTGGTTACGGTATTTGCCAGGGCAAAATTTCTTGGTGACTTTATAAAAATAGATGACACCTCCATCGTCGCTTTTGTCCAAAATAAGGTGTTGTTACTGGAAAAAATATCAGATGCTGCCGACAGCCTTATGCCTGCCGGGCATACACATGCCGGGGAAGCGGATAGTAGCAATGACAAGAATGCTTCCGGTGCTTTTATTGGCATAAAAATACCATCGGGTAATGGTTATAGATATGAGACCCTTTGGATTGCTGCGGATAATAAGAAGATTCGGCCATTGTTGGTGAGGAATAATATTTTTTTCCCACGCATCAGTGGGTTTTGGGAACTGCAGGTAAAGGATGCTCCAGATAGCGAACCAATGGAAATAGTTGCCCACAATGTAGCAATGAAAGATCCAATAGCCCAAAAGGTGTCTCATGAAGAGCAGCAGCCGCAGGGGAAGAATAAAAAAATAGCCATAGATTATATCGGGAATGATTATGTGGCTATAGAAAGCCTTGTCGCCAACACGGGAAGCCTCAAGATATTGCCCGTGGATAAGCTGTCTTCGCCAACCAGCATCAAGATTGTGGACCTGCTGGGTGCCAGAGGTCAGGCGGCCTACCAGGATGCCAAGGAGCAAACCCTGCGATCCTTACATGGCGAAGGTGTTGCTGTTGGTGAAATAGTGGATGAAGAGAATCTGGGACTAACCCGCAAAAAAGGACACTGGTACCTTTTAGGCAGGTTAAACTATTCTGCCGGTGGAGAGCCCGGGGCCAGGGATTTTAATATCAATTTCATACCACCCGGCAATTTGGTACTCTATGATACACTGCATCTCAGTTGGAGAAGCATTAAGGATCGGGTGCCAAATGCCCTGGATGCCTTTACTTCTCCAAATAAGGATATAGCCATCATTGAGACAAAAAATAAATTATATATTTATGCTATAGATGGTGATCAGTTAGAAAGCTTGCCTCTGGGGGAAATCGAGCTGGGGAAAGGCGAGACTGTTATTATGGTAGAGTGGGCAACAGGGTTTTATGTTGATGATTGGGAAGGGACATTTTTGGCTAATGAGGCCCGGATTGCCGGATCCCGGTTTAGTACCAGATCAGAAATTAAAATGGAATGTTAAATTTCTCCATAAACCAATCGTCGTCATGTCTACGGCGGGCCAGGAATTTAGAGCGTTGTTTTAGGGCCCCGCCTTTTAAAACACCCTGGTTTATTTTTTTGGCGTTATCTACCGCATCTATAAGTTTCAGGATTTTCTCAATCCGTTCGTTTTTGAAATGAGAATAGGCCAGACGTAGCATGTTGTAAAGGAAATGATCCATTTTTACTGGGTAGGGGTGTTTTTTGCGAAAGAGGTGCAGTATTTTTATCTGTGGTGCTATGAACAATTTATACCCAAAAAGCCACAGCCTCAGGGAAAACTCCACATCTTCGTGGCCCCAGGCGATAAAGCCGCCATCAAACCCTTCCACCTGCTGAAAAACATCCCTACGAACTGCTACGCAACCACCAGGAAGAAGGGGGACAGGTGTGATTTTCATCTGTTGTGGTGGAGGCAACCAGACCACCTGAAGATGCTCATCCCAGGTCTGGCCGTAACCTGTGGCATCTGGCTTATCCAGTGCACCAATGGCTGGAGAAACTGCATCAACCCCGTCAAGATGAAAGATGTCCACCAGATCATCCTGCCAGCCTGCAGGAACAGTAATATGTGCATCACAGAAAACCAGATATTTACCTCCGGCACTGGCAGCGCCCAGATTTCTGGCTCGTGAAACGCCTAGCCCCGAAGATGATATTAATTTTACTTCACTATATTTATTGTTTTCCTTTATAAAATCACAGCAGTTGTCAGTAGAACCATCATTTACAACAATGTATTCGACCCTGTTGATGGGAGCTGCGGCAAAAAGCGAGTCCAGGGTCATTTTGAGGTTTTGGCCCTCATTTTTACAGGGAATAACTACGGATAAAGCCATCTGACTAGTTGAGGACAAGGTCAACACCTACCAAAAAAGGTTTTAAAATATTATATTAAACGGGTAGGAATGCGGAACTATAAAAAATATTTTTTCCGGCCAGGGCAAGGATTTGATATAATAAACAAATCTACCAGGACGCGATTTTTGCCAGACGGTGTCTTGACGGGTGTGAATGATTTTGTTACAATGTAAGCTGCCACGGAGACGAAGGCACCAAAATGCGCCTGTAGCTCAGCTGGATAGAGCGTCTGACTACGGATCAGAAGGTCGGGGGTTCGAATCTTCCCAGGCGCGCCAAAAAAATCAATACCTTCGGGTCCCAGCCCCGGAGGTAGTTTTATTTAATGGTGACAGGTTGATACCTGTTGAAGGAAATGGGTACTGTTCTTGACAAAGGATTATTTACTCCGCTATACTATGAAATATCCAGTAGTTATAATTTGTGGGCAGGCGCCCGTAGCTCAGGTGGATAGAGCAGCGGTTTCCTAAACCGCGTGTCGGGAGTTCAAGTCTTCCCGGGCGCGCCAGAAAAAACAGGCCGAGCAGGTTTTTAGGGCGCCTGTTTTTTTGTTTTCGGGGCTGTTGGTCTCCACGCATGTTGGTTTATGTAAAACCAGACCATCGGGAGAAAATACGCCATTTTAGCAAAGTCCGGATTAATTATGGGCAGGTTGATAAATGAATGGTTGATACCTTATAATGTAGGCATGTGAAAAATTGGTGTGGCTAAGCAGGTAGAAAATATGCATCCAATATTCAAATTGTTTGAGCACTGGAGGAGTTTTTTTGGCTAAATGTTTGGTTCTGAAGGCAGAAGATATTTGTGATGATAGTGGTTGTGTTCAGTCCAGGTTAATATCATATTATAAGCATTATGCCTTATTTAATGAGAACTTTTTCCGTGAAACAGAGCCCCAAACAGCCGTTGTTTCCCTGAACGCCTGCCGGGATCTAGCGGTGTTCCCAGGCATTTATGAATTGGTTTTTGCAGAAAAAGAGGGTGCACAGCAGGAACTGGTAACTATTAAATTTGTCAAACCCGTTGATATGTGGGAAATCGAGGAAGCGGCGGATAGTACTGTTACCAACGGCTGTTCCTGCTCTCATGAATAGTGCCTGATCTAGCTGGGATGAACCTCATCGTATGACAAGGTGGTTACCCGGGTAAAATTCCCCTTTTCCTTTTCTTTTTTGCCGGCACTTTTTTCTAAGACTCCTTTGATCCCTGGTGCCAATGTGGGTTCCTTGGGGCTAAACTTATTTGTTTTTTTCATGTAAAAAAACCTCCATCGGGAAATATACCTTATTGACTCCATATAGTGTGTGCAAAATAAAAATATTTCTTAAGGGAAAATATGGAGTTTTAAGGCTAGGGGGTTTGCAACCCAGGCTGGATCTTGCTTGACACACCTTGAGGATGTATACTAGTTTAAGAATGCGCCTAGCATAGTTACTAGAATATGCTAAAACCAGGTGCTAGGGTATTACTGAAGGGGAAGGCCCTGTGGATCATACCGGATATATGCGTGAGGCCCTGGCGGAGGCTAAAAAGGCATACGCCCTGGACGAGGTTCCTGTTGGCGCCGTGATGGTGCTGGACGGAAAAGTAATCGGACGGGGGCACAATTTACGTGAGACCTGGAAGGATAGTTCCGCCCATGCTGAGCTGCTGGCTCTAAGGGAGGCTGCCAGGTATTTGGGAGACTGGCGGCTGAACGGAGGGATCCTGTACTCAACCCTGGAACCATGTCCCATGTGTGCCGGGGCACTGGTACAGTTTCGGGTCACAACACTGGTTTATGGGGCCGCAGATCCAAAAGCCGGTGCCGTAGATTCAGTGATTGACGTGGTCAGGCAACCTCGCTTTAACCATCAGGTTCAGGTGATTGCCGGGGTGTTGGAAGAAGAATGCCGCAGTATTTTGCAAAAGTTTTTCCGTGAGTTAAGAGAAAAGAAAATAGTTGGAGAGATGGCCGAGTTGGACGAAGGTGCCCGACGCTAAATATATAAAAACTCCTTAATCCTTGATACAGCGGGCCTTTCTCTGATCTTGTAACTGGTGATGTCTTCAATCTCCTCCTCTTTTTAGGTTTTTTATGGGACTGGTATGGGGGATAAATTTATGGAGGGTTGTCCGAGTCTGGTTGAAGGTGCGAAACTCGAAATTTCGTGTTGGTGATGAGCCAACCCAGGGTTCAAATCCCTGACCCTCCGCCAATGAATAATATGTTTGTACAATGGTAATGGGCTAATTGTACAAACATTCAGGCAAACATAGCTTAACCCGCAGGTACAAATCCTGCGGGTTATTTTTTGTTAATTATCAATAGCTAATCGGATATAGATATTTCATCTCAACTAGTGTATGCTGATAGGGTGAATAAGCGTTAGACGGTTGATTAACTACCTGCATGGATTTATAATTTAGTGGTATTGGCAATGTTTTATTAAGAATTTTTATGATGGTAGAACGGGAGGAGAAAAAATGCCGATTACGGAAATTTTGTCACGCAATGCCAGGTTGTATGGTTCTGAACTATGCCTGACAGAAATCAACATGGATCTTCAGGAGAGGCATAATGTCACCTGGATGGAGTATGAACTAATTGAAAATAACCCTGCTGGTGAATACCGTAGGGACATGACCTGGCAGGTTTTTGATGAAAAAGCGAACCGGTTGGCCAACCTGCTACTCAAAAGGGGGGTCAAAAAGGGGGACAAGGTAGCTATCCTTTTAATGAACTGCCTGGAATGGCTGCCGATTTATTTTGGCATCTTAAAAACTGGTGCGCTGGCAGTGCCATTAAATTATCGCTATACGGCCGAGGAAATAAAATATTGCCTGGATTTGTCTGATACCACCGCCTTGATTTTCGGGCCTGAATTTATTGGCAGAATTGAAACCATTTATGATCAGATTCCCAATGTCAAGATACTGTTATTTGCCGGTGAAAACCGCCCCTCTTTCGCCGAAAGTTATGATCGGCTGACAGCCAATTGTAGCTCCGCAGCACCCCAGGTAAAGCTATCTGATGGGGACGATGCGGCAGTGTATTTTTCCTCGGGGACTACCGGCTTTCCCAAGGCAATTTTGCATACACACGGCAGTTTGGTTTCGGCTTGCCATACGGAAAAGGAACATCATGGCCAGGGGCGGGAAGATAATTTCTTGTGTATTCCGCCCCTCTACCACACTGGTGCCAAAATGCACTGGTTCGGCAGCTTGCTATCGGCGAGCAAAGCGGTGTTGCTGCGCGGGGTGAAGCCGGAATGGATTCTTAAAACAGTTTCGGAAGAAAAAATCACTATTGTCTGGTTGCTGGTTCCCTGGGCCCAGGATATCCTCGATGCCATTGAAAGGGGAGACGTGCGGCTGGAGGATTATCAGCTTTCCCAGTGGCGGTTGATGCATATCGGCGCCCAGCCGGTACCACCCAGCCTGATTCATCGCTGGAAAAAATATTTCCCCAACCATCTTTACGATACGAACTACGGCCTCAGTGAATCCATTGGTCCTGGGTGTGTCCATCTGGGGATAGAGAATATTCACAAGGTTGGCGCTATCGGCATTCCGGGTTACAATTGGGAGGCCAAAATTGTCAATGGTAATGGGCAGCCGGTAGACCAGGGACAGGTAGGTGAACTGGCTGTTAAAGGACCGGGCGTCATGAAATGCTACTACAATGATCCGGAGGCAACAGCAGCAGTGATTAAGGATCAATGGTTGTTTACCGGGGATATGGCTCGCATGGATGATAACGGTTTTATTTATTTGGTAGACCGAAAAAAAGATGTGATTATCAGCGGTGGAGAAAATATATACCCGGTGCAGATTGAAGACTTTTTGCGTGAGCACAACGCTGTAAAGGATGCGGCAGTCATTGGGCTGTTAGACGAACGTGTAGGTGAAATAGCGGCAGCAATTATAGAGCTGAAGCCGGGTTACAAGTGCAGCGAAGAAGAAATAAATACGTTTTGCGCTGCACTGCCCCGTTACAAGCGTCCGCGGAAAGTAATTTTTGATCAGGTGCCCCGTAACCCTACAGGCAAAATTGAAAAGCCACGTCTTAGGGAAAAATACGGCGCAAAAAGCCTGGTGGCTGCGCAAATCGAAGGTTAAACATAATTATGGTAATAAAGATTCTTGTCGGTACCGGCAAGAATCTTTTGGTTTTTAATTCTCTTTGAACCAGATTGAATGACGGGGCGTCATACTGTATAAAAGGATTTTGGGAAATAGTAGCTTTGTTTTGGTTTTTGTTCAAATTAGACACCCCGAAAAAGAAGGCAGACTTGTCCTGGTAAAATTTAATATATATACTAAAAACATAGGGCTTGGGTTTATGTCGGACAAATGATCCAGTACTATTGGCTTTTATTAATATTCAGGGAGGTGTTTTGCGCCCATAAAATTGGGGTTTTATATATCAGTTAACTAGCTAGAAAAGGCTGTAAAAGGAGATGGTGGGAATGAAAAAAAGGGTTATGGTTGCTTTATTGACGGCAGTCCTGACACTATCGTTTGCTACAGTAGCAAATAGCACTACCGGTGCGAGGATGATTGAGGCTACATACCGGGGGATCATACTGATGACCAACGGTAATATGGTCACCCAGGAGCCGGATATGGGGGAACCATTTATTGTTACTGAGGAAGGTAGGACATATGTACCCATTCGGATGGCAGCCGAAGCCTTAGGGTATAACGTGGAGTGGGTGGACTGGCTCAATGCGGTGCAGATAACAGGATCCGGCTCCTCATCCGAACTTGAAGCCTTGAAAGCGGAAAACGCCCGCTTGAAAGCCCAATTGAAGGATTACCAGGATAGGGAAAGAGATATGGACTTCCGTGATCTTGAGGATGAGCTGCTATTCTACTACAGCAAATTGCGGACTGTAGATATCGAGGATATTGTGCTGGATGGCAACAAAGACAATGTCGGTGTCCAGATCAAGGTGGATCTATATGATCTTGCTGGTAGGTGGAAAAGGCTTGCTGATCGGGACATCCAGTATTGGCTTGAAGATCTGGTTGAGGATATCCAGTATGAGTTATCCCGGGGTGCCAATGTCACCGGCAGAATAACGGACATTGACAGCAGTGACGTTTTGGTTAAATTTAGTAAGGACGGCAATGGGAAACTGAAAATAACATTTTATGATGATAGATATCGGGGTAGTAACATAAGCGTAGACGATGTTATGTATGACATTAAAGGCAAGGGTTATGACATCAACCGTATCGGTTTTACAGTATCTGACATCTCCTATGATAAAGACGATGAGGAAATTGCGGTAATACTGAGGGCGGATTACAATGCATCCAATGACTGGCGAGATTCGGATTATCGTTACATAAGAGAGGATGTCATGGATATTTGTGAGGACCTTGCAGATGTATTTACAGATAAGGGTTTTGATGTGGGAATTGTAGCTGTTGACCTCAGAAATAGTAACAATAGCAGGCTGGAAAGCTATGAATATAATGTGGCCCGGGGCCGGCTTTCTTGATAATAATGATGCTGGCCAGGATGACGGACAGGCTGGTAAATAACTACTAAATAGGATTTTATCCGTTGCTCCTTCAGGGAACCGGACAAATGGAAGCCCCGGCAATGTTAAGCCGGGGCTTCCATTGCAACCATGCATATCACAATATTTTTGACCACACATGCATATCCTCAAAATCCCCACTGATGTTGCAGTTGTTGATTAATACCCCGTTAAAGCTATATCCTGCCCCGGCAAACACCTTGTTCATTCCTATGGAGCTACTGCGGGCGATAGTATAAAGACACCGATAGCCTTTATATTTCAAGCGGGATTCCATCTGGTCAAGCAGACAATTTGCCAAACCCTGTCCCCTCCACATGGGAAGCGTGGCAAAGTCCGTCATCTCCGCATTTTTTTCCTCCCGCTTGAGTTCCGTTGCAGATGCGGCCACCAGTTTATTATTATGCCATGCCATTATATAGCTGGTACCATTGTTCATCGTACGCCGGATGTAATCAGGGTCAAAAACAGGGAAAGGATAGGTGGAAAAAACCTTGCTGAATAATCCGGCCAGGTCCTGGCAATGTTCCTGTTGGGCCCATTTTAGGCTTACCCCGGCAGGCAGATCCCTTTTTGTGGTTTCTGGTGTAAGATTGCTGCTAATTATTTCTACAAGTGTGATGCCCTTACTATTTGAAGGGGTTTTTCTTCTATTGCTTAAAAATCTGGCCAAAACCAAAGCCTCTTCCTTCCCCTTATAAAATCCAGGAATTGATGCCTCCAGCTTCATTCCCGTGGCCAAAAGGTCTTTCCCCCATTTGGCAATAGACTTGAGCCATATTTTATCAAGACCTTTTGCCAGGGCTTTTTCTATAAGGACCTTCATCATTTCTTCTGCGCCCCGAGCCTGGAACAAATTAAAGGTATCCACAGTGAGCCGGCGGTTGAATGGGGATAAAAGAATGCGACAATCAAAATCTTTTCCAGCAATAGTTTCCCAGCAATCCGGCCCCGACATAATCGGGTTTCCTTTAATAGCCATGAGCCTTACCTTCACGCATAGTATAGCGAGCTTTACGCAGGTTACCTTCCGGCACCAGACTAATAACCCGCTTTTGGGGATCCAAAAGCTCCTCCAGACCAACAGATTCATGCCTTATATTGCGGTCCTTACATATTGTGCAGTCCGGTGGGCAAACAGAATCAGCGTTTTTAGGCTCGTCATAAACGCAGATGACGCCTTCGTAATTTCGTAATACTGTTTTTGTATTAGTCATGGATAACTGGTAGTTAGGCAATACCGGGATTTTACCTCCACCACCCGGTGCATCCACAACATAGGTAGGGACGCAAAGGCCGGATGTGTGGCCGATTAGGGATTCCATAATTTCTATCCCTTTAGCTACAGGGGTACGGAAATGTTCAATGCCGCGGGATAAATCACATTGGTAAAGATAATAGGGACGTACACGACTTTTTACTAGGAGATGTGCCAGTTTTTTTATAATCATTGGACAGTCGTTGATGCCTCTTAATAAAACTGTTTGGTTGCCCAGGGGAATTCCGGCATCAGCCAGTCTAGCTAAAGCTCTGATGGAATCCGGAGTAAATTCACGCGGGTGATTAAAATGGGTGTTAATCCACACCGGATGATACCCTTTAATCATTCTTGCCAGTTCCTGTGTTATACGCTGGGGCATTACAACCGGGACACGTGTTCCAATGCGAATTATCTGAACATGAGGTATTTCTCTTGTCTGGCGCAGGATCCGTTCCAAACAGGCGTTGGGAAGGATCAAGGGATCCCCACCCGACAGCAGGACATCACGGATTTCGGGGTGCTTTTTAATATAATCAATACCCTGGTTGATATCCTTATCGATAATAGATGTGTTGTTGTCGCCCACCATGCGTTTGCGGGTACAATGGCGGCAGTACATGGCACATTCATTGGTCACCAGCAGCAACACCCGATCGGGATAGCGGTGGGTAAGCCCAGGTACCGGGGAATCTGTGTCCTCGTTTAATGGATCATCCATATCATTGTGCCCCTCAACTAGCTCCCGGTAATCTGGGATACACTGCAGACGAATTGGGCATTGGGGATCTGCCCTATTGATTAATGAGGCGTAATAAGGGGTAATGGCCATGGGAAAAACGTCACCGGCCATGTGTATAGTTTGTTTTTCATCAGCGGTTAAATTAACATATTCGCACAGCTCATCCACCGACTGGATCCTATTTCGCAGTTGCCATCTCCAATCCAACCAGCCTTCATGTTTTTTAGTGTTA
>JAAYRI010000225.1 GCA_012518875.1 Peptococcaceae bacterium
CAGTTACCGTCTGCACATTGCTGCACACTGAAATACAACGACGGCAGAGAATGCACTTGCGCGGGTCTCTGGTAATAGCAGGGCTGGAATCATCAATAGGATATTCCGATTTAGCCCCATCGAAACGTACCTCAGTAATGCCAAATTCCCGGGCCAAGTCCTGCAGTTCACAGTTCTGGTTGCGCAAGCAAGTAAGGCATTCCATCGGGTGGTCGGATAAAATTAGTTCTAGAACCAATTTGCGGGCTTTAATCACCGCCGGAGTGTTGGTTCTAACGACCATACCCTCAGCAACAGGAGCCACGCACGATGGTATAAAGGTTTTCGCCCCCTCCACCTCTACCAGGCAGATACGGCAGGCTCCGACAACATTAATGTCTTTTAAGTAACAAAGCGTGGGGATCTTTGCTCCTATCTTTTGTGCGGCTTCGAGTATGGTTGTCCCCGGTTCCACCGCTACCTTCTGATTATCGATTGTTAAATTTATCATTTTCACCTTTTTCCCTCCAAACTCCCGTATTTTTCCCTCTAAAAAATGCGGCGGGAGCGGCTTTTATTCCTCGAACTCACATACATTGCATGTGCACTTCTTATCCCTGATATGTTCCTCATACTCGTGCCGGAAATATCTAATTGTACTCAAGACGGGGTTTGGTGCAGTCTGGCCGAGGCCACATAGCGCCGTAGCCTTGATCGTAGTAGCCAGTTCCTCTAAAAGCTCGATGTCCCCTTCCTTTCCTTTGCCTTTACTAATGTTATCAAGGATTTCGTACATCCTTTTTGTACCGATACGACAAGGGGAACATTTGCCACAGGATTCATCCACAACAAAATCAAGGAAAAATTTGGCGATATCCACCATACAAGTATCCTCGTCCAGAACAATCATACCACCGGAGCCCATGATGGCACCCAAAGCGCCTAGCGAGTCGTAGTCAACGGGAGTATCAAGGTGTTCGGCGGGAATACAGCCTCCAGATGGACCTCCCGTCTGTACAGCTTTAAAAGCTTTTTTCCGGGGAATACCACCGCCAATTTCATAAACAATTTCCCTGAGTGTAGTACCCATGGGGACTTCAATAATGCCTGTATTGTTGATCCGGCCAGCCAAAGCAAATACCTTGGTGCCTTTGCTCTTTTCCGTACCCACTGAGGAGTAGGCTTCGGCTCCCTTACGAATAATTTCGGGAATGTTTGCCCAGGTCTCCACATTGTTGAGAACTGTTGGCTTACCCCAAACACCTTCATTAGCCGGGAATGGGGGCCGCGGCCTGGGTTCACCCCGTTTACCTTCAATAGAAGTGAGCAAAGCCGTTTCTTCGCCGCATACAAATGCACCGGCACCAATTCTAATCTCAATGTCAAAATTGAAACCGGAGCCAAAAATATCCCGTCCCAGCAGGCCGTTTTCACGGGCCTTCTGAAGAGCAAGATCCAATCTTTCAATAGCCAGCGGATATTCCGCCCTTACATATACATAGCCCTGTTCGGCACCGATAG
>JAAYRI010000119.1 GCA_012518875.1 Peptococcaceae bacterium
CCAGGCGCAACAGGGCCCGCCAGGGGCAGCCAAGGAACAAAAGAGCGCCAATCATGGCGAAAGCACCCAGGACAAATCTAACTATTGGCGCAGAACCCAGCCGGGGCCTGAATTCTTTAAACATGTACGCGGCTCCAAAAGAGCCCAAAACAAAGCCGATGATTTCCGGACGCAGATACTGCACCACAGGCGCCCTGTGTAAACCTAGCGCCCCTGTAATATCACGCAAAAAACAGGCCACACAGATACCCATGTTCGCAGGATTACCCCAATACTGCAGCAAGGAAGCCATAATGCCAATGACAATGCCAACAATGATAATTCCCCATTTGGTTGCGAATACATTCCTCATTGATTAATGGTCACCACCTGTACATAATTTGTCAAAAGTGTGCACATTAAACAGTATAATGCTATTTATTAGGTAGAGGAAATAGTTCTTTTCTATGCAGGCATGGGGCCTAATAGGTTTTTACAATGGGGAATAGGCAGAAATGGGGGTTATAACTCTTCATGCTTTTCGTGTTTTAACTGTTTATCCAGTCGATAAATCACCTTGAAACCACCTTCGTACCTAAAAAAACGAACGATAAACCGGATACCACAGGCAAATAGGGCCACTCCCAGCCCAGAATAAAAGAAGGCAATGAACCAATGAGGGACAAGTTCTAATTTCCTAATTAATGTCCCTCCACCCATCATCACGATCACAAAAAGGTAGGATTTGCGATCGAAAAACAGCCAAAACGGCAAACGTTCTTGATCATACATGCGGATTCTATATTCATGTTTGTAAACCAGCTTGGAGAAGATTTGCAGATAAAAAACCAAAAAAACGATTAGTCCACCAAAAATAATTAATGAAAGGTTTTTTGCGAGGGGAATCAGTGGGAAACCTGTCTTCATGACCATGATCCCGGCCAAAGACCATACTACACCAGCGATTAATAACAGATATTTACTTTTGACCGTGCCCAAGCTCATAAAGCACCCTTCTAATAGCAGACATGGGATCACATACCACGCATTTGCCGCTGCCAATGGACAACCTTTCCCAACCGGAAAAAGCACATCATTAGACTTCCTGGACTACATTATACACCAATCATATTTGCCCGGTGATTTGTTTTTTTCTGCAAGGTTTCTGATATAACAAGAAGGCTAGTTACTAAAGAAGTACCTTTCCCTAAAGACATATAAAACGCTCGAGCCTCTTGGTGATAGGAGTCCCTTTCGTCAACAAGGGCAATAAAACCGCCTGTATCTATGAAAAGTTTATAAAGGTTTTTGCCCCCCATAGAGATCCTCCTTATATTTACGGGAACCAGTTTCGGGTCCCTTCATCATGCCGATTAATTCCCTGAGGGGATCATCAGATCTTCCACGCATTTCATCTTTTTCCGGTTCAGGAAGAGCAAACCCGAATCTACTAAATAACTCCTTTTTCTGTTTAGGGGTTAATTTTTGTATTTCTTCTATTAAGCGTTCGATAGCCATGATTATTCACCTCAACTCAGACTAAGATTAAGGGATATTTATTTAGATTTTACCTCATATATTATTCATTTAGCAAATAATTAAGATCATGGAATACCAAACATGCTTATTAATGTGAATAACATTTTAGGATTGACAGACCTAACATGTGCTTAGTTAAATTTTTTTCCGCTTAAACCCACATCTCTGGAAACAATAGTACCATCTACAAAACAGACTTCTTTGTTGCAGATGGCCAGGGCTGCCCGGCGGTGAGAAACAATCAGGCAGGTTCTACCCGGTAAAGACTTGATGTTGCCCAGGAGCTTTTGTTCGGTGTCTTCATCCAGAGCAGAACTAGCTTCATCCAGCAACAATATAGGGGCATCACTTAGGATAGCCCTGGCAATGGCCAAACGTTGGATTTGGCCCGCGGACAAACCGTGCCCTTTTTCGCCGATTACTGTGTCCAATCCCTGGGGCAACCGGTTAATAAATTCTTCCGCACAGCTAAGACGAGCAGCCCGCCGGATGGCAGCCTCTTTGGCGTCGGGTTTGATAAAGGCGATATTGTCTTTGATGGTACCCGAAAGCAATAAATTGCCCTGAGGCACATAGGCAAAGAGTCTTCTCACCTGCCGGTCAATTTTTATGCTGCGGCCATCTTTCATTTGCAGGTAGATTTCGCCTTGATTTGGTTGATAGACACCCAGCAACAGTTTGAGGAAGGTACTTTTGCCAATACCTGAAGTGCCGGAAAGGAACACAAAATCCCCTTTGCTGATGGTCAAGGAAACTTGCTTTAGCACAGTATCCCCGTCAGTATCCCGGCTGTAGGCGAAGCTAACCTGCCGAAACTCAAGTGATCCAAAGCCATCCTCCAGGCCGGCGGTATCCGTCGTCTGTTCCTGCTCAAACTCCCTTTCATCCGCCAACTGCTCCAGTTCCAGCACTCTTTCGGCAGACGCCAGTAAGGCATAATATTTGGGCACCAGGCCCGACAGCCCTACAAAAGGTGTCTGTACCTGTCCCACCAGCTGCAGCATAGCGGTCAGGGTACCAAAGCTGATCGCCTGTGTATATAGTTTATAGGCCCCCCACAACAGGGCATAGAGATAACCGGCCTGAAATATAAAACCAAAACCACTGTTGGCAACCATACCGGCGGTGATCCGTTTTCCTTTGGCCTGGTAATTTCGCTGTTGCAGGCGGACAGCCTGATCCACCACCTGCTCTTGCACCGCGAATATTTTTACCACCAGCAGGTTTTCCAGGCTCTCCTGCATAAAGGAGCGTACCCGGCCATCTGTTTCCTGCACCCTTTTATGCAATTGTTTCATTAGACCCCGGAACGCTCTAACCACCAGAAAGACAAAGCAGCCGGCCAGAGCAAAAATCAGGGCAAAGGTAGGATCGATGGCCACCAGTACGGCAAAGGCACCCGCCAGCCTGGTGAGCATCGCAGCCAGGCTGGGGACAATGGTGGTGATACCGTCGGCCACAATGACGATATCATTAGTTAGATGATTAAGCAGTTCACCGCTGTGATAAGCGGATACGGCAGCATAGTCTTTACGGAGCAGCTGATCAAAAAGGCGACTTTTATATTTCATTTCCAGCCCGGCTTTGGTGATCCCCTCCAACC
>JAAYRI010000120.1 GCA_012518875.1 Peptococcaceae bacterium
GCCTCTGCCACTGTTTTCCCTTTGGCCAGTTCTGTAGTCATACTGCCCGAGGCTATAGCGGCAGCGCAGCCGAATACAAGATAACTGACATCTTCAATAACCTGATTAACGACCTTGATATATATGGTGAGAAAGTCACCACAGGCCGGATCACCGACCATACCTACACCATCGGCATCGTCCATTCTTCCTATATTTCTCGGGCTCTTAAAATGATCTATGGTTGTGTCGGTATATAACTGATGAGACATCTGGTCCACCCCTTAATAAGATTTGATTACCGCGACAAAAAATAATTAATAGTAGTGGAAAACAATGAGTATCAGTAGACGGGCTAAATAGGAGGCACCGGTGGGGGTAAAGGAACGGACAAGGACAGAAGGATCCTCTGACCATCCAGTATGGGTAGCTAAAAGGCGGCAAGTTGCAGAATCTTACCGGGAAAGGGCTTCCCCATTCACAGGGTCCACACCTATTTATCATTATAGTGAGACACCGGCTGGAGATCAACAATAATTGTCTACCATAACACCTGGGGGCCGGCATTTGCCCATAAAAAAACCACCCTGAGTCACCGAACAACAGCAGTAAAACTGTCGTACCCGACTAAAAAGCACCGGGCGTCCTCAAGGGTGATCATTTTTTTACTGAAATTCTTTTAAAACAGTGGCCAGTTGATCCAGGAAAAACTTGTTTTGGTCAGGGGTGCCGATGGTAATCCGGGCAAAGGCAGGGTATCCCCAGGCTGTTCCCGGGCGGATAACAACCCCCTTTTTTAGCAATTGAGGGAAAAGGCATTCCATGTCCACCCCCAGATCCGCAAATATGAAATTGGCTTCAGTAGGGACAAAATCAATACCCAGGTCTTCCAGCCCCCGGTAAAGCACCTGTTTACCCTTCTCATGGACATCCTTTACAAAACAGATATGTTCATAATCTTCCAGGGCCTCTAGAGCACCGGCCTGGACAACCCGGTTGGCGGCAAAGGGTTCCCTAATTTTCTCCATTTCGGTCACATAGTCCGGCCTGGCCATGCCGTAGCCCAGGCGCAGACCGGCCAAACCAAATATTTTAGAAAAGGTGCGCAATATAATAACATTCTCGTTCTTTCTCAGGTGGGCAAGGCTGTCCGGGTAGCAGGGGTGCCCAACATACTCGTAGTAAGCCTCATCCATCACTACTACTACTTCCCGCGGCAGGGCTGTCAGTAAACTTTTCAGGTCCCCGGCAGGCATGATGGTCCCCGTGGGGTTGTTGGGATTGCAAATAAAGATCATTTTTGTTTTCGGACCCACGGCCCTGCATATATCCTCCCCATGGATTTGGAAATCCCTCAGGGGCACCTCCACCGGTGCACCGCCGGCTATTACAGTGCTGGTGCGGTAGGCGGCAAAACTGGGGATGGGAATGATCACCTCATCCCCACTGTTGACAAATGTGTTTACCACCAAAGGGATCAGGTTATCCACACCGTTGCCGAATACAAAGTGGCCCGGCGTGAGGGCATGTCTCTCTGCCAGGGCTGCCCGCAATTCAAAACAGCCCCCGTTAGGGTAAAAATTAACTTCCCCTAGAACCCCTTTCATCCGTGCTATGGCTTTTGGTGAGGGCCCAATAGGGTTCTCATTAGAGGCCAGCCGGACAATGCGCCCCTTCAGGCCCAGTTCACGCCGCACTTCCTCCACCGGCTTACCTGGAATATAGGGGGTCAGCTCAGCCAGACCTTTTCTGAAAATATTTTTATCTTCCTGGCCCATTTTCCTCACCTTTCTCCCGGGGGGTTAGCAAAATTTTGCCCGCCTTTTTATCTCCCGATGCCAGCAGTGCAAAGGCCTCGGGAGCAGAGGTCAGGGGCAATACATGGGTCACAACCTGCTCCACATCCATTTCGCCCTTAGCCACCAGTTCAACCGCCTGCTGTAGATCTGCTGTTTCATAGGCACTGACACCCACCAGCTCCAGCTCCTTGACCACAATATCGTTGGGGTCAATATTTATTTTTTCTTCATACAAACCAGCCATTACCAGCCGGCCCCGGGGTCTTAGCCAGACCAGGGCACCGGCCAGGGTGGGCTCCACACCTACCGCTTCTACCACCACATCAGGCTGATCATCCTGTCCTGCAGGGAAGGCTGACAAAACAGTGGCGCCCAACCTGCCCGCCAGGGCCAACCTCTCCTCCGCGATGTCGATCACCGTGACCCGCTTGACCTGCATAGTCTGGGCTACCAGCACAGTAAGGATGCCGATAGGCCCGGCACCCACTATACCCAGGTGCTCGGCCTGCTCCAAACGGCCCTTCCCGGCAATGTGCAGGGCCACTGCCAGAGGTTCCACCAGGGCCGCCCGGCGTAGGGGTACAGATGCCGGTACCTTTATTAGCTTATTTGCATTCAAAACCAGGTATTCGGCAAAGCAACCGGGCCTCACCTCACCGATAAATCCCAGGTTGGGACAAAGGTTGTAGGCCCCGGTGCGGCACCAAGCACAGGTACCACAGGAAACCCGCGGGTCCCCTACCACTTGGTCACCCGGTTGCAATGTGATCACCTTCGGGCCTACTTGCTCCACCACACCGGAAAACTCATGGCCCATAATTTCCGGGATGGTAGAAACAAACATTCCTTTTCTAAATATATGCAGATCTGAACCACAGATCCCGGCATAAACCACCTTCACCAGAACCTGCCCAGGGCCACATACCGGCCGAGACATGTCCTCTACATGAACCTGTCCAACTCCATGATAACGCACTGCCAGCAAAAAAGGCCACCTCCCCAATATTGCCGATTATTTGGTAAACCGCTCTAAAATGGCATTGGCGTGAGCGGGGAAACCCTCATATTCTGCCAGCTTGACCATCGCCTCCTGCAGGTTGGCCAACCCATCCTGGGAGAAATATTCAAAGGTTATGGCTTTGTAAAAATCAGCCGTTTTCAAACCACCCGCCACCACTGCCTTGCGACTGGTAGGCAAAACGTGGTTCGGTCCTGAACCAAAGCAGCCTGTGGAAAGGGGGGTATAATGACCCAGATACATGCCACCGGCGTTTTTAATTTTCTGCATATCCTGGAGGGGTTCGGCAGTCATAATCTCCAGGTGCTCCCCAGCATACTGGTTGACAAAGTCAATTGACTCAGCTAGTGAATCCGTAAGGATAATGGCACCGTATTTTTTTAGGGACTGGACAACGAAATTTTTCCTGTAGTCGTTGAGGCGTTCGATATGGCGGCTGACCCTTTTCTGCACCTCATAAGCCAGGGAGGGGACGTGGGTTACCAGTACACCTGTGGAATCCAACCCGTGTTCGGCCTGGATGCAAATATCAGCAGCGGCAAACTCCGGATTGGCCGACTCATCAGCCAGGATAATCCCTTCACCAGGCCCCGCAAGGGTCCCTATTTCCACCTGGCCATAAAGGAGTTTATAGGCCGCCAGCACATATTGGCTGCCAGGGCCGACAATCTTGTCCACCTTCGGCACTGTCTGGGTACCGTGAGCCATCGCTGCAATGGCCTGGCTGCCACCCAGGCGGAAAACCCTATCTGCACCGCAAATATCACAGGCAATCAGTGTACCGGGAGGGATTTTTCCATCAGGCGCCGGTGGGGTGCATACATAAACCTGGGGCACTCCAGCTACCTTAGCAGGCAGGACAGACATCATGACAGCCGAAGGAAACCAGCCCCGGCCACCGGGCACATAGCAGCCCACCCTTTCCAAAGGTATGATTACCTGGCCGGCAACCAGACCGGGAGACAGCTCAGTAGCCCACATCTTGTTGGGCAGCTGGGCAGCATGAAAACGTTTCACGTTACCAGCTAGAATTTTGATGGCCTCAATGGTTTCCTGATCCACCTCCTGGTAGGCGGAGGTAATTTCCTGCTGGGATATCTCGATTTGCTCAGCACTAATAGTGATATCTTCAAAAATTTTACTATACTCCACCAGGGCCTGATCCCCATTGGCCTTTATGTCGTCAATTACCCGTTGCACATCAGCCAGGATTGACTCTGTCTCCGTTTCACTTCTCTTCAGGATCCTGTTATAATCCTCAGCCGGCATTTCTTTGAGCTTGTATACCTGAATGTACATAGTCCATATTCTCCTTTTGCTCAATAAAATAATAGGAAAGCCCCCACGGATGCTTTTCCGGGGGGGTTCCCGGCCCACGCGTTAGTAGGATTCAATTACATGGGAGTACATCAACTATTTTTTCCACAGATCACTTAATTTGTTTTCCCATAAGCGGGCGTCATCCACCTGGGCATCCCGGGGTACCAGGGGCCCCTGAAGGATGATAAAGGCCCCTTCCTCAGCCCAGGTGTTTTCTACCACTTGGGCTGGCGACCAAAGGGCATCCGCATTAGTTAAGGTGTCACCAATTTGGGGGGTGGGGTTACCTCTATTGATATCATAAAGGTATTGCACTGCCATTTGGGCTGAATCATAAGCCGGCTGCTCCACAATAGCCAGAGCCTTACCCTCTTTGAGCAGTCCCAGCCCCTCAGGGCCAATGCAGATGCCGCAGATGCCGTAGTCTTTGGGATCCTTGCCGGCAGCTTCAATAGCGGAAACAGCTCCCGGTCCCATAATGTCAGGGGTATGCACATAAACGCCCAGCACCTGATCGCCATAGCGGGTCAGCAGGTCGCTGGTCCGTTCATGGGAATCCACATCATTCCATTTCCCCTCGCCCTGCACCAGCGTCAACTGGGGATACTGGTCGGTGACGGCTCTTAGGCCTTTACTGCAGGAATGGGTAAACATATCTTCCAGAGCGCCTGTGATTTCAATCACTACGCCCTCCGGCACCTCGCCGCCATTGCGGTCTTTGATCCCCTGGACAAAAGCCTCAGCCGCTTTCTTGGAAGACTGTTCAATGTCAAAGGAAATAAAGTAATCAACCTTGCCGCCCTCGGGGGAGGTATCCAGGGAAACAAGCGGAATGCCTGCCTCGTTTAGTTTCTTAACCCCGGGTACAATCGCCTTTAGATCCACCGCACCAGCCATGATAAAACCGTCAACCTGCTGGGTAATGAAGGTGTCCATTAACTCCATAATTTTCATGGAATCGGCCTGGCCATCCTTTATATCCACCTTGACACCCAGCTCCTGGGCTTTTTCTTCCGCACCTCTAATAAAAGCCTGGACAAAGGGCGCACCGGGTTCCTTGATTACCATCCCAAAGCGCAGCTGATCCTCCCCTTGATCTGCTGCTTGCTGGGCACCGCAACCAGCCAGCAGGGCTGTGGCCAACAATGCCGCCGCCAGGATACTCAACCATTTAAAACGCATGTCAATAAAACCTCCTGTTCTCACCTGTTACTTTCCTCTGTCTTGATTGGTTAGCTCCTGCTCCTCCACCATCACCTCCCCATCCTTTGGGCCATGTTGTTCTGGTTTTGGTGACTATGTAGTTGTTTTATCCACCTTGTTCCTGGATGAACAATCTTCTCACCTGCTCCTGGTGCAACAGATAGTTGCGCCGCCTAATACGGATTCTGTCCAAGACTATGGCCACAAAAATGAGTGCCCCCTGGGTGGCATAAACCAGGGTGACCCCTACACCCAGCAGGTTAAGCGAGTTGGAAATCATCCCAAGAAGGAGAGCCCCGCCCAGCATACCCAGGGGTGTACCCTTGCCCCCCTCCAGGCTGGCCCCACCTAAAATGGCACCGGCAAAAGCCAGCATAACCATGCCTTCGCCCATTGTATTAGAAACAGAATCCTGACGGCCTGCTGCTAAAAGACCAGCCACAGCTGCCAAAAAACCGGCGATAACAAAGGCATAAATAACCATCCGGCTAGTGTTAATACCAGAAATATAGCTGGCCCTAGCATTGCCTCCGGTGGCTACAAAGTGCCGGCCGAAGGCTGTATACTGCATAATAAAGTGAAAAAAAAGAAAAATGATAAAAACTATTGGTACTGCTACCGGGATATTGCCGATCATTCGGGCCTGGCCGGCAAAGGTATACACCTTGTCCAGGGGAAAAATGGACAAAGGCACCAAAAATAGCACCAGCCCCCGCAAAATAATCATCAGTGAAAGAGTCTGCAAAAAGGGGTTCACCCCAATTTTGGCGATACAAACCCCGTTAAACAAACCCACCAGCGCCCCAATGGCCAGGGTAAGAATAATAGTAGTCACCGGATCCAGCTGAAAGGGGAGCCAGCGAGTAGCCAGCAGCATGGCCACACCAGGGGCAAAAACCAGGGTGGATTCCAGGGACAGATCCAGGTGGCCGCTGACCAGAATCAAGCCCTGTCCCAGGACCAGCATGCTCATAATCGCCGAGTGATACAGTATGTTTACCAGATTGCCATAGGTGGCAAACATGGGGGTAATCAGGGCATTAAGAAGGAAAAAACAGGCCAAAAGCACCCAGATTAGATTATCTAGCAAAAAAAGCTCGAACTGTAACTTTCTAGGCATCAAACCACTTACTCCTTTGTTAATTAACTGACATAAGAGGCCACCAAACCGGGACATTTTTCTTGCGCCCCACCTTGAACGGCCGAAAATAAATCACTTTCCCGTAGATTCCCGCGCAAAAATTCACCTGTGATGTGGCCCCTGTAAAGGACCAGGATACGGTCACAAATATTGATTAGATCTTCCAGTCCCGGTGATGTAATTATGATGCCGGCTTCCCGGCACAGTCTATTTCTAACAATGTTCAGGATCCCCTGTTTGGCGGATATATCCACTCCCCGGGTTGGTTCATCCAACAGGAAGATCTGGGGCCCAGCGGCTGCAATCTTCCCCACAATCACCTTCTGCTTGTTACCGCCACTAAGCTGGTTAACCTCCTGTTCCGGTGAGGCGACCTTAATATCCAACTCCTTGATCAGGCTAGCCACTGCCTTTGACTCCTTATTTCTGTTGAGCAATAGCCCTCTCTTGACGGTATCCAGGGCGTTAAGCATTAGATTTTCCCTGACACTGAGGTTACTAATTAAACCTTCCCTTTCCCTATCCTCCGGCAGGTAAACGATACCGTCCCCTAGGGCCGCTGCCGGTGATCCATAGCACCGTCTTTGGCCATTAACAAAAATAGTGCCTTCATCGGGATGATCAATACCCACTATGCCCCTGAATATTTCCGTACGTCCGCTACCCCTTAGACCGGCCAGTCCCAGTATTTCTCCCTTTTTCAGTTGGAAGCTAATTTCCTGATAAACACCCAGCCGGGTCAGGTTTTCCACAGCCAGGATAGTTTCACCCAGGTCATTCTTTAGCTGCCCCTGTTCAACCTTAATGTGGCGGCAAAATTTTTCCCCCACAATCAGATCTGAAAGCTTGTCCCGATCAAGCTCCCAGCAATTTTTGGTACTGATGCTATGTCCATCCCGCAGGACGGTAACCCGGTCACATATCTTGAGCAGCTCCTCCGCCCTATGGGAGATAAAGAGAATGGTGCAGCCACCACCCTTTCTTTCCCGGATAATCTTGTATAGAAGTTCCTCGTCCCTTTGTGCTAATGAAGCCGAAGCCTCGTCCAATATTATTATATCTGACTGCTCCACGTAGCAGGCCTTGAGGACCAGCAGCAGCTGCTGTTCACTAACCGATAGATCCCCTGCCCTAACCCGGACATTGATATGTAGGTTAGCTTTCTTAACTATTTCTTCCGCCCGGGTGTATAGTTCCTGCCAGTTGATTAACCAGCCCCGCCTGGTATAATCAGAAATAAAAAGATTTTCCGCCACGGTAAAGTCCAGTATTAACTGAGGCTCCTGGGGCACAATAGCAATTTTTTTCTTTCTGGCGTCAATTCTGGTCAGGCTGTCATAGCCCTCACCGCCAATAAAAATTCTGCCGGCAGTAGGGGTAGTAATCCCGGCTATAATTTCCACTAGGGTTGATTTCCCGGCCCCATTTTTGCCGATAATGCCGTGTACCTCTCCCTTTTTTACATTGATATTAACCTTATGTAGCGCCACCGTGCCAGGGTAAATTTTTGATATCCCCTGCAGCTTAAGAGCCGTGTCATCCGGGTTGACTTCCAGCGGCGTGTCCCCGTCCTGATGATCCACTTATTTAACCCCCTTTAGAGCTATCTTTTACCCTTGCGTCTGTCAGCCGAACGTTGGTGGGCCTCCAATCCTTCCACACCAGCCAGGTGGGAACAAGCATCCGCTAGCCCTGCCGCACCTGAGGCACTAAGTTTTTGCCAGGAGGCAACCTTAATGAATGTACCCACCCATAGGCCACTGGAAAACCGGGCGCAGCCCATAGTGGGCAGGATATGGTTTGTGCCAGATATATAATCACCAAAAGCTACAGGAGCATTTTCGCCCACAAAAAGTGACCCATAGTTACGCAGTTTGCTGATAAGATCATCGTTATGCCCTGTTAACAGTACAAGGTGCTCCGGCGCAAACTGGTTAGAAATTGCTGCCCCTTCAGTGAGGCTGTCAACCAAGATCACCTGGCCATTGTCCTCCCAGGCTTTTAAAGCCCCCGACCCCCTTTCCAACTGGCAGGCTTCCCGGGAAATGGACTCAAGTACTGTTTCAGCAAGTTTGTTGCTATCCGTTACCAGGATACCCCGGGCGGTGGGGTCATGTTCACACTGGGCAAGCAGGTCAATGGCCACAAGATCCGGATCAGCATCCTGATCCGCAATGATCAGTACCTCGCTGGGTCCGGCCAGGACATCAATACCCACAAAACTGCTCACCTGCCTTTTGGCTTCCGTCACATAGGCATTTCCCGGGCCGACAATCATATCCACTCGGGGCACGCTTTCCGTCCCCCAGGCATAGGCGGCCACAGCCTGGGCACCACCCAGGCAGTAAATTTCATCTGCACCAGCTATATCCATTGCCACTAACACAGCGGGATGGATACCCGCGAAGGCTTTTACAGGCGGTGAACAAGCGGCTATCCGGTCCACACCGGCCACCCGGGCCGGGATAATAGACATGAGGGCAGATGAGGGCAGTGGAAAACGCCCGCTGGGTACATACACACCACAAGAGGATATGGGAATCAACCTGTGTCCTAGTACAACCCCGGGTGAACCTTCATATTCCAGGGGTAGCAAACAGCCGGCTTGTTTTTCTGCAAAAGACTTAATCCTATCGGCAGCCAGGTGTAAACAGGTTACTGTTCTTTCATCTACCTGGCTATAGGCCTTTTTTACCGCCTCCTGTGACACCCGCAAATCAGGCAGCACCACCTGATCATAACGGCGGGTCAATTCCTTTAGGGCCCGATCACCCCGGTGGCGTACATTTTCAATTATTTGGGCCACATCTTCCCTGATGTTAACCGCATTTTCCCCGGTTTCCGCCACCTTTTTGATAAATTTCATATTTTCCCGCCACCTTCCCCCACCAGCACGATTTTCAAAATAGTCTACCCGCAATGATCATACAACAAATCAAACGAAAATCCTTCAACCATTCGACATATTCTGCAAAAAGACTTCTTCTACAGCAGGGAACCACCCGGATCGGTAGTACAAACAAAGAAGGCAGGGACTGCTTACCCCTGCCCTGAATCCTTATTTATAACCTGTCCCCGATACAGGCAACATAATATATTTGGCAGCAAAAATGGCCTGGTCACGATCATTTTTCTTAGACCAGCGTCGGCCCGCACCCTTGAAGAAACAATTCTATTGATTATTTCTTACTTACTGCCTCTGTTGATTCGGGGCAAAAACGGCCTATACCCAGCAAGGCGGCGGCCCCTGAACCCGTCGTGCCAAAGACAACCAGTGGTTTGCCGCTCTCTGTTAGTGGATCCGCAGTATCATTGCACATAATGCTGCCGGTGGCAAAAATGACATCACAGGCCGCTAGATGTTTGTCCAAGTTGGCAGCGCCACCATCATGGATGAGCACTCCATTTATCGTCCTACCGATATTCGCTGGGTCAAGGTCAAGGACTGTTAACTGGAAAACCTGGTTTAACGCTTCTGCTAAGGCAGGCTGATAACCTACCATTAGGATATGGGGTTGGCCGTAATGCTCTCTAAAATAATCCGCTGCCTGGCGCGCACATAGCTCCGGCCCTTCATTGCGGCAATGTACTGTGTTTTTAACCTTTCCAGTATAGTAGGCTGCCGCATTAAGGGTAGCTATATAAACAGCTCGCTGATAATCATTTTCGAGAGGCAATGCCAGCACATCCTCCAGTGTCCCGTTAAAATCACCCAATGCGCTGGTAAAGGCCTGTCCCCGGCAACCCATTAACTCAGCCTGTAACAGACGCTCTTTTCCTTTTAGTATCACATAGTCCTTCCTCTTGGTGGAACCGATAGCATCTTCCGGGGTTAACGGTTTCGCCGTTACCCTAACCTTTGCTTCTTTTAGCTCATGCTCGTCCACTAACTGGGCAAACTCCTTTTGTAGGCTCTTGAAAAATGAACCTGTCCTTTTAGTCATAACCGAACCTCCTAATTAAATCTGCTAACCTTTGGATTAGAAAATTATCACTGTTGTTTGGTTATGTCCACACATGAACACAACAGTACCCCACCTAACACCACGTGATTTTACTAATAAAAATAATAAAGCAGGCCCCTTCGTTTGTCAACACGGTTTAATGCCTGCCGTCGCCGTTGGGATCATTGCTCTTATTAGTTATTGTCACTCCATGTCCTACAGGATCACCTGTTCACTGCATACTGGCTGTGACCATTATCCACACAACAGTACAGGACAATACAAAAATAGTTATTATCAAACCAATTAAAATAAGATATAATAGAGCTCAGAATAATCGAGGGGGTGAAAATATTAAGGACAGTACCTCTTTAACGCCCGAAGAAGTAGCTACAATACTGAAAATTGCTAAAAACACTGTTTACGAACTAATTAAACGCGGAGAATTGCCGGCCTACCGGGTAGGCCGCAAACTGAGGATCGACCCCCATGATGTAGAAACATATAAAAAACAGGGTAAAAAAATGGAGATGGCATCAGCAGCAAACATGCCGCCGGAGACTGCAACTGCAGTACATCAAATCAGAACCCCCTTAGATGAAGAGCAATCCTCCCCATCCCCCAGGCTGGTGATTTCCGGACAAGATGTTATATTAGACATCCTGGCCCGTCACCTGGAGCGCCACCCCAACGGCACCTTTACTCTGAGGCACCATGTAGGCAGCTTTGCAGGGCTGCTGGCTCTTTACCAGGAAAAGGCACACCTGGCCAGTGTTCATCTTTGGGACGGTGACAAGGATATTTACAACCTGACCTATGTCCGTTATATGCTTTGCGGTGTGCCGGCTGTGATTATCCACCTTGCCTGCCGGATGCAAGGCTTTTATGTAGCCAAAGACAATCCCAAATCCATTAGGGACTGGCAGGATCTGACCAGGCCGGATGTGTTGTTTGTCAACCGTGAAAAGGGTTGCGGCACGCGGGTGCTGCTGGAAGAAAAAATTCGGCTGTTGGGGATCAACAGAAGACAAATATGTGGTTATGATAGAGAGGAAAATTCACACCTGGCTGTAGCTAGTGTGGTCTCCCGGGGTGAAGCAGATGTGGCGCTGGGCAATGAGAAGGCCTCCATGCAGGTACGAGGAATTGAATTTGTGCCCCTGCAAAAAGAACGCTACGAACTGATTATGCTAAGGGAAGACATGGAGTTGCCCCCCTTTCAGGCGGCCCTAGAAATCCTTCAGTCAGAAGATTTTAAAAAGGAAGTGCAGGGACTGGGAGATTATGATTTAACCGAACTGGGTCAGATCGTGGCCTATGTGTAACAAAACGGGCATATTCCATACCCTTAAAAGCTATAGAATATGCCCGTTTCTTGTTTTCATTTCGGGGAATAAATCTAGGTGATTTGGGCTTGTGTCTTATTTGATTCCAGTATTATTACTGTCACCTCATCACCTTGTTCCAGTGGCGGTTGGCCGGCTGGGAGATCTATTAATACATTGCCGTTTTTGAGCAGACCACGCATCATACTGGACTTTTGTCCGGAAAGGATGGACACCCTTAACCCGCCGGGACCTGTCTCCAGGTGCCCCTGCAAAAAACGGCGGGGGCCCCCTTTCCTGGGAAAATCATCAGCACACACAGCCTTAACCCGCCGGGCATAAAAATTTTGCCCCTGCATGAGGCGCAGAACGGGAGCCGCCAGCAGATGGTAGCCTGCTGAGCAGGCAGCCGGGTTGCCGGAAAGTGAGATGATTAACTTATCCTCGCAGACTGCCGCCCCACTGTGACTGCCGGGCTTAATTTGCAGTTCCCAAAAAAGTACCCGGGCACCGGTTTGCCTGACTGCCCACAAAGCCTGATCATGTTCCCCCCTGGCAGTACCGCCCGTTGTGAGGACAATGTCAGCCCGGCGGAGCAGCTCTTCCAGTATATTTTTGACCTGGGAGAGATCGCCATCCACAGCCAATTCCACATCTACAACCTGGGCTCCATGATTCATAGCCAGTGCTGCCAGCAAGGGCCCGTTACTATCCCTTATTTGGCCTGGTGCCGGTTTCGTCTTGTGGGAAACCACCCCTTGTCCCAAGCCTAGAATAGCTACCCGGGGACGTCTGAACACAGGTACCTTTTTCATGCCAAAGGCTGCTAACACACCAACTGCACCCGCGTTTATAGCTGTACCCCTCTGCAACAGCAAATCATTGGCCTTAAAATCTTCCCCCTGGGGCCGTATATTGTTGCCCTGTTTGATATTTCCCGTATATCTAAGTAAATCCCCTTCCTGCCTGGTTGCCTCTTGCGGGATTACCACCACAGTTCCTTCCGGTACCATATCCCCAGTAGCCACCCGGGCAGCCTGGCCAGGTTCTAGCATGAAACCGGGCGGTATGGGCCCTGGTTTTAATTCCACGATCCTAAAACTGTGGCTTTTTGCCTCTTTGTTTACAGAAACAGCATAGCCATCTAATGCTGACTTCCGGCAGGATGGCAGATCAACAGGTGCATATATGTCTTTATATATATAACATCCTAATGCGTTTAGCAAAGGAACCGTTTCGTCCGGCAAACAGGTCACGCGATTCAAAATCAGCTCCTGTGCCTTTTCCAGCTTAACATTCTCCAACACCTGACCACTCTACCTCCATTCCGATGGTTCTTTCTATTTACCGAAAGAACAGGCCGGATAATGACATGTTGTGCACTCAGCACACAGGCCGCCGTGCCCCAATGAAACAATTTCTTCCCGGCTAATACGTTCCCCCGCAAAAATACGCGGCAGAACCAGATCGAATATAGTCACACCGTTAAACATCACACATCCCGGCAACCCACATATAGGTACGCGACCGAGATAAGCAAGCATAAACATAGCGCCCGGCAAGGCAGGGGCACCATAGGAAACCACCTCGGCTCCGGTGGCCCTGATACCCACTGGTGTAACATCATCAGGATCCACTGACATCCCACCTGTAACCAGCACCATCTGGGCTCCTTCGGCTACAAATTGGCGGACTTCTGCGCAGATTAAATGTGGATCATCTGGAACGATGACTTGTCCCAACATTTTTGCACCAAATACCGCTGTTTTTTGCCTGATGATACTGCAAAAACCATCCCGAATGCGCCCAGAATATATCTCACTACCAGTGGTGACCACTCCCAGCCAAAGGGACTGAAATGGTTTAACTTCCAGTAAAGGGCTTTCTTTGGTGCAGATTCTCTCTGCCTCTTTTAGGATATCACTGTGGACTGCCAGGGGTGTAATCCTTGTAGCAGCAACTATCTGCCCCTCCTTGACATACCTATTATTATGGGCTGTGGCCATAACCACATCGTTGGTATTGTTGAGTTTGTTTAGCTGTTTTACGTGTACCTTCAGTAGCCCATCATAGGCAGCCCTTAGGTTAACCCGGCCCTGGCTTGGTTGATCCCACTTTAGGCCTGGCCCGGCGGCATGCCGGGCCAGACTTAAAGCTGCTTCATCTTCGTGAATCAAACTGTTTCCAGTTTCCCATACATAAATGTGTTCTTTGCCCAGGTCCAGGAGGGTGGGAATATCTCCAGGAGTGATGACCTGCCCCCTTCGGAAGGCACGGCCTTTTTCTCGGCCGGGTATTATTCTGGTAATATCATGGCAGAGCACCATACCCACCGCTTCGGTTACAGGCACCTTCCTCATCTAAAAACCTCCTAGCTAGGCCTTCTCTATTTTCACTGCGGCGACCTTGTATTCGCCAGTCTTGGTAGTTGGATCTAGGCCGTCACTGGTGAGGACGTTGGCTGGACTCGCCGTATAGTGGAATGACATCCATATCATTCCAGGCGGCACTCTGTCGGTGACCTCAACTTTGGCGGTCACTGAACCACGGCGGGAAGTAACGACAATCTCATCACCAGTTTCCACATCGAGCTTCTCAGCATCCGCCGGGTTCAACTCGGAATACTCTTCCGGCCACATGCTTTGAATGCCCATTGAGTATGGAGTGGTAACATTGTAATGTTGTAGTATCCGGCCCGTGTTGAGCAGGAACGGATATTCCTCGTCCGGTACTTCATGAGGCGGAATGTGATCGATAGCCTTGAAAGCACCTTTACCACGGGCAAATGTCTCCGAATGGAGGACCGGTGTGCCCGGGTGATCCAGTGATGGGCAAGGCCACTGCATCCCTTTTTCCTCCAGCCGTTCATAGGTGATACCGGCCATAGAGGGTGACAGGGATGCCATTTCATTCCAAACATCTTCCGGATCCTTGTATTCCATCTCATATCCCATGAGAGCACTGATGTCCATGATTGTTTCCCAGTTGCACCGACCGGGTAGCGGCTTTATGGCCTGGCGTACCCTTTGTACACGGCGCTCAGTGCTGGAAAATGTGCCGTTTGTTTCAGCGAAACTAGCCGCAGGCAGAATTACATCGGCATATTCGGCTGTTTCAGTGAGGAAGAGCTCATGTACTACCAGAAATTCGAGATTTTCCAAACCCTTGCGGATATGGTTACTGTTTGGATCTGTCAGCACCGGGTTTTCACCCAGAATGTACATAGCCTTAACATCACCGTTAACGGCGGCATCAAACATCTCCGGAATCATCAAACCAACCTGATCGGGCAGGCTGACGCCCCAGGCTTTTTCGAATTTTTTACGGGCATCCTCATTAACAACAGGCTGGTAACCGGAGTAGACATTGGGTAATGCCCCCATGTCGCAGGCGCCCTGCACGTTGTTCTGACCCCGGATGGGGTTCACACCGGTGCCCGGCCGTCCCAGGTGGCCGGTAAGCATAGCCAGGTTGGCACAGCTCATCACGTTTTGCGTGCCACAAATGTGTTCTGTAATTCCCAGGGTGTAAAAGAGCATTGCCCTGTCCGTGGTGGCATACAAGCGAGCCACGGCATAGAGATCCTCTTCAGATATCCCGGTAAGCTTGGATACATAGTCAGGAGTGTAGTTTTTGACTGTGGCTTCTAGTTCTTCAAAGTTCTCACAGCGCTTCTCTACAAACTCCTTGTCGTGCAGCCCTTCCTTGATAATAATATGCATCAAGCCATTCAAGAAAGGAATGTCAGTACCGGAATTAATCCGTAACCAGTAGTCTGCTTCTTCTGCCAGGTCAATACGCCGCGGGTCCACAACGATTAGCTTGGCACCGTTGCGCTTGGCCTGCCGCATTTTATAACCGATTACTGGGTGTGCTTCAGTGGTGTTGGTACCAATGAGCAGCATTAGTTCAGCATCATTGGTAATTTCATTGATTGAGTTAGTCATCGCGCCACTACCAAATGATTGGGCCAGACCGGCCACAGTAGGCGCGTGTCAGGTACGGGCACAGTGGTCAACGTTATTAGTGCCCATCACCGCCCTAGTAAATTTTTGTACCAGATAGTTTTCTTCGTTAGTACATCTGGCAGAACTCAAAGCTGCAAAAGAATCGGATCCGTTCTTTTCCTTAATTTCCTTAAGTGAATTGGCAACTAGGTTAAGTGCCTCATCCCAGGAAGCCTCTACAAATTCACCATCTTTTTTAATCAACGGGGTAGTAATACGGTTTTCGTTATGCACAAAGTCCCAGCCAAATCTGCCCTTAACACACAGGGCGCGGCCATTTGCCGGGGCATCAGTATTGGATGCTACCCCGACAATCCGATCATCCTTAACCCACAGGTCAAAGTTACATCCAGTCCCACAGAAGGGGCAGGTAGTCCTGACCTTTGAAAGCTCCCAGCGGCGTCCTTTGCCGGACATTTGCTTTTCTACCAGAGCACCGGTGGGACATACGGAAACACACTGGCCACAGAAAACACAGTCTGAGTCCACCAATTCTGTATCAAAAAAGGGCGCAATCTTACTATCAAAGCCCCTATTAATGAAATCGATGGTGTCCTGACCGGTAATCTCGGCACAGGCCCGTACACACCGGCCGCATAGGATACACTTGTTCATATCACGCATAATAAAGGGGTTGCTGGTTTCAACCGGGTAATTATGCTTTTCACCCTTAAATATGCTTTCCTTAACCCCGTATTCATAACATAAATCAGCCAGTTTGCAGTCACCCATTTTATCACAGGTCATGCAATCCAGCGGGTGGTTGGCAACCATTAGATCGAGTATCATCTTCCTGGCTTCCATTACAGCCGGTGAATGGGTCTGCACCTCCATTCCCGGTGCCACGGCAGCAGCGCAGGAGGCCACCAGGGCGCGCGCGCCTTTTACTTCAACCACACACATACGGCAGGCGCCAACGGAACTAAGTTCCTCCAAAAAGCAAAGCGTCGGTATATCTATTCCCATTTGTTCTGCTGCTTTTAAAATCGTTGTCCCAGCAGGGACTTCGATTTCATTGCCGTTAATGGTCAACTTGACCATTTCCATAAAATTTCACTCCTCCCTATAATCAAGTCAGCTACCGCTACGTGATTAAACACACTGTCATCTTGATCCCCATCTAAGCAACCAAACCATGTGCAATGTGAATCCAAAAGATCACACTGGCTGCTGCTTCATAAATAATGTCTATTTCTTAACGATAGCGTCGAATTTACACCTCTTGACACAGGCACCACACTTGATGCACAAATCTATATCAATCGTATGAGGCTTTTTCTTTTCACCGGTAATAGCACCTGAAGGACAAGCCCGCAGACAAACACCGCAACCTGTGCATTTGTCTTCTAGAATTGTGTATTGCAGTAGTCTGTTGCAGACCCCTGCCGGACAACGCTTCTCCTTGATGTGGGCCACATATTCTTCTTTAAAATAGCGCAGAGTAGTGGCAATTGGGTTCGGACAGGTCTGTCCCAGCCCACACAGGGCACTACTCTTGATTACCCGGCACAGCCTTTCCAGGGTATCGATATCTTCCATTTCGCCCTCGCCGTCACAGATCCGCTGTAGTATTTCCAGCATCCGCTTGGTACCTTCACGGCAGGGTGTACATTTACCACAGGATTCAAGCTGGGTAAAGTTCAAGAAGAATTTGGCCACGTCCACCATACAGGTGCCTTCATCCATGACCACCAGGCCACCGGAACCCATGATTGAGCCAATCGCTCCCAGGGAGTCATAGTCAATGGGGGTATCCAGGTGCTCTGTAGGTATACAGCCGCCGGAGGGTCCACCGCTCTGTACTGCCTTGAATTTTTTATCGTCCTGGATCCCGCCACCAATAGTGAAAATGATATCGCGCAAAGTAATACCCATCGGCACCTCCATCAGGCCGGTGTTGTTTACCTTACCGGTCAGACAGAATACCTTACTTCCTTTACTCTTTTCGGTGCCCATGCCGGCATACCAATCACTGCCGTTACGGATAATGAAGGGTACATTTGCGTAAGTCTCAACGTTGTTTAAAACGGTAGGCAGACCGAACAGTCCTTTGTGGGCTGGGAAGGGGGGCCGTACTCTGGGCATACCCCGCAGACCTTCAATGGAGTTCAACAAAGCTGTTTCTTCACCGCAGACAAAGGCGCCTGCACCAGCTTTGATCTTCACCCGGAAGCTGAAACCAGACTCCAGGATGTTATCCCCTAACAACCCATGTGCTTCAGCCTCAGCAATTGCCAGGTTCAGCCGCTTGATGGCCAGTGGATATTCAGCCCGGCAATAGATATATCCTTCGTCCGCACCGATGGCGAAACCAGCGATAGCCATACCTTCTAGGACAGCATGGGGATCACCCTCCAAAACAGACCGATCCATAAATGCCCCCGGGTCACCTTCGTCAGCGTTGCAGACGGCATACTTTTTGTCCCCCTCAGCACCATAAACAAATGACCACTTAACGCCGGTAGGGAAGCCCCCGCCGCCTCTTCCTCGCAAGCCCGATTTTTTAACCTCCTCAATGACATCCAACCGGTCCATCGCCAAAGCTTTTTCCAAACCCTCATAGCCGCCGGTAGCCATATAATCAATTATGGTCTCTGGGTTTGTCCGCCCCAGGCGTGAGGTCACTGAACGAACCTGTTTTGAATAATATGATGTCTGCTCCATGACATCTATACCCTCGTATGGGGTTGCATCGCCAGGAATTTGAAAAGCAGCCCATTCGTATACCGGGGTTTTGTTTACTATGTGGTCTTCCAAGAGCTTTTCTACCTTGTCCGGGAAAATATCACCGTAAATAACAGCCGGGAGACCGGGCAAGGCTATTTCCACCATTGGCTCCCGGTAGCACATGCCAATGCAGCTGGTAAAGTCGATGTCTGCATCCAGACCCCGTGCCGCCACCTGCTCTTTTAGAGCTGCCATAACCTTGTCACCGCCGGCAGCAATGCCACAGGTCCCCAGGCCTACCACGATACGTGGCCTGGCAATCTTTTCCTTGTATTGCTCTTGATATTTTTCTCGAATTTCATTAAGATTTTGCATGTTTGTTTACACCTCCCCCTACTTGTATGTTTCAAATATACCGGCAACCTCTAGAGGCTTTAACCGGCCATGTGTGTTATCGTTGACCATCATACAAGGTGATAGACCACAGGCGCCGATACAGGCCACCGTCTCCAGAGTAAACCTAAGGTCTTCTGTAGTCCCGCCTTGCCCCACTCCCAATGCTTCCTGGGCGGCCTCAAATATTTTGGCGCCGCCCCTGACGTGGCACGCTGTGCCCAGACAGATGCGAATGATGTTCCGGCCCCGGGGTTGCAGGTGAAATTGTGCGTAGAATGTACAAACCCCAAACACATTACTGTACGGTAGTTTCAGTTCCTTGGCAATTTGCTGCAGTACCTCTTTGGGCAGGTAGCCATAAATGTCCTGCGCTTCCTGCAGTACCGGAATTAGACCTCCTTTGATGTCGCGGTACTGGTCAAAGACCTTTTGCATTGCTGCTTCTTTGCTCTGATCAGTAGTTTCGCCGCATGAACAGGATGCCAATTGCTATTCCCCCTCTCTCTTGTTTCCTTATGCTTAGTTTTATTTGGCAGGTATTTTTGCCATTTTGATCCCCCAGATGTTCTGCTTTCTTGTCGGTCCTACCCGCAGGGATCCGGCAGCTTCTACCTTGTCCCCAGGGTTGATATCCTCACGGGGTGCCCAAAACATGAATACACCAATTTCCCCGGTGCCATCACTGACCCGAAAATTGGGCCTGTTTAGCCATTTCAGTGATGCAGTTTTTATAGTGCCGCGTATGCGCACAGGCTCACCAGCTCTAATTGAAGACAGGTCCTTAATCTGAAAATACCTGTAGTCACCAAACTCCACCTGATCTGCATGCCGCCTATTCATGTAACCTAAAGCCAGGGGCACACCCAAAAGCACCAGGATCATTGGTAGAGTCATCAATAGAAACTGCGTGTCCCGCCCGAGCGCGTATGTAAATATTACGAAAAATACACTGATCCCCAGACAGATGTATGCAGGTAAGGACATTCGCACCGCGAGGATACCTCCTTAGAGTTTTACAATGTAATATTAAGTTCAAAGGTTAGTTTCTATGCTCCTCTGGAAACTCGTTCCGGAAACAGTAGTAATAGATTACACCAATGAATATCATTCCGCCGATAATGTTGCCTATGGTCACAGGAATCAGGTTCCAAAGCCACAGGTCCCCCCAGTTTAGCCCGCCATTATTGGCTAACAAAGCATTCCAGGGCTTTCCATCCACCATCTTGGTCACCAGAGCGGGGAAACTCTGGGTTACAAACATGCCCGAGGGCAGAAAATACATGTTGGCCACACTGTGCTCAAATCCGATGGCCACGAAAGCCATAATCGGGAACCAGATACCAAAGAACTTACCAATAAAGTCCTTAGATGTAATCGCCAGCAGGATGGCTACGTTAACCATGAAGTTACAACCAATACCATTGGCCATTGAAGACCACCAGCCTATCGTACCCGCCGACTTATATGTTAGCGTCTTGGCTACCGCTATGCCTACAGCGTTCAAAGCAAAGGTGTTTGGTTCGGCCGCAGTAAAGTTGCCCTGGGTAAAAGGCCCGAGAAGCATTAAATAGGCCCAAGCCACTGAACCAATAAAGTTACCTATATAAACAAATAACCAGTTCTTAAGTACACTGCCCCAGCCGGTTTTACCCATCATTGCCGCCAGGGGCCCTAACATCGCATCACCGGTGAATAGCTCCGCCCCGGTAAGCACAGTTGCAATCAGGCCTACGGGGAACACGGCTCCTGTGAAGAACTTGCCCAGTCCCGCGCCTAGATATTTAGCTACCTCTGCGCCACAGACAGTCGCCAATGCAGCACCCATTGCAATGTATGCACCTGACATAAATCCACGTAGTAGCAGTTGTCCGATCGGCAATCCTGTTTTGTATTTACCCGCGTTACCGGCTAAACACACTGTAATTGCTGGAGGATTGGCCATATTTTTAACCCCCTCAATGTCGTAGATATTTAATATTGCTCGAGAATATTTTCCAAAACCCCTTAATTATCTAACGCACATTTAAAGACCTATCACCTCCCATCCAACACCATAAAGACTATGCCGCACACCACCTCC
>JAAYRI010000121.1 GCA_012518875.1 Peptococcaceae bacterium
AATACCTGTAACCGTATCCTAAGGCTGAATACGTGTTTTCATAACCTGCTGGCCATCTTTGAATTCAAGGATGACGCCGGCTTTAACCGGGTTATGTTGTTCGTCGATACTCATGTTGCCGGTGATACCGGCAAAGTCTGTAATCTTTTCCAGGGCCTCTTTTAATTTGACTGAATCAGCCTCACCGGCGTCTTTTAGACCCTGCACCATAATTTGCACGGAGTCATAGCCGAGGGCGGCAAAGGCATCCGGTTCCTTGTTATACTTGGCCTTGAACGCTTCTACAAATTCTACTACCTTAGGGTCTCTATCCTGTGAAGAATAGTGGTTGGTAAAGAAAGTGTTGTTCAAGGCTTCATTGCCGGCTACACTGACCATGTCCGGAGAATCCCAGCCGTCACAGCCGCCAATAGGGGCAGTGATGCCCAGTTCCCGGGCTTGTTTAATCAAGGGAGCTACTTCCTGGTAATAGCCGGGGACATAAATAAAGTCTGGATTTAACCCTTTGATTTTGGTCAAGGCAGCTCTGAAGTCACGATCATCCTTGACGAAACCTTCCTGGGCCAGGATGGTGCCGCCATTTTCTGTAAAGGTCTTTTCAAAATATTGCGCCAGGCCCTTACCGTAGTCGCTGGAGTTGTCACAATAAATAACAGCTTTGGTAGCATTCATATCTTCTGCAGCAAATTTAGCCATCAAGGTGCCTTGGAAGGGGTCAATAAAGCAAACCCGGAAAATATAATCCCTGGTTTCACCTGTTTTGTCGTCTACAGTTACGTTGGCTGCCGTAGCTGCCGGGGCAATTAGGGGAATCTTATTCTCCATCATCACCGGTGTGCTGCCGGCTACGTCACCACTGGTCAGGGGCCCGATCTGGGCGACAATGTTTTCACCAACAAGGGCGGCGCTAATACTCATAGCCTCATCAGCAATGGACTTGTTGTCTCTTTCAATAGGTCTAAGCTGCATACCCAGCACGCCGCCGTCTTTGTTAATCTGTTCGATTGCCAGCAGGGCACCGTCTCTGGCGTTGGTTCCATAGCTAGCCGTACCGCCGGATAGTTCAACATTAACACCTACGTTGATCATATCTCCGGCTGCTCCATCCGTCTCTGTCCCCCCACCGCAACCTGCTGCCGCAATGCTGAAAACAAACAGCACCATCACCAGCAAGGCTATTCTCTTGCCAATCCTCATCCTTCTTCCTCCTTTTTTGTTTTGATCTTAATAACCGTAGTCCGGTCACAAGTCCTGGATTTAAATTTTTCCCCTGTTACTAGTCCCAGAAGGGGTTATTACCCCCGGCCGCGAAATTTACACTTGTGAACATTGTACTACTATTCAGCTAGTTGAACATCCCTAAATTCTATGAAATTTGACATTATTCTCTGTTGTGACAAGAAAATAAGCCTTTGCGTGTCCACAAGGGCTTGATCATTTATTAGTTAACGGAGGCGGAACCAGCTCTAAACCCCCCACTAGAAAATCTGATTATAATGAAATATTATACAGTAATATTCGACAGTAAACAACCAGTAAAAGTCTCAAGGGTGTAGAATTGATATAAATTTTGGCGATAATTGTAACATAGCACCTTTTTTATTATAATAAGTGTTGTGTGATTGTCAAAAAACCACAAATAACCAGGCGGGAGGATTGGTATAGCATGCAAATAAGTGGAAAAGAGGTTAAGCAACTGGCTTTTTTAAGCCGGCTTGATTTGACTGCAGACGATCTAACAATCTGCACAAAATCCCTAAATGCAATACTTGGTTACTTGACAGTTTTAGGGGAACTAGATACAGGCGCCATAAAGCCCGCCCTGCATGTCAGACCAATAAAAAACATCCTGAGAGAGGACAGCTTGCAGCCGGGCCTGGGACGGGAACAAGCCCTGGCCAATGGGCCGGAGGTAGAGGAGGGGGCTTTTGTTGTGCCCCGTATTGTTTAAACAGGAGGTACCATATGGATCTACATACATTGCCGGCTTACCGGCTGGGTGAACTAATGGCCAAAAAAGAGGTCAGTAGCGAGGAGATAACCAGGGCCCATCTGGGACGTATTGATCGGATGGAAGATAAGGTCAAGGCCATGGTAACTGTAACGGCGGAGGTAGCACTTGATCAGGCCCGGGCTGTTGATGACAGGCGGGCGGCAGGCGAAGAGCTATCTCCACTGGCGGGGGTGCCCATGGCCATTATAGATAATATTTGTACAATGGGTGTAAAAACCACCTGTGCTTCCCACATGTTATACAATTTTGTCCCTCCCTATGATGCGGAGGTGGTGTCCAGGTTAAAAGACACGGGCGCAATACTGATGGGTAAATGTAATATGGATGAGTTCTCTATTGGGCCTGCAGATGAGAAATGTGGACTACAGGCGCCGGCCTCCCGTTCCGATGGGGGGGCTGCTGCGGTAGCGGCAGGGGAAGCAGCCTTTGTTCTTGGTGCAGATACTGAGGGTTCACTGCGCCAATCAGCAGCCCGTTGTGGTGTTATCGGGCTTAAACCTACCTATGGCCGGATTTCCCGCTATGGACTGATCTCCTACGCCTCTTCCCTTGATCAAATCGGTCCCCTGGTGCGGGATATGAAGGATTTGGCCCTGGTGTTAAATGCTATCTGCGGTCATGACGCCAGGGATTCGACAGCAGCTACTGAGGAGGTACCCGACTATAGAAAATGTCTTGTAAATGATGTCAGGGGATTAAAGGTTGGCTTACCGCTGGAATATCTAGCTCATGTAGAGCCCCAATCGGCAGCAGTGGTGCGGCAGGCAGCAGACAGGTTGTCTGAGCTGGGGGCTGTTTGCAGGGATATATCCATGCCTCATACTGCCTATGCCCTACCGGCACACTACATTATTTCTGCGGCTGAAGCCAGTTCCAACCTGGCTCGTTATGACGGTGTCAGATATGGTTTGAGGGTGGACGATGAGGATGTACAGGGTATGTTTCGTAAAAGCCGCGGCCAGGGTTTTGGTAGGGCGGTAAAAACACTCATTATGCTGGGTACTTATGTACTAAGTGCTGCTAATTACGACGATTATTACGTCAAGGCCCTAAAAACACGGCGGCAGGTGCAGCAGGATTTCGATCAGGCTTTTGAAAAATGTGACTGTCTGCTGGCGCCTGCCGGTTCCATGATGAACCGCTGTGACCCAGCGGCAGATTCATCCGCAACCTGCGGTGTAGCTGCCAATTTGGCCGGCTTACCGGCCCTATCCCTACCTGTTGGTTTGGTGGATGGGCTACCGGTGGGGCTGCAGTTCATGGCCCGGCATTTTGAGGAGGAAGTGCTGCTGCGGGTGGGCTATACATTGCAGGAAAATACAGAGCATAAGAACAAACCATAGGGGGTTAAGATGGATAGATACGAGGCGGTTATTGGTTTAGAGGTGCACGTGGAGCTAAAAACGAAAACAAAACTATTCTGTGGCTGTTCCACTGAATTCGGCCAGGCACCCAATACGCAAGTATGTCCGGTTTGCCTGGGACTGCCCGGCAGTACCGGCGTTTTAAATAAAAAGGCCGTGGAGTTGGCCGCCAGGGCCGGGCTGGCCTTAAACTGTCAAATTAATACCGATACCTGGTTTGATCGGAAGAACTACTATTATCCGGACTTACCCAAGGGATTTCAGATTACCCAGGTTTTCCAGCCCATCGCCATTGAGGGGTATTTGGATATCGAGGTAGAGGGCCAGGGCAAACGTGTTAACATCAACCGGGTTCATATTGAGGAAGATCCGGGGAAACTGATACATGCCAGTGGTTCAATTATGACTTCCCGCGCTTCATTTGTGGACTATAACCGCTCCGGTGTTCCTCTGGTGGAAATTGTGTCGGAACCGGAACTTCGTTCAGGGGCCGAAGCCAAAGCCTACCTGGAGAAACTGAAGGCTATCCTGGAGTATACCGGTGTTTCCGATGTGAAAATGGAAGAGGGTTCCCTACGTTGTGATGCTAACATTTCTTTGCGTCCATCAGGTTCCACCATCCTGGGCGCTAAAACAGAAATAAAAAATATGAATTCTTTTCGTGCTGTGCAGCGGGCTATTGAGTATGAGGTGGAAAGACAAATAGAGGTCCTAGAAGAAGGAGACAGGGTCATCCAGGAGACCCGCACCTGGGATGAAAACCAGGGTATTACCATGGCCATGCGCAGCAAGGAAGATGTTGATTACAGGAGTTTTATCGAACAGGAAATTGCTCGTGTGGAGCTGACCACTGATTGGATTGAAAATATGCAGGCTACCATACCGGAGTTGCCCGACGCCCGTCGCAGACGCCTGGTGGATGAACATGGCTTACCTGAATATGATGCCGGGGTGATTACCAGTTCCTTGTCTTTAGCAGAGTTTTTTGAAGCCACGCTGGAGGAATATGGGGATGCTAAAAAAATTAGCAATTGGATTATGGGTGAGTTGCTGAGATTGTTAAATGCCCATGGTATGGAATTGGGTGAATCAAGGGTTACCCCGGGGGGACTGGCTTCCCTATTGAAGCTAATTGATAAAGGCACTATTAGTAATAAGATGGGCAAAAAGGTGTTCGCAGTAATGTTCCAGGAAGGTCGGGAACCGCAACAAATAGTAAAAGAAAAGGGCCTATCTCAAATATCTGACGTGGACCGGCTAGCTGAGATTATTGCTGAAGTAATAGACAAAAACCCCAAACCAGTGGCGGATTTCCAGTCCGGTAAAGAGCAGGCCATCGGTTTCCTGGTCGGCCAGGTGATGAAGGCCACCAGAGGTCAAGCCAATCCCGGTGCAGTCAATGCCATGTTGCGGGAAAGGTTGGCTAAATAATAATCCGACAGCAGGTTTTTATAGCCCCTGGCGAAGGGATCCGCCAGGGGCTATCTTTATCCCTATTTTGAGTGACTACATTCTATATCTTAGCCCGCTGACCTCCAAACCTTTGTATGCAGTGTCGCCCACCAGGTATATTTTGGCCCCAGTAGGCTCAATTACAGGATCCTTAGCTACATAGACCTTAACTCCATCCACAACAACCAAATCGTAATCTGCGATATCCTCCGGTGTCTCCGCAAATAGAAGAGGCTCCCTTGTGACGCCGTGGCAGCCGGACATTACCATTGCTTGCACGGTTACAGCGCCACCCTTGCTGAGAAGGTATTCTTTGGCATCGGTTTCAATGTTGATATTGAGCATTCTTCTCACCTCCTACGCAGGTACTACGCAACGGGTTGCGTTATATTATCCTGATTAATTCGACAGGTTACCCTAAAATACCTCTAAAAACAACATAGAAAACTATTGTTTTGGCCTGGTTTTTATGAAAATTCAATTAAAAATTGGGGTGGTATTGTCTTTGTTTGGAGGACCTTTTGGCAATTGGTGGGTTGGTTTTTATGGCAACTCTGGAGGCTGTTGGGCATAGAATTTTAATATGGTATCAGACTTGTCCAGGGTCATATTTATTGATCGAATGGAAATAAAAGTTGAAAACGGGGGTAACACCATGCAAGTGGTTTTTGTCGCCGGGGTTGCAGGCTTTATCGGCAGCAGGGTTGCAGAAATGCTCTTGGAACAAGGGAATCGGGTTATTGGAATAGATAATCTTAATGATTACTATGATCGCAGGTTGAAGCTCTGGCGTCTGGATGCCCTGGAACAATACTTCCGTTTTACATTTTTTCAAGCGGATATTGAGGATTTTGCCTCCCTCAGGGCCATTTTCCGTGATTACCAGCCGACGGCTGTAATTAATGAAGCCGCCAGGATTAGTGTGTGTAACAGCCGGGAAAATCCCTATGCCTATTTTGCCACCAATGCCGGCGGGACTCTAAACCTGTTGGAACTATGCCGGCAATGCTGCACACCCAAATTTGTTCTTGCCTCCACCTCATTACTTTGTGGGGAACAGGAAATACCATGTGCAGGGGAGCAACCGCAACCGGAAAGCACCTCTCTATCACCCTATGCGGCCTCAAAGAAAGTGGCGGAATCATTGGCCCATGCCTACCATCACCTATATAGCCTGGATGTAAGTGTGCTGCGCTATTTTACTGTTTACGGCCCTGCCGGCAGGCCGGACATGGAGGTTCTTCGTTTTGTTAGACGCATTAGGTCCGGTACCCCCCTGCAAATACATGGTGACCCAGCTACCAGCAGGGATTTTGTTTACATAGAAGATGTTGCCGGGGGCACTGTGGCTGCTCTACAGCCCGTAGGCTACGAGATTATCAATCTAGGAAGCAACAGCACCCATCGGCTTTCAGAACTAATCAAGTTGATTGAGCTTTACACCGGGCGATCTTCTGTGGGGCATAATTGCCTGAAAAGTGGGGTCGGTATGCAGGAAAGCCGGGCCAGTATCCGCAAAGCCAGGGCTATACTGGGCTGGAAACCGGTGGTTAGCCTGGAAGAAGGTGTACAAATAACAGTAGACTGGTGCCTTAATAATTGGGACTGGTTGAAAAACCTAAGGTTTTGATAGGCTGCTGCTTAAAAATAGGACTTTCTTAAGACAGAAAAACACCGCCATCTGGTATAATGGCGGTTTTATGATCAACCCAGCAGATCCCTGCAGGCATTAGCCATTCTGGTTGCAGAAGATGTGGCGCTGATTCTTTTGGCCGGATTCCCTCGCCTCCACAGATAAAATATCTCGACAATATTCGACTCCAGTGATAGTAACATCTGTTTTTTTGCAGTTGGTAGTTTTGGCTATTACTGTTTGCTCGTCATGGGTACGAAGAATTAAGCTACAAGAACGTCAAGCATCTTACTAACTCACTGTTTTTTTGATATAATATACGCTTGATAAAACGTTTCAAAGAGACATGGTCTATTCTATATAATTTTAGGAGGATAAGTATGCCAAAAAGAACCGACATCAATAAGATCCTGATTATTGGTTCAGGGCCGATCATAATTGGGCAGGCTTGCGAGTTTGATTATTCCGGTACCCAGGCCTGCAAGGCCCTCCGCCGGCTGGGTTATAAGATCATCCTGGTTAATTCCAACCCGGCTACGATTATGACTGACCCGGGCATCGCAGACATAACTTACATCGAGCCATTGAATTTGAAAAGCCTGTCCGAAATAATTGCTAAAGAGAGGCCTGACGCGCTGCTACCGAATTTAGGCGGCCAGTCAGGTCTTAATTTGAGTGCGGAGCTGCATAAGGCAGGTATTCTTGACAAATATGGTGT
>JAAYRI010000122.1 GCA_012518875.1 Peptococcaceae bacterium
ATCACGTCACCTCGTTTGATGGTCTTTTCAACTAACAAACTACAGGAAAGACGTGATTATGGGAAGAGTTTTTTTAAATTCTTCCCATATTTTTTTTCATTTTGCCTACGATAATTTTACTCTAAGATTAGTTTCATTTCCCCCATCTATTTGAGGCCAATCTTGTATTCCTACAACCAGGTAGGGGGCTGGTAAAGGCTAATATGTGGGCGTCTGACACTAAATATGTAATGGGTGATGCACATTTGGTGTCAGGCCCGGCTATAATTTAAATGAGTGTTATTATCTTTTAGAGGATTTAATAGCAATGAAGTAGAAGTTTCCCAAAAAATCCAGGAGGCTAGTATATGTTTCCTTATCGTATTGTATCTGTGACACCTTGTTTACCTGAAGCCATCTGCCAACTCAGGGAGATCGCCTATGATTTCTGGTTCAGCTGGAATCCAGCTGGCATAGAATTTTTTAGATCCATTAATGAGGAGCTTTGGCGGGAGGTTGGGCATAACCCCGTCAAGTTCCTTATGTGCGTCCAAAAGGAGGATTTGGATCGGGCTGCACAAGATGAAGATGGTTATCTTGTCTTGTACAGAAGGGTAATGGATCTATATGAACGTTACATGAACAGGGAGACCTGGTTTACAGAGAAATACCCCGACTATAGTGGTCATATCATCGCCTATTTTTCCGCAGAGTTCGGTCTGCACGAATCACATCCCATTTATTCTGGGGGGCTCGGCCTTCTAGCAGGGGATCACTGCAAGTCAGCTAGTGACCTGGGTTTGCCATTTGTAGGTGTTGGTCTACTGTACAAGCAAGGATATTTTCATCAAAGAATAAACAGTGAGGGAATGCAGGAAGCGGAATACCCACATCTTAACTTCTATGAACTACCAATAGCACCTGTTAACAAACCGGACGGCAGCCAGCTTAATGTTACAGTGGAATTGCAGGGAAGGACTGTGTTTATTCAGGTCTGGAGAATGAAGGTAGGTAGGGTTACAGTTTATCTCCTTGATACCGACACCTCTAAAAACCTGTCACAGGATCGCAATCTAACGGGGCAATTATATGGTGGGGACCGGGAGTATCGTCTTTCTCAGGAAATAGTCCTGGGAATTGGGGGGGTACGGGCGTTGCGGGCGATGGGGATCGACCCTGGCGTCTGGCACATTAATGAAGGGCATGCTGCATTTTTAATTGTTGAACGAATCAGGGAACTAATGGGTTCCATGGTTTCCTTTGACACCGCCAGGGAGGTTGTACGAGCCTCCACCATTTTTACTACCCATACACCTGTTCCTGCCGGCCATGATCTTTTTACTGAGGAATTAATTGCAAAACATCTTGCACATATGATCAATGAGATGGGTATTGATCTTAAAACACTTAAGAATTTAGCCTGGGATACGGAACGGGACGGCTTCAACATGACCCTACTGGCGCTTCGCCATGCCTGTTTTGCTAATGGTGTAAGTCGCCTGCATGGGGAAGTGACAAGAGATATGTTTTTATCTGAATACAGTAGTTTACACCCAGATGAAATACCGATTGCCTCGATCACCAATGGGGTTCACGTTGGGACCTGGTTAGCTCAGGAAATAAAGGACCTTTTTGCCCGTTATCTGGGTAAAAGATGGTTTGAACAGCTTAAGGAACGGGAAATATGGGATAAGATCGATCTAATTCCTGACCGGGAACTTTGGCGGGTGCACCGGCTGCTTAAGGAAAAAATGATTTTTTTGGCGCGGGTTAACCTTAAACAGCAGCGCAGGCGTAATCGTGAACCAGTAAAAAACATATCAGAGGTAGACAACTATCTTGACCCCGATATCCTAACTATTGGTTTTGCCCGGCGTTTTGCTACATACAAAAGGGCAACCCTTCTTTTCCGCACCCCAGAAAGGTTGGAATATCTCCTTAATAATAAGGAACGGCCGGTGCGGTTTGTGTTTGCCGGCAAGGCCCATCCAGCAGACAAACAGGGGCAGGAATTAATAAAAGAGATATATGGATTTTCACAAAAGCCTGGATTTAGAGGTAAACTTGTCTTGCTGGAAAACTATGATATTCACCTTGCTCGCCATTTGGTACAGGGGGTGGATGTATGGCTCAATACGCCACGTCGCCCAATGGAGGCTAGTGGCACCAGTGGTATGAAGGCGTCACTGAATGGGTTAATCAATGTTAGTACCCTGGATGGTTGGTGGCCTGAAGCATATCATGGAAGCAATGGTTTTGTTATTGGTACTGAACAAGCTTATTTAAATGAGGACACCCAGGACCGGGATGATTGCTATTCCCTCTACAGTTTGCTGGAGGAAAAGGTTATCCCCATGTACTACCGCAAGGAAAATGGATACTCACCGGAATGGGTACGCATGATGAAGGAAACAATAAAAACTATTGCTCCAATTTTTAATACCAGCCGGATGGTTGCTGAATACACGGATCGCTTTTATATACCAGCAATAGATAGAGGAAAGAAATTTGCGGCAAATGAAAATTATTTAGCCAATCACACTAGCAACTTTAAAAAACTAATAATTGATTACTGGGATCAAGTATCTTTTGTTTCAGTGGAATCAACCGGTGGGACAAAAATGCATGTGGATGAGGAAATCAAAATATCTGCTGTGGTTAACCTGGGTCTTATCTATACCAGGAGCGTTGTTGTGGAGATTGTATATGGGGAGGCGGTGGAAGGAGAACTAAAAAACATAGTAATTGTGCCGATGGCTTTGGAAGGAGAAATAAGCGATAATGTCTATCGTTATCAAGGTAGTCTTACCCTGCCCCAGGGTTCCTATGGATATACACTGCGCATCAGACCGGACAGTAGGGATTTTCCCCTGGCAGAGCTTCCTTTGGTTACCTGGGCCCCCGTCTTTTAAAAATGTTATGAGTAAAGCAAAGATAGGGATGATATAATTATAGGCTGGCTTTCAGTCCCCAAGGGAATTAGTACCATCCCTATCAAAAGGGAAAGGTGTATTAAAATAAAGGCGGGCTAAAGATTCATTCAAGGCGTGTTTAGTAGAAAGGGGCTGAGGTAATGTCTGCTAAAAAGAAGCAGGTGCTTTTCAGCAGTGAAGAGTCTCGTAGTATTGCGGAAATTGGTGATTTTCTGATTCAGGCGGGACAAAACTTGAAAAACAAAGGTTTCTTTAATTTGATCCAGGGGGATAGGAAGATTGGGATCCGCCCTTCTGAGGCGACAAAACTTGAATTAAGGTATGAGGTCAAGAATGAAGCAAGGTACAGCTTTGAAATTGAAATCGAATGGCGCCCTGGTAGTGGCAATGCTGCGGATAAGGTAGGTATTAGCTAAGATTGTTATCTGCTGGACAAAGGGATTTATACTGAACCAGGTATAAAATTAGGTTTGGAGGAGTTGGCACAGGCTGACCCTAAAATTATGGTCATCCTTCTCCTTTCTTTTCCTGGGTCCCCTGGTTCTGCCCCCGCCTCTTCGGAAACGAGCTTTTATTTCCCTTTCTTCCAGGAGGAAAGGGATGGTGTCTTCGTGGAAGACCCTTCCAGCCGGGGATAGTGCTTTAGCCCCCTTCCCCAGCACCATAGCTGCTAGGCCCCAATCCTGGGTAACTACAATGTCCCCTGGCTCAGTAAGGTTTACTACTTCCATGTCTGCTTCCTGGGGTGCATTTCCTACCACCACGTGTCTAGCGGTGTCAATTCGGTGATTAAAGCTGGCCACCGTCACCAGAGCTATCGAAAGCTCCAGCGACGCTTTCTGGCAAATTTTCAACACATTTTTTGGGGTTGCATCTGCATCAACAATGATTTTCAATCTACACCATCCCACGTTTTGATTTCCTATGTAAAATTTCCCCGCCTAATCTGTGCAACGAATTTATTATCTATAGCCTTGATTATAATATATGTGACATTAATAATTAACCGACACAACCTACAGCCAGGGGTTTTGTTATGAATTATGGATTCGCCTCTGAAATTTTGGTGGCAGATAACAGCAATTTAAAGGCTTTGTCCCCTAGTGTACCCACTTGTTTTTTATGTTTTTTAAACTAAAGCCAAATAGTGCGAGTCCGTATCCTACAAGTAGGGAAAAGCTCAACAAAGGTTGAATGAAGCCGCTTGAATTTATGGAGGTTTTTAGGATGTCGGCACCATATGTAAGGGGCAGGGCATAGGAAAGCGGTTTTAGGAATACCGGCAAGGTCTGCACGGGGATGAAAAGCCCGCATAGGAAGACCATAGGAAAACGAAAAAAATTGGAAAAGGTTTGGGCCTCAAACACCTCACTTACAGATACAGCGATAAACAGCCCTAAAAAGGTTGAGGTAACAGCTATAAGAAATACGCCTCCCATAGTGGTAACCCAATTAACACCGGATAAATCAGTCATAAAGGCGGCAAAGACAGCCGGCACAAAGGCATTGATTACCCCGAAAACAATAGCCCCTGTTGTTTTAGCTAACATAAGGGTATTAAGGCTTATTGGTGCCATTAATAGCCTTTCGAAAGAGCGGCTTCTTCTTTCAAAGGTGATAGTCACAGCGAGCATAGAGGTGGTGCCAAATAAGATAGACATGGCCATAACACCAGGGAGGATTTCACGGATGTCGATCGGGTTTTGAGTTTTTAAAAAAAACATCAGTGTCCAGGCAAAGGGAAAAATGATGCCCCAGCTAATATTAGGCGGTTTTAAATAGTAGTTTTTCATGTCTTTTAACAAAATGCTCCAGAATGCAATCCATGTTTTCATTTTTTTCTCCCCTCCCTGTCCTTTTTCATATGCTCGGCTTCTATACCCGTTATTTTAACAAATACCTCTTCCAGAGAAGGGCGGATTATTTTTGCTTCATAGAGCGTCAGGTTGTTTTCTTCGAATAATTTTATGTAAGGTGATAGACTAATTAGTTGTGGGGTATTAACCCTTAATACAGTGTCACTGAGGACTTCAACATTAAAAATAGCCGGGCTCTTTTCTCTTAAGGCCTGCTGAAGCCTGCCGGCGCCTCCTGCTAAAGTAAACTGAACGATGCTTTCCTGTTGGGCCTCCTGGATAAGTTCACTAACCGTGCCGATTTTAATAATTTCACCCTTCACAATAAAAGCTACCCTATGGCATAGATTTTCTGCTTCCTCGATGTAGTGAGTGGTTAAGAAAACTGTGGTACCATTTTTGTTTAGTTTTTTTATCAACTGACGTATTCGCCTCGCACTGGCTACATCAATACCGGTAGTGGGTTCATCCAGGAAAAGTATTTTTGGTTCATGGATAATGCCGGCGGCGATGGTGAGCTTTCTTTTCATCCCTTTGGAATAGGATTTAAAAGGCTTATTGCCGGCACCGGTAAGATCAAATTCTTCCAAGAGCTGCCTGGCTTTTCCCTCACGCATGGTTTTTTCCATACCATAAAGTGAGGCGCAAAAACAGAGGTTGCCAAAACCATCCAGCTCTTCATAGAGGTTGCTTTCATCAGGCACAATTCCTATAATTTGTTGTGCCTTTTTTAATTCATGGGGATAATCAAATTCCAACAGCTTAATTGAACCAGAGGTGATTTTAGCCAGGCCGGTAAGCATATTTATGGTAGTCGTTTTGCCAGATCCGTTAGGTCCAAGAAATCCAAAAAGTTCTCCTTCTAAAATATTAAAACTAATATTGTTTACAGCGGTAAAATTGTTATATTTTTTTGTCAGATGGCTCACTTCCAAAATATGCAATTTCACAACCTCCCGAACTAAATACTGGATGTGGCCTTGTTTTATGGTATGGGGACAAGGCCTATTTAGGGATCAAATCAAGGGGCTAAGGATTGGCCAAACCGCTATTTTGTTGCAGCGCTATGTTTTTTAAAAAACTGGGTAAATATTTATGGTCTATAATTTCTACATCCACATTTGCCCTTTCGATGAGAATAGCCGGCCCTTTACCCTCAAGGGATTCCCTGGTGTAGATGATGTCCACTCCTTTTTGAATTAACAACTGGCTCAGGTGTATACCTTTGGCCTTTTCATCCGTAGAATATGGGTTTGGAAGAATATCATGTTCAAAGGCCTGATGACTGTTTTTTTTAAGTTTAACCAGTGCTATATAAGGTGCACTGCCAAAATGATCGGATATTCTTCCATCCGGGGTCGAAAGGGGTATGGCTGCCAAAATATATTCCTTGATATCAGGTTCGTAGTGAATTTGCACCTTTTCAGCGTGGGGAACTGCCTTCCTTACAGAGGCAGCAATCTGTTCACTTGCCTCGTGGGCTTCTTTTAGGCCTTTAAGGTTCAAGGTAATAACAAGATTGATAAAAATTACACTACCTGAATTACGGGCAATAATTGATCTAATGCCCTTGACCCGGGGATCCGCCTCAACTACATTGCGGATGATGTCCAGGGTGGTAGTTTCTACAGAAGCATCCAGCAGGCTTTTCATGGCATCTAAAAGTATCCGCCAGCCGGCTCGGGCGATAAAAATCACAACAATAATGGCTGCGACACGATCAAGATTGCTATACCCCAGCCAGGCCCCCAGCAAACCTAACAAGACCACTATAATTGATGCCAGGTCTGAATAAAGGTGTCTGGAGTCGGCCTTGAGCCCCGGTGAGTTTAGTTCCTCACCTTTTCTAGATTCATAATTAGAAAAAAGATAGATTATTATAGCAATCAGTGTTAACCCGGCAAAGGCCAGGGGTAGATTTTTTAATTTCACAGCGCTGCTACAAAAAAAGCTCTCCTTTGCAATTTCGTACCCGCCAAAAAATATAAAGCCGGCAGAAATCAAGGCAACGAAATTTTCTACCTTGTAAAGCCCAAAAGGAAAAGCCTTTCCTTTGAGATGGGAAATGCGGATACCTATAAATGTTGCAAAGCTTGCTACCAAATCAGAAGCGCTGTGGATTGTCTCTGCTATGAGCGCGGTGCTGCCTGATAGAAAGGCAAGAAATCCCTTTCCCAACATGATTGTTAGGTTTAATAGGATAGAATATAAGGCTACCCGGGCACTTTTCGGGCTACCCATAACTTGCTCCTTTCAAATATAGAATTTATATATGTTTTATACAATACCGTTATTGTAAAAGGCGTGGCATTAGTAGCCACGCCTTTTAGGGAGAAGATTTGGACATGTTAACGATGCCCCTATCAGTGATTGTCGCAACTAATTTCTATTTTTGCAAGGAATATTTCCTCACCTTTTACATCAATTATTAAAGGTGGAAGACAATAAATCATGGAGCCGTTGATTTCGAAACACGGGACTGGTTTATTAATAATTATAGTGTTGCGATTTTATGCAGGTAACTTTATAAATATTTTAAGACTCGATCCTTTGCCATTCGCTTCCGTAACAAAGCGGGCACAAGGTCCTTCTACGGCAGATAGTTCCCTTCCACTGGTGGCCACAGATGACGCATTTTAGTTTATGCTGGGCTAATTTGAAATTGCCACCTTCTACCCTCAGGGATTCACCGTTGACAAGGGCACGCGCTATCTTTTGCCGTGCAGAGGACAGCACCCGATGAAAGGTTGGGCGTGAAATGTTCATTCTTACAGCGCATGCGCCATGTTCATTTCCAACCAAATCCTTCAGGCGGACAGCTTCGAGCTCCTCTACAGAGAGTACTACCTCAGTAAGCTCCGATATGGGGACGCCCGCCGGCTTGAAGTAGGTATATCCTGGAAGTTGCTCGACTCTTCTGCATTTTCTTGGTCTAGGCATGGCAACCCTCCTTATCAGTGGCTCGAACATATTTCAGAAACATAATAACTGTTTAGTTGCACGGGTTCAGTAAATTAATCACAGGGGTCTCTCTTTATGCAATTCCACCAATTGTTGAGGTATGAAATCTGTAAAAAGGCTGCTTCCATAATCCTCCACCCGCCCCCGATCACAGAGGGACGACAGCCTGGGATCAATAGGTAGGCTTCCCAGGAATGGTATACCAAATCGTTGTGACATCTCCTTGGTGTGTCCAGGCCCAAAAACCTGGAATATCTCCCCACATTTGGGACATACGGCGGCGCTCATATTTTCTACCAGGCCGAGAATCGGTATATTCATAAGTTTGGCCATTTTTATTGTTTTATTTACGATCATTGTCGCGAGTTCCTGGGGCGACGTTACTATAATGAGACCATCCAGGGGCAAAGACTGCATTACCGTTAGAGGTACATCCCCTGTACCTGGAGGTAAGTCGACAAAAAGATAATCAAGGTCGTTCCATACCACATCGGTCCAGAATTGGCCAACCATTTTACCCAGCAAGGGGCCACGCCAAATAATAGGGTCATCTTCCTGAGACATAAGCAGGTTTACTGACATGACTTTTATTCCACTAGAGCTTTCCAGCGGTATCAGCCCAAATGCAACCTGCTCAGGAATACCCTTTACACCGAACATTTTCGGCAGGCTGGGTCCAGTGATATCCGCATCCAGTACACCAACCTCAAAACCTTTTTTTCTAAATCCACAAGCCAACAGAGAGGTTACGGTGGATTTGCCGACACCGCCCTTCCCGCTCATAATTGCGATCACATTTTTTACATCACTGAATTCATTTAAGGCTAGTTTTTCAGGTGGATGTTTTTCCTCGTTATTGCTTGCTGTTTGTTGATTTTCCTCACATGAGCCATTCGTACAGCTGTCGCAGGTGTTGTTTTGCCCAGCAGCACAAGAGCTGTTAGAACAATCATTGCAATTAGAACCTTTTTCCATGTGGGTATCTCCTTTTAATGCTGCCTAACCCTAGTGATCGCAGGGATTTGCTCCTGTTTGCAGTGCACCTGACAAATAGGTTTTTACAATGTCTTCCGGACTGCCGTCAGCTGGGTTAGCACCGGTAATAACCTTAATTCCTTTTTGTAGGAAAAGCTGCTGCGCACGTCCACCCATGCCGCCTGCTATTACTAGGTTGACCCCTTTTTCAGACAAAAGTCTTGGTAACAATCCCGGCTCGTGGGGTGGAGAAGTAAGAATATCCTTTTTTAAAATGCTTTTAGTATCGGGATCAACGTCAAAAAACATAAAATTTTCGCAATGGCCAAAATGGGTGCACAACTGGTTTTTAGCAACTGGAATAGCAATTTTCATTTAATTATGACTTCCTTTCTGCAATAAATTTATTTCATGAATAAGTGTGTTCCACACATTTTTTAAATCGGTTGCAACAGGTGCATCAGTGAATTCTACAAGTGGAAGTTTTTTTATTTGTGCTTCTGTTACCGCCCGGTCATAACGAATCCGGCCTACTACCTTTATTCCGGCGTTAAGGGCCAAATTTTCAATTTTGTCGCTCATTGCGGGATTGATATCATGCTTATTCAGGCAAAGAAAGGCAGGTATTTTAAAATAATTAACCAGCTCCATCACCCGCGCCAAGTCATGTTCACCCGATAATGTTGGTTCGGTCACGATTAGTACATAGTCTGTCCCAGTAACGGAGGCAATAACAGGACAACCAATTCCTGGGGGCCCATCGACTATGACATAGGATAAGTTTTTATTTTCAGCAATTTTTTTGGCCTGATCACGCACCAGAGCTACCAGTTTGCCCGAGTTTTCTTCTGCTATACCTAGTTTAGCATGAACCATGGGCCCGTAGCGGGTTTCAGAGATATACCATTGGCCATTAATTGCTGGTTCGAAGGCAATCGCTTTTTCCGGGCAAAAATAACTGCATACACCGCATCCTTCACAGGATATGGGATCTATTGCATAGGCGGGTTTTTTATTTTCGTTTTTTATTACCGCACCAAAACGGCATAATTCATAGCATTTTCCACAACTGTTGCATTTGGCAGGTATAATTTCAGCCAGTTTTCCGCCTGAAAAGTCGTGGGATTCCTTGACCTGGGGATCAAGTACAAGGTGGAGGTCGGCGGCGTCTACATCACAATCAGCTACTGCTGGTTTTGGTGCCAGGGAAGTTAGGGAAGCTACCAGGCTGGTTTTACCTGTACCGCCTTTGCCGCTAATTACTGTTATCTCTATCACCGTCCCGCCTCCTTTATTATAGTATCTATCAGTTCTTTGAACAATTCCCTATAGCCTTCCACCCCTGAATAGGGTAACTCACCCTTGGAATAAGCTTCCGCTACCCGACGGTCATCTGGAATTTCTGCCAATATTTTGATGTTGTTATCCCGGCAAAAATCACGGGCTAGTGTGTGTTCCGGGACAGATCTGTTTATTACCACTGCATGAGGAATACCTAGTTCCTTTACCATGTCAACGGCGATTTCCAGGTCATTAACCCCAAAGGGAGTTGGTTCCGTAACCAGGAGGATGTAATCTACTCCTTTGATAGCGGCTACTACTGGGCAAGATGTACCGGGGGATGCATCCACAATGTTTAAATCCTCCCCCTGGGCAGTTTCCCGCACTGCCTCAATAAGCGGTGGGCTGTGTATTTCACCAACGTCTAGTTTGCCATGATAGAATTTGAGGTTATTGCCACAATCCCCAGTCTCAACCACACCGAAGTTTCTGCTATGCTCTGTAATAGCTTCAGCAGGGCAGACAAGGCTGCAACCACCACAACCATGGCACATTTTATCGAATGTTAAAACATTTTTGTTGATGCAAACAATGGCGCTAAACTGGCAAATTTCCCCGCATAGGCCGCAGGCAGTGCATTTGTCCTGATCCACAATTGGAACAGGTATACCCACCATGTGGCGATAACTGATATTGGGTTTCAGAAAAAGATGTCCGTTGGGTTCTTCAACGTCACAGTCCATATAAGCTGTTTTGTGTCCGGTGTCTGCAGCTGCAAGGGCAAGGCTGGCAGAAACTGTGGTTTTTCCTGTGCCACCTTTGCCGCTGGCAACAGCTATGGTAAGTTTTTGTTTCATAATTTCCCCCCTAGCAGGGCAGTTCTAGTTCTACTAATCTTTAATTTCTAATTCCTTGATTCGTTTTCTTAGCTGTTCAAGTGTGTTTTCCAGGTATTCAGCCTGTTCCCTAAGAAATGTTAGTTCTTGTTCACCGCCCAGTGGGGGTGCATAAACGGGTGCGTTTAGTGAAGCATAGGGACCCCACCCGGGCCAGTGGCGTGGTAAGGCGTTTTGCTGTCTGTACCACCCACCCTGGGCGCCGACCCTCCGGCAGAATCCCTGGTTAAACCCGGAACAGGGGCCTATGGGGCTCATGCAGTAACCACGGCCCCGACCCGTCATGGGCCCGGCACCCTGTGGTCCTGTGCCATTGAAGCGTGTCATAAGGGATTCCTCCTCGAACATTGGTTTAAATGTTTAACATTGCAAAATAATATCAGTTTGTATGTTATCTTCCGGTGCCTTGGCCTCTGCCGCCGCCTTGGCCTCTGCCGCCGCCTTGGCCTCTGCCGCCGCCTTGGCCTCTGCCGCCACCTTGACCTCTGCCGCCACCTTGACCTCTGCCGCCGCCTTGACCTCTGCCGGCACCTTGACCCCTGCCGCCGCCTTGTCCCTGGCCGTCGCCACATGGGCCAATGCCTCTTCCCGTTTTAGGGCCTTTGCCTGCCGGCCCGGTACCGTCTCCTCTAGGCATCTTTATTCCTCCTTTCATAATATAGTTTGTTCTGCTTAAGCCCAATGGCCTTCAACATTTGCTCCACCAGCTTGTTTTAATTTGCCGTTTTTAAATCTTTCCAGAACCTCTGTTACAGTACCATCAACAGCACTGTAGACCTTGATCCCTGCACTGCTTAAGGTTTTAAAAGCCTTGGGGCCACAATTCCCGGTGATCACTGCCTCTACATTGTGTCTGCTGATGTTCTCAGCTGTTTGAATCCCTGCTCCCTGACTGATGTTTAAATTGTGTTCATTACTAATTACCTGGTGCTTGTTTGTCTCAGTATCAATTACTATAAACCATTTTGCTCGGCCAAATCTAGCATCAATCTTGCTTTCCAGGTCTTGTCCAACAGAAGTAATAGCGACCTTCATAATGTTGACCTCCTAATTTACGAATTGTTATGACCACTGGTTCATAACTATTGTATTCCCTATTATGAACTAATGTCAACAACATTATGCCGGCATCAAATAAAAAATTTATTGCCTGCATGAAAGAGATTGTCTATAATAATTTTGAACGATATTTCACTAGAAGATGTCCTAAAACACATTTGGGGACAGTTAAAAAAAATGGAGGTTAGGTATGGGGGAATTGAATAGGGATTCTGTGCAGGAGAATCAGAGAATAAAGGAAGAATGGGTGTCAGCTCTTATTGAGCTAAATAGACAGCTGAAGCAATGGACAGTGGCACAAATAAAGGAATGGGAAAAGGATCCAAAACAAACTGTGGTTCCTTGTGTTATTGAAACAACTGCCGAAAGGCAGGAAGAATACCTAGGTAGGTATTTTGTCCCAATGCTGGTGATTACCTCTGAAGAATGTGAGGTAGTTGTCAGACCCATTGGCAGGTTTGCGATAGGTGCTATTGGGCAGGTATGTATGACAAACAACAGGCAGTCGTCTAATTTTTTGTACTCGAGAAAAAAAGGTTGGTTAGTCATGGAAAACAGAAGACCGTTAACTAGAGAAATATTTCTCGACCTGCTGAAACAGATGTGCTGTTCCAAAGATAATGTATAGGTGCATAGTAAGGGGGAGGTAAATAAAATGTTGAACTGTGCTAAATGTGGTGCGCATCCATGTTATAAAGGAAATTTAGAAAAATTACCCGCCAACTGCCCAATGAGGTTATATAAGGAAATATATGATGAGGCGGCAGATATTTATCGTCAATCTGCTGGCAGTCTGGCTTGCAATTCAGCGCGGGTGGAGGCAGGTGGTTATGGGGTCTGGCCACGGATTAGAGAAATTATGGAGTTTTCCCACCTCGCCGGCTTCAAAAAGCTTGGTCTGGCTTTCTGTGTGGGCCTGCGCAAGGAAGCCCTGGAAGTGAACAGGATCCTGGAAAGCAATAGTTTTATGGTGGCATCAGTAATGTGTAAAACTGGCTCCAGGCCCAAGGAAGAACTGGGGTTGCGTGATGATGAAAAGGTGCGCCCGGGCCAGTTTGAGGCAATGTGTAACCCTGTGGTTCAGGCGCTGCTTTTAAACAAAGAACAGACCGATTTGAATGTCCTACTCGGCCTGTGTGTGGGTCATGATACCATATTCATTAAACATTCGGAGGCCCCGATTACAGTATTGGCGGTAAAGGATAGAGCCACGGGGCACAATCCATTGGCGGCAGTTTATGCCACCCATTATTTTCAGTCCAGGGTAAACCTGAAATAGTTCCCCGCTGGTTGGGCACTACTTATTATTATTTATATAATCTCTCTTCCAGGGGAACTTTGCTAGCTGAATATAGTCTTTAATGGCTGCATCAAGGGTCTCTGCTGCCAACTCTGCACAGTGTACATGATCCTCAGGCAGTCCACCGAGAGCCTCCAGGATCGTATTTGGATCAATTTTCATTGCTTCTTCAATTGTACGGTCTTTGGCTAGTACTGTGGTAATGCTGCCGCAGGCAATGGATGCACCACAACCGTCAGTCCAAAAAGAAGCCAGGGCTATCCGATTATCCTTAACCTTGAGCCATATTGCCAGTGTATCGCCGCATATGCCGGTAGCCTGGGCAAAACCATCACATTTTGGAATGTTACCTACATTATGTGGGTTTCTGGCATGGTTAATTACTGTTTCACTATATTCGCCCTGCATTTGTGTTATAAATTCTTTTTCAACATGTTCCTCCATAACTGTCCATTCCCCCTTCAAGGTCTGTAAAAACAAAAGATTTATAAAACAATAATACAACCAGTTGTAGGTATGTGTCAAAAGAATTTAAAAGATTGTTTCACAACATCGCCTTTTGATAAAAATGGGCCGGTTGAACTGTTTAAACCAGCCCATTTCTTTTTTTTCTGATTTTTGCCAGCTCCTGGTAGTCCTCAATAGCCATATGGAGTGTTTCTGCAGCCCATTCAGCACAATGTATGTGTGCCTTCGGTAGACCGTCTAGTGCCTCCAAGATGGCGTCTTTGTCGATGTTTTTTACTTCCTGTACAGGCAGGCCTGTAGCAAGGGTAGTGGCAACACTACCACAGGCCAGGGTAGGTACGCAGCCGTCAGTCCAAAAGGTTGTCCTGGTAACAGTATCGTTTCGAATACTAACCCACATGCTCAAGGTATCGCCACATTCGGCTGACATGCTCTGGGCAAAACCATCGCTTTTGGGCAGGCTGCCCATGTTTCGGGGGTTCTTGGCATGATCAATCACGGTTTCACTGTATTTCCAGTGCATATTATCCAGGACTTCTTTTTCAGCATGATGCCTGTCATGTTCATTCATTAAATGTTCTTCCCCTTTCTTTGTGTGAACATCCTATAATATTTTGTATTTTTGTCCTTTACCCAAAGCAATACCTGCAAATTGCCAAAAAAAATTACTATGCGGGGGTTTTTTGATATAATAACCTTAAAATACTGGAAGCCGACCCTGCCATATGTAATATTATAAGGCTTTTGGTTGTTTTTTTTAACCATCAGTATTTAACATTACTGGTAGAGGTAAGAGGGTAATGGCTTTCCTTGTTGAAAGGTATACATAAATCATATTAGAAAAATTTATTAACACTGCAACATTTTAGCACAGTATGGATTGCTGGATGATGAAGAGGGTAGGTGAAGATATTTGCCGGCCAACCTTACACCCCAGTATTACGCGGCAGAAGAGTCCTTTAAAAAGGCTGTTTCAATTGAGGAAAAGATTACAGCGTTGGAGGAAATGCTGGCCGTCATTCCCAAGCACAAGGGAACCGAAAAAATAAGAGCAGATCTGAGAAGAAGACTGTCAAGGCTAAGGCGGGATAGGACAAAAAAACCCAAAACCAGTCATGTGGATCCATTTAGCATTGAACGGCAGGGGGCGGGGCAGGCGGTACTGTTTGGTTTCCCCAACACAGGCAAATCCTCCTTTCTTGCCGCTTTGACCAGAGCCCAGCCTAAAATAGCTGACTACCCGTTTACCACTACAGTTCCCCTGGCTGGAATGATGCCCTATGAAGATGTTTTTGTTCAGCTGGTCGACACCCCCCCGATAACAGAGGATATTGTACCACCGGGGCTAATTGGGACCTTGCGTAATGCTGATATTCTGTTGATATTTGTAGATGTTGCCAGTGATGAATGCCTGGAACAACTAGAATTTTGTCTAAACTACCTTAAGGATAAAAAGATCGTAAGGGAAGATTTGATGCCCGAGGTACATGGAGTGTCCCCAAACAAAGTTTTAGTGCTGGCGTCCAAGATAGACCAAAAGGGTAGTAAAGATAACATGCAGATAATTAGGGAACTTACCCCAACGGGTATAGCCATACATCCATTTTCCACCAGAACAGGAGAGGGTTTAGAGGTTCTAAGGGAGAAAATTTTTCAGATGCTTAATGTTATTAGGGTCTACACAAAAATACCAGGTAAGGATCCGGATGTAAAAAAACCATTTATTATGGATCATGGCAGTACAATCATGGAACTGGCCCAGACCATTCATAGGGATTTGCCCAGGTTAATGAAAAATGCCAGGGTCTGGGGTTCTGCAAGGTATGACGGCCAATCAGTGGCGCGTGATTACATTATGGCCGATGGGGATATAGTTGAGATTAGCCAGTAAGGTAAATCAGGGGGGCCAGTCAGAGGCCTCTTTTTTGTCTTTGGGAGATCAACCAGGTGTGTTAGACAAATGCTACCGGGGTGGTGTTGTTTAACCCATAATAGCACTATCATTTTTTTATGGGTTATAATATCATGTAAAATTGGAAGTCAATTGGGGAAAGTATAAAAGCTGGATATGGTGGTTAGCATAGGCAACAGAAGGACCAACGGGTAGATTTGCCGGTTGGACCGGGGCTGGTGATAGTGGTAAACATTATTTTTGAAGAATAAAAGAAGGATTTTTCCGCCATTAGAAGAATCTTCATCTGATGTGTGTTTTTAAACTTTTTTTGGTAAAGGAGATAACCATGGAGGTAATTTACTACGGGGCCCAGTTTTTCATTTCAGTATATTACTTTTATTTTTTTGTGATTTCTTTATTCGGGTTTTTTCGTAGATACAGTGATGACATTTTGCCACCTGCTTCCCGTTTTGCTATTGTTGTTGCAGCCTATAATGAGGAAAAGGTTATTGGTGCGTTAATCAGAAACCTGCAAGACCTGGATTATCCAAAAGAGTTGTATGATGTTTATGTTGTGGCTGATAATTGCACAGATAATACTGCCGCCATTGCGGCAGAATATGGTGCTACTGTTATGGAACGTTTTAACCAGGTAGATAAAGGGAAGGGGTACGCTCTTGAATATGCATTTAATAACATCTTTGAGCGGGGTATTCCCTATGATGCAGTCTGTGTTTTTGACGCGGACAATCTTGTGGCGGGTAATTTTCTATCAATTATGAATGGACATTTACTAAAGGGTGAAAAAATCATTCAGGGTTTCCTGGACACAAAAAACGCCCATGATACCTGGATTACAAAATCCATCTATATCAGCTATATATTGACCAACCGTTTCTGGCAGCTCTCCAAATATAATTTAGGCTTTACCTGTGCACTGGGAGGTACCGGCATGTGCCTTTCAGTAGAAATGCTTAAAAGATACGGTTGGGGTATGACTTCCCTTACTGAGGACCTGGAATTTCAGACCAAAGCGCTTTTAAATAATATCAAGGTTTGTTGGGCCCATGATGCTAAGGTATATGATGAAAAGCCCTTGAGTTTGATGCAATCTTGGCGTCAGCGCAGACGGTGGATGCAGGGCCATACCAACGTGGCAGGAAGATATGTCGGCAAATTGTTCCTGGAAGCTATTCGCACCAAAAATTTTGCCATGATTGATGGCGCGATGTATTTGATCCAGCCCTTTTTCCTAATGTTCACAGGTTTGTGTTTAATAGGCAACTTTTTTATGTATGATCAGGTTTACGATAAGCCTATGATTGCTGTGATCAGCTTTTTCTCGCAGTTTATATATTTTGGTATCGGCCTGACACTAGAAAAGGTGAGCCTAAAGGCTTACTGGTGGTTACTTTTCTACCCCATATTCGCCTTGACCTGGCTGCCGGTGGCATTTATTGGGTTCGCAATGCGTAAAAACAAGGTTTGGGCACACACCCTACACATCCGCAACATTAAACATGAAAATCTGCACCTTTACATACCGGGGAAAATTGATGATAGGCGGGCTAGCTGAAGCAGTTTGCAGAGTTTTAAAAAGAGACAGGCAGTGCGGCAATTTATCCTTGACATGTTATGTTGACGTCTGTATCATAGGTATTAATTGATATAACCTTAGAAACTATGAAGTGGAAAAGTAGTTGGGAAACAGCTCTGCAGGGAGAAAGTGTCGTGATTGAAAATGCTTTCATTGCATGACCCAATGAAGTTCTCCACCGAGTTTCCGGGCTGAAACCAGATTTGGTAAGTAGGCCCGGCCGGAAGCTTCTACCGTTAAAGGGAAGGGGGTATAAGGAATCATTCCCGTACCCTGCTGTGAGTGGACTTCTTTATGAAGTCAAATAGGGTGGTACCGCGAAACCAGCTTTTCGCCCCTTAGGGGCGAAAAGCTTTTTTGTTTTACCGGCCCAGTGCAGATAAGGGGATTTCTTGACCTTTTAAGAAGGGTTATTTTATTAACCAAACGGGGTGGTACCGCGGATAGCCACAGCTTTCGTCCCCACGAGGGCTGTGGTTTTATTTGTGCTTTTTCTAAATGAACTATCAGTGTGGTTGGCCCCTTTGGCAACACGTAGGACATGGTCATCTAGGCCAGGTTGAAAAAGGCAGGGGTGAGATCATTCTTGTGAATAAAATGTGGCCATTGCTGATCGCGTCCTGGTAATGGAGAGGGGTAGTAAATGGTAAGCGGTGGATGTCCACTGGAAATGATTGGGGATATAAGGATTTAACGGCCTGCCTGGGTCGCATGAGGGCTGTGCAGCCAGGTGGCGGTTTTTAAAACAGGAGGGTGAGGTAAATTGATTCAGTCATCAGTAAAAAAAATACAGACATCATATTATGATCCCGAGCATGAGACCATGTCCAGGGAACGACTGGCACATCTGCAGTTGCAACGGTTGCAGACAACTGTGAAAAGGGTTTACAAGTCTGTCCCATTTTACAGGGATGCATTTAAAAGCAGGGGGCTTGAGCCAGGGGATATTAAAACCCTGGATGATATTAAAAAGCTACCGTTCACATACAAACAGGACCTGCGGGATAATTATCCCTACGGGCTTTTTGCCGTGCCTCTGGAGAAGATTGTTAGGCTGCATGCTTCTTCAGGAACCACTGGAAAACCTTCCGTAGTAGGTTACACTAAAAATGATATTGCAAACTGGGCGGACCTGGTAGCCCGTTGTCTGGCTATGGCCGGGGGTAGCAAAGAAGATGTGATCCAAATTGCATATGGCTATGGCCTTTTTACCGGAGGGCTGGGGCTTCACTATGGAGTTGAGCGTTTGGGTGCCTCTGTGGTGCCTGCATCCGGCGGTAATACTGATCGCCAGCTCATGTTAATGCAAGATTTCGGTACCTCTATTCTTGCCTGCACCCCGTCTTATGCGCTTTTCCTGGCAGAAGAAGGGATTGCGGCAGGGATAGACTTTAAAAAGCTACCGATTAGGGCGGGTATTTTTGGTGCCGAGCCCTGGACTGATAACATGAAAAAACAAATTGAATCGAAAATGGACATTACTGCCCTGGATATTTATGGCCTCAGCGAGGTTATGGGGCCGGGGGTGGCAATGGAGTGCATGGAAAAAGAAGGTTCCCATATAGCCGAGGACCATTTTATCGCCGAGGTCATTAATCCGGATACCGGCGATGTCCTTCCCTATGGTGAACAGGGTGAACTGGTTTTAACCACCATCACAAAGGAGGGGATACCGCTACTTCGTTACCGCACAAGGGATATTTCTACCCTGCACCCGGAAATATGTGCCTGTGGCCGAACCCATATGAGAATGAAGCGGGTGGCCGGTCGCACTGATGACATGCTAATCATCAGGGGTGTCAACGTCTTCCCGTCCCAGGTGGAAAGTGTCTTGCTTGAATTTGGTGAGACAGAGCCGCATTATTTGTTAGTGGTTGATCGAAAAGGTGATCTAGATGCTCTTGAGATATGGGTAGAATTATCAGAAAAAATGTTTTCCGATAAAGTAAAACATCTGGAAACACTAGAAGGAAGAATCCGCCACAGGATCCTTAGTGTGCTCAATATCAATGTCAAGATTAGGTTTGTGGAACCGAGAACTATCCCTAGGAGCGAAGGTAAAGCAAAGCGGGTAATGGACAGGCGGGATCTGCAGGGTTAAAGGAAACAAGGAGCAGTAACATTATCTTTGCCATTTTTGACAAACCAATATGCCAATAAAAACATACCAGAAGGTGTGTTGACTTTCCGGTAATTGCAGGTGTGGCTTCATATGCCACACCTTTTATTATGTTGACCTTTTACATACTGTCGTTTCAATCTATAGATAAAATGACGTAAACATAAAAATTATGTTTTAGTTTAGGGAGCTCAAAAGGTTCTTACAGATTGTGTTATGTATAAATGTGGTTTATAATTTGTGGAGAAGGTAAATAGCATTTTATAGCTATTTTGGGTAATGAAAAGGGCAAAAGGTTAAAATCATATATGCTGGTTTTATAAATGGTGCAATAATTTTAGTCAAAGGGGAATAATGCTAAAAAAGGGGAATGTTTGGTGAAAAACCCTCGGACTCTTTTAATTTTATTTGCCGTTGCTTTTTTGGCCATTCAGGTGATAGGCTTTATTAGTGGTATATCAAAACATGAAGAAAGAATGGCAAAGCTGGAAAAGCAGCTGGTCTTGTTTGAAACCAAGGGTACCTACGCAGACTTGAAGTCTGATCCCGCAGTAAAGCTAAAGGAAGAGAAATCAAGGTTCAAGGCTGAAACAATGGGCTTTACAGTAAGGGTTTTAATTATTTCCGGGGCCAGTGCCTTTGTTTACGCCTTGATGAAGAATGATCGAAAAAAAAAGGGCAGATAAAAAACGGCACAGGGCCGTTTTAAGCTGTTAATAACTTTTTGGGCAGCTTTCTATTTTTATTACATTTTAAAATAGAACAATATAATAGATAGGAGGGTGGCACAGCCAGCCAGAAAAAATACAAAAAACAAGATTAATCGATCTGATTTTCTGTGTTTTATGAGCTCAGTAGTTAATGTAAACAGTCTCTGATTAATTTGTTGTATTTCCATGTTTAGTGTGTCTATTTTTTCTGTAGACGGTTCCAACATATTTTTATGTATTGTTGATGCCAGAGAACTGATTAGTTCAGATTGTTTGCCCAGCTTTTTAGAATCCATCTTGATTCCCTCCACCGGCCTTGTCTAGGGCATCCCTAACAGCAGTAAGTATTACCATGGGCAAATTTTGCACCGCCTCAGCTATTTTTTCAAGCTCCTTTAGCATTTTATCCTGTTGCGATTGATTGTTTTTCCTTAATTCAGCCAGGCAGCGGGCTATTTCAGCATTTTCGTTCATTACGGGCTGGATCATTTTTGCTTTCAGCCCCACAAGAATATCACCAATCATGTTTTGCATTAACTCATCCCCAGACTTTTCAGTTATAACCTCTTTCCCCATGTGTCCCATCCCTAACACCTACCTTTTAAATTAAAATTTATCGACAGCATCCTTAAACAGCACTAAAAATTTTCTGGTTTCTCTCCGGCAATGTTCTTCCAGGATGCTGCGGGTGCCATGTGCAAAATCAGTCAACAAGGTTTTATTGATCTCACTGCCCGTCCATATGCTAACCTCGCGTATAATCCTCCTTAAACGTTCGTCTAAATGCCTTGCGTTTTCCACCCACAACTAACCTCCCAGTAACGTAAATTGACTTTTGCAGTTTTTTAACCTGTCGCCTATATTCTCTCAGACCCTGCTGAGCAATGAGCAGCCCTTTTCTCTCATTGAAACCTATCCGATTGGATTGGAACATGTGGTTTATTTTTTGCGATGCTTCTTCGAGGATGTGAAAGATATCCTTAAGCCTATTGAGGTAAAATTGCCTGCCGGGATTTTTTAGAAGCACCTCTTCCAGGTTTTTTAGCAGACTTCTAATGCCATTTTCAGTACCTGTCAGCCCTTTTAGACAGGAGATCATGAATATTTTTGGCCTTGTTTCTTTTCCCATCGCCCCATGGTTTAATTTCTTTAAATAACCCTTGACGTAACTATAAACATTTACCCTTTGCTGTGGAGTAAGGGTGTCAGCAAAACTGATCACATAAAAAATGTTTTCATCTTTTTTTATGGTCTTATTTTTTCTAGTGCCGGCTGACCAAAATAAACAATCAAATTTGTTTCTTTCCAGGCCACTCAAGATGTGCTTGCCATTTAGAAAGACCAGGCAAACATCACTGTTTTTTATATTCTCGGCTATATTTTGCTGGTGATATTTTTGAAGCCAGTCCAATCCAGGTGTATCAACAAACACTACATGTTCCAGGATCTGTGAGGGGCATTGGATTGTTACCCCACTGACCTGAAGTGGGCAGCCTGCTGCCAGGGTGTCCCAGAAGTGCTGCAAGCTTAACGTTTCTGAGATGTCGAATTCCCTTTCACCAGGATTCTGGAATGTTAGCCGTATTTTCTGAGGAATCTTACCGCCCCGCAGCCTTTTAATGGGTATACCTTTATAGACTGAGGGCTGAGCTGTGTGGGCAGTCCTGGCGAAGGCGCCTGCGGAAAATAGCTCCCTGGTTTCATTTAGCAATAGGGCTATCTTCTTCCTGCCGACTATTTTGAAGTTTCCACCTATAAACGCCTCTAGAAGTGCTATGTCTGAACCATCTCCTGTTATCAAGCGTTCAAATACCTCCAGAGCAGCTTTGTTTAAAACTGCTTTACTTCCAATCTGTTCATAAACCTGTAGGGTTGTTTGCAGGGGTATATGTACCTTCGCCGTTTTAGTATTTCCATGGGATATCCTTGTCACAACCGGCGTTGTCGGCCCATCTGCTGTTGGTAGGAGATTGTCTTTTAGCAGGGCGTTAATAAAAGTTGATTTGCCGGTTGAAAAATTACCTGTCACTGTTACTACAAAATGTTTGGATACTATTAATTTTGAAAGTCTGACAAGCTTTGCCTGGTCAATGTGTGTTTTAACTGTGGGATCCTGTTGGAGCTGTTTAATTATGTTTAGTAGAACCAGCTTGTTATCCCTAATTGTGCGCCGCCGAGGACCGTAAATTGTGCCCCCAGCTTTTTTTTCTTTTGCGATCAGGTTCGCCAAATCCATTAATGCCAGCCTGCGATCCAGTTCCTTAGCAACAGAGGGTGCTGTGTGGATGATATGTCCTGCTTCAAGAATTGTCCGTGTGGCCCGCAGGACATCCCAAAATTCTGCTAGGAAAAGCGCTTCATCTTTTATTGAGGCGACCTTTTTAAGTTTACGAGGGATACCGGCATCAATTTTCCTCAGTACATGGAGGGCCCGGTCAAAGTGGCTTTTTGCCAATTGCACCTCAAGATAAATACGAAAGGTTTCAATGTTTTCTTCTACCAGGGTGTTGATGGTGTAAATCCTAATGGGCCGCAAAAATATTTCCCTTAGTGTTGTACGGGTTGTTTCCAATGAGGTACCATCGCTTGTGCCCTGGTTACAGTTCAACCAAAATGAAATATCATTAGAATTTTTTGTTTTCCAGACAGAGGCCAGGCTGTATAAGAATTGCCTGCTCTCCCCATCAATGCCCCTTTGGTGGAATAGATAAATTATCTTATCCGCTTCCCTGCCAGCCAGTTTGATGATGTTCGAAGGTTCTATATTAGGGGAGTCTATACCAGGGCTATCCAGAAGTCTGCATTTTTTTAAAATTGGGGCAGGTACCTTTATACTAACTTTGCTATCTGATACATCATTCCTAGCGAGGAAAGAGTGCAATTCCTCCGGTTGGTAAAACACCCTATCTTGATGCCGTTTGGATACCGTTGCTTTAAAGGAGTTCCCGTAGTCAAAATATATAGGTTGAGTGGTCGTGGGTATAATCCCTACCGGGCTTAGCTGCAAGCCAAGAAGGCCGTTTAGAAGTGTCGACTTACCCGCATTAAAGGGGCCCAGGATAGCCAGCAAAGGTTTGGTAGCCTGTCCGGTTAACCTCTTAAGGGTGTCGGAATCCTTGAGAAATTGGGACAAATTGCACAAGCGAATATCCCCCCCATAGCGTGGTAAATACTTCCTGTTGTTTATATATTAATACGAACCCTCTTTTATGACTTGATATTAACCAAGGGGATTAGATAAAATCGTTATAAGGTTAGACTGTGGCAAGACAGAAGGTTGTAATTGCTGTGGGGGGGATTGTGCATGGTTTTGAAAGGAAAATACATGTCAACAGCCAGGGTGAGTGAAATCCTGGGGATAACTCCATTTTCCGTCCGCAGATTGATCCGGGAGGGCCTCCTCGAAGTGAAGAAAACAAAGGAATATAAGGCAGGTAGTGAACTATATTTTGATAGTAGCGCAGTGAAGGAATTATTGCCAAGAATGCCGGCACTAAGGAGAAAATGGTACTTTGAAGAGAACAGGCGTATGGGTGGGAAAAAGGCTGCCTTTAAAAGAGCCATCGATGTGAAAAAAACATCGAGGCATTCTAACCTAAAAAAGAAGTTTCTTAATTCCCTGGAATTCTATCCGGAAAAGGTGGCCTTGTTGTTGCGGGCTTCATTTTTCCTCTATCATTTAAACCATTATGCAAAAACTGGGGAAGAATACCTTTATGACCTAAAAGGAGAGGTGTTAAAAAGATTCACAGATGATTTTACTGCGGAACAAGGATTGAACATTATCTTTATTGAGGGTGCTCAAAAGGTTATTCTGTGTGATGGGTGCAGGGATAGGGCTCGAAATATGGGAATAAGTTATCTAAGGTATAAAAACAATCATGCTGGCTGCTCCCGGTGCCAAAGGGAAGAAAACTATTATAGCTTGTTTGAATTTAGGGTGGAGTACGGTGAGCATAAATTCTGTTTTCATACCCCCTATAAGACAGCTAAAAAATGGTTTGGAAATATTGCCGAATTACCCCACAAAATGCGGGAGAAAAGGGGGGATGAAGCCTTTCTCTTTGGGCGACCAATTTCAGAGGGTGAAGCCAGGGCAGTTACCCTGAAGGAAGTGACCAGGGAGCTGGAATCATTTTTGGGAGCCTATTATTAAAAGTTTAGGGCCACCTCGTCACGATCCAGGCGGCTTCTGACAGCCTGCAACCTTTCAACAAGCCTGGGATTACCGGTTGCTGCCCGTTCAATTTGACGAAGCAGGTCTATTTCTCTTCTAAAAAGAGAAAAGATATCACCAGGCTGAAGTGAAGACATTGCCAGAAGTTCATTAAAGCCGGCACCATTATACCAGGCATAGGCTAGCGGGCCGGGCAGGCCGGACCAGATGCAGAACTTCTCCGGGACACCCATTTTCAGCAAATTGTGCCTTATTAAGGAGGTTTTGCGCAGTGCGGGCAGGTTTAGTTTTGCCACATGTGTATTTCTACCGGGGATATATTCTATGCCAGCCATGATAGCGGCAACCTCCGCCAGATCTGTGTCTTCTAATAAACCGGAAAAAGCTAGCTCTGTAACCAATATTTCCTGCACATGCAGTTCAAGTGCAAATTTACCTCGTGGGTAAAATTCACGTTCTTTCATATAGCCAAGTTTCTCCAGCAGGTTGCGAACCTCTCTGTACTCATTAAAAATCGAGTTAGTGTTTTGGGAAACCACTCTGTATTCTTCCTTTAGAAGGCGTAAACAGGCCTGTGATTGCTTTAATTTTTCGATTGTGGAACGGCATTTTTCTATGTCAGAGCATTTTTTTGCGGCAAAGGACGATAGTTTTTTCTTTAGAAGAACTTTTTCTTTGTTTTTGCTTTTCCAGCGCAATCGCTTTAATTTCCTGCGGGCATTTTCCCGCTCCAGGGGGCAGGCAAGGGTCTGACAATCCGGGCAAACTGATAGCGCCGAAATTCTTTTCAGGACCATTTTTATTTCTAGATCTAAACTGCTCTTTCTTTTTTTAAGCTGGTGCATCTTGAAATTCCCATTTAAAAAATGTTTTATTTCATCATCGGTTTTATAACACATCAGGCTTAATACTGTATTAGGCGAAATAGTAAGCCTACCGGTTACGGGTTCTACCTTTTTTTCCTGGAAAAAACCTGTTTGTTCGGGAAAACGGCTGTCTATACGGATAAAAACATGTCCCGCTCGATCGAACCCCCGACGACCTGCACGACCAGCTATTTGAAAGAATTCTCTATTTTGAAGGATACGAAAGTCACGGCCGTCCCATTTTCTGGTGGAGTCGAAAATAGCACTAGCGGCTGGAAAGTTTACACCTGCGGCAAAGGTTTCCGTACAGAAAACCACCCATAGCATCCGATTGGAGTAAAGTTGTTCGATAAGGTATTTTACTGGGGGTAAAAGTCCAGCATGGTGATAACCAATACCCTGGTATAGCAACCGCCGCAGTTTCCGCCACCCTGGGCCACTAAAGGTGCCGGGGTGTTCAGCTTCGGCTTCACTGATGTGTTTTCCCACCAGCTGTTTTTCTTTTTTATCAAGGAAATCCCAGTTGTTTCCCAACTCCTGTGCCAGGATCTCTGTTCGCCCTCGGCTGAAAACAAAAAAAAGGGCTGGGAGTTTATCCTGTATTAGCTCTGTTATTTTGCTACCGGATAATTCAGGGGAACCTGTGACCTTGTTATCACCATTCTTGTATTTTCCGCTACGTAATGTCTTAGAGTGCTCTGATAGGATCCTAATTTTCTTGCGTGCTTCTTTCTGTGAAATAATACGTCCGCAGGGTGACAGCCAGCGGATTACCAACGGCACTGTTCTCCTTTTCTCAAGTATGACCACAACATTTCCACCGCGGATAGAGCTGATCCAGTCGGCCATTTCATCAACATTGGGTACTGTTGCCGACAGCCCCAGAATTTTAACATGGGGAGGGGCAAATAATATGCTTTCCTCCCAGGTAGTGCCGCGTTCCTCGTCGTCAAGGTAATGGATTTCATCAAATACTACATAGGAGGTTTTTTTTAGTTGTTCCGGTTCACTAAGACACCAGTTCCTGAATATTTCAGTGGTCATAACCAACATTGGCGCTCCCGGATTAATGCTGATGTCACCTGTTACCAGGCCCACTAAATCATCCCCGAACAATCTCTTGAAGTCCCGGTATTTTTGGTTTGATAAAGCCTTTAAAGGTGAGGTGTAGATCATCCCTAGCCCTTGTGCCATCACGTCCTTGGCCAGCATTTCCGCTACCAGGGTTTTACCATTTCCCGTGGGGGCAGAGACGAGAACGGAGAGACCTTCACGCAGGGCTTCAGCCGCTTCAATCTGGAAATCATCAAGGGTTAATTTTGTGACCGGCGGCATGGTCCTTTCGCTTCGGGGGGCCCTTTTTTTAGCCTGTTCGGCCCTGTTGGTAGTGACACCAGTTGGGAGCACACTAGCGGTTGCCTCTAGCTTTTTATGTTTTTTTATAATGTTATTTACCCTACCTTTGTTTCTTTTTAGGTCTTCAATATCAGACCGCCAAAATCTTTTTCTTTCGTCAAGCATGAAATAATTCAGCTTTCTCGCCTGGGCTAGATGTTCTAGTGTTTCAGGGTTAAAACCAAGTAGATTGGTTGCTTTTTTTTCAACCAGGGAGTTTTCCTTTAGAAAGGTAGGTGCGCTGGCAACATGTGGCGGGGCAAAATAGCGGCCGGAGATATCCCCTAGCTGTTCAACAAGGATCTCACCCGGGAATTCCCGACGTAGACAATAATATGTTTTTCCTTCAAAAACCACCTCAACCGCCAGGCTGTCCACTATATACATAAATGCATTTTTATCCACGTCCAACTCTCCGGGCACAAAGAAAGGTTTGGTCAGGCTGCCTAGTGTCTCTCGGGCTAATGTTAACCTTTTACGTTTTTCTGCAGCCTTCCTGCCTTCCTCGGAGTCAATGGTGGTTATCAGGCCCCGGGGTAATCTAACCAGGGGGCTTTGGTCTATTTCCGTGGTAAGTAGGGTTGTTATTTCCCTATGATCACTAAAAAGTCGCAACAGGTGAGCGCGGCGCCTCGGTCTCTCATTTATGTAACGAAAAAAAACTTCCCAGGCGCCTTTGCTGTTGGGAACCGTATAACGCCCATCCGGTAACCGACATAGGCTTCGCCAAATAGGATACTCTATGTCTAATATGCCGGTTGATGCATTTATTTCCTCACGGCTGCGTGGGATACCGTCTTCCAATAGTGCAACAACGATGTTTTGTTGTTCAGTGAGATGCTTATCATTGGATTTCTGTCCCTTGTTATGTTTTTTCCTTATCATCTTCAATGCTTCAGGAAGGATACGGAGCATTTTTTTTCTGTCAGTGTGCCAGATTTCTTTTCCATTTGCAGGGGTTGCAGATTTCTTTGCTAGCAACCACACAGGCCTGGTTTTCAACCGCCCAATTGAAACCCTTTCTTCCTCAATAAGAGATGCAAGTGCACCCACCAGGGAGTCATAGTCACAGTTACATTGTAAATAGGCCACCTCCAGTGGCACTGATCCACAGCTATCCAAAATGGACAAAAGACATTTCTTAGCCTGTTGTGTATGCGGTTTTACCAATATTACAAACACCCCTAGTAGAATTAGATAGTTACTAGTAGTCTAGCATATCCTGTCCAAAAATAACAATAAAAAACAGATGGCCAAATGATGGCCACCCAATCAATTAGGGCCTATCATTATAACCAGCTATGGCCAACTAATGAAAAATACCGAACCCAATGATGGGAAGGGATAAAAACACAAATGCTATTCAGGCAGCCTTAAATAGATTATGTTTTTATGGTATGTTAATTAGTGATTAGCAACATAATTTAAAATAACGGCCAAAATTAATATAGCACCTATATGTTTTGTATAAGGATTTTAAAAGAAACAAAATATAATTTGTACTTGAGGAGCTTTGTTATGGGAAGGGATTCAGGTGTCAAGGTTGCAGTTATCGGTGGTGGTGCTGCAGGAATTATGGCGGCTATTGCCGCCTCATACCAAGGTGCAAAGGTTACAATCCTAGAAAAAAACCCTCGGGTGGGTAGAAAAATATTGGCCACAGGTAATGGCAGGTGTAATCTAACCAATGTTAACCTGTGCACGGCCAATTATCATGGGGGGAACCCTGCTTTTACCCATTACGCATTAGAAAGATTTAGTGTTAAAAAGACTATCAATTTTTTTGAGCGGCTGGGCGTGGCCCATAAAATTGAAGAGGGTGGCAAGGTCTTTCCTTTTTCCAATCAGGCTTCCAGTGTTCTGGATGTTTTAAGGTACGAGCTTGATCGGGTTGGGGTAAAGGTTTTATGTGGGTCCACTGTGAGCAATATTAAAACAAGAAAAGGCAGTTTTTTAATTGAATTTCAGGATGGGGAGGAGTTGAACGCAGACCGGGTTGTACTTGCATCCGGGGGCAAGGCGGCACCCAACCTCGGCTCTAACGGAGGGGGGTATGCTCTTGCCAAAAACCTTGGCCATAGTATTGTCGAACCATTTCCAGCCCTGGTTCAGCTCAAATTGGCAGCAGCATTTTTTAAACAGGTCAAGGGAATCAAATTTGATGGGGATGCTGAAATAATTGTAGAAAATAAGGTTGTTGGCCAGGCTTCAGGGGAAATACTGTTTACTGAATACGGTGCATCGGGTCCTCCAGTGCTCGCCCTAAGCCGAAAAGCCGGGGAATGCCTGCAGAAAGGCAAAGCAGCCTGGCTTAAGATGGTGCTGATTAACACCTGCAGCAGGGACAAACTAGAGCGCTACCTGATAAAACGTTTCAGTGATAACCCCGAAAAAGAATTGGCGTTCAGTTTTGTGGGTTTTATTAATAAAAGGCTGGCTCCTGTAATGTTGCGCGAGGCGGGGATTTCGGATATTAGAAAACCAGCGGGACATGTCAGCCCGGCTGAACGGGACAGGATCCTCCACCTCTTGCAGGACTGGCGTTTCCCAATCAAGGGGACTACTTCCTGGCCGGCAGCGCAAGTTACCGCCGGGGGTATAAACGTAAAAGAAATCCATCAGCATACTATGGAATCAAAAATTTTGCCCAGGTTGTATTTCGCCGGTGAGGTAATTGATGTTGATGGTGACTGTGGGGGGTATAATCTTCAGTGGGCCTGGTCCTCTGGTTTTGTGGCTGGATGGAGTGCTGCCCAGATTGGGGGGTAACAAGTTGGGAGACATGTCTCTGTTTGGGCAGGTTGCCGGCAACGGGATGTGTCCCCCATTTTCTGTAGGTAGCCTAAACAAAAAGGAGTTGACTAATAATATTTTACTGTGATTTTTTTGCCTAGACGGTCCAGGATGTCAGCTATATCCCTAACGGTCTGATGCTTTAAGGCAAAGGGGACAGGAAAGTCCGGGTCATGCACAACAGGGTTTATAGCAAGACCGACAATGAAATGAATTTCATCAGCCATCAGCAGTGCCCTGGCTAAACGGCCTGAACCATCCTTAATGTTTTCCAGGTTCTTATGATCCCCCATCAGGTGTTGCAGGGTGTGATAGAGCGTGATTGCCCCTTCAGTGACCAGATCTATCCCCAGGATCTGCCCGGTGGGGGGGATTTTATCTGATACCATATCCATGAGGTTTACCTGGACCTCCCTCTTCATTACCCGCCCCGCCAGTTGACTGGTTGTGCCGCCGCAGATAACCCTGACTCCCTCCGCGGTAGTGAGGCTTTTTACAGCTTCAACATCGTCGGCGGGGTTCCGCGGAGGGCCGATAAGCGCAGTTAATTTTCTTACCTTTCTTAACCTGACAACTATAACACTGGCATCATCACCCGCTTCTCCACAGTAAAATTTATTACACATGCCTGTTACTTTTTCCGCCCACTCATCAGTGCTGTATCCCCCCGCAGCCAGGGTGCGCAAATAGTTGCCTACATATTCCGCGCCCCAGCCTAAATTCCAAAAACCGCCAAGGCCGGCATGAAGAACACCATCACTTAAAAGAACCAGCCAATGGCCAATTCCCATTTCAAAACGAGACTCTTTGATTATTTTATCGCCAACCTGGCGTTGTATTCTTTTAAGATAAAGTAATGATTCGTCATATCCCCAGTAGGCGGAGGGGTTGTCAAATTCAACTAGATAGGCATGCCCATCCTCAAATATTTGCAGAATTGAAAAAGTGCTGTAGGCTATATTCCTCAACCGGCAAACAGGCAGCGTTTCGATCATGGTTTCAATGACATCATCTATCTGCCCACCCATTTTTAGCATTGTGGCGGCGGTTTTGGCGGTGATCCTAGAAAGTATGTTTGCCTTTACCCCGCTCCCTAGACCATCAGCCAACACAATAATGGAAGAGTTGGGCGCATGGACAACCTCTATAGAATCCCCACAGAGTTCCTCACCCTTTTTATTTAGCTGGGAATATCCAATATCCATTTGAAACAGCATCTCAACCTCGTCCTTTCCCTATTCCTGCATCAGTTTTATTAATTGGTTAAGAAGAATTTTGGTCTCGGCGGTGGTTTCTCCCAGCAAGCCTGCTATTTCCTGGGAAACAGTCATTAGCTTTTTAATTACCTCACGGGCCCGATCAATAGTCTGTGTTTTTACACGTAATAGCTCCTCTTGCTGATTTACCTCCTTGGTAATGTCAGCAAATATACCTACCACCATATTTTCTAAAGGAAAAACAATCTGGCGGGCGATAGTTCTGTTTCGTAGGATACAAAAATCTGACATAATTGCTTTCTTTTCCTTCAGAACAAGCTGAAAATCACCCGGATCAATAAACTGTTCAAGCTGTTGGCCAACTATCTGTCTGCTTTGAGGATCGAACATTTTCAGCGCAGCCGGGTTGATTTCAGTTACAATTAGATCCTCATTAGCTATGATCACCGCGTTGGGCATGGCAGCAAGGACCTGGTTTGATATAGACTCGGCCCTTTTTCTCATATAGGGGATACACATTTGAGGTTCGGCGTGTCCTCTGTATACGGCCACAGCTTTTTCCCTGCAAGAACGAAAACCACAGGCACCGCAATTTAATTCATCTTGTGGAGTATACTTGCCGGTTTGCGCCAGGATGTTCTTTATTTGTTCTTCGCTGGGGACAGGTAGCTCTATTTTTCTATTTGAAAATTCTCGAATCAAATCTGTGGAAGGCAATGAAGGTCTTTTTTGGGCATCTGGTTTATGACTTAGTTTATTATGGGCATAAAAATAGAGCAGTTTTTGTTTTTTTGCATAAATGTTGTCTTTAGTAACCCCACAGGGTCCACCCAGACAGCCGCCGTTACAGGCCAGCATTTCTATAAAACCCGGCATTTGATTTTCCTTAAACCCGTGCAGATCTTCAAATAAGTTGATGCAGTTTTCTAGTCCCGTTACTGTTTGGACTCCATCATCCATGATATCCGTACTAAGGGATGTTGCCAGGAGCTGGCCTCCTTCAGTGGGGAAAAGGTTAGCTTTGTCCGGTATGTAACCATCAAATGTTGTGTTTTCAAGGTTTTCAAAATCAATTGCCTCATCTATAAGCCAATCCCATAACTCCCTAAACCCAAGGGCATAATCAACAGAGCCTTTCACCTTATCGGAAATGATTTCGCCCTTTTTTGCAATGCAGGGTCCGATGAATACTACCACAGAGCCAGGAAACTGTTTCTTCAGCAGCCTACCGTGAGCAATGATAGGGGAAACCAGGGGCGACAGGTAAGGAAGAAAATGTGTGTAGTGCTGCTCGACAAGGTTAACCACCGCGGGGCAGGCGCTAGATATAACAGGCACCTGTTTATCAACATGGTTGTGTTCGATAGAAATCAGGTCTGCCCCCACCGAAGTCAGCCCGACATAGGCAAAACCTAGCTTTTTGAGTATACCTGGCAGTGCTAGGGGCCGAGATAGTGGGAGGTGGACTGGGAAAGAGGGTGCCACACTGGCAACTACCCTAATATCCTTGTTTGCCAGGATATCTTTTATTTCCTCTAGATCGTTTCTGACCACCTTTGCCTTTTGCGGGCAGACAACAGTACATTGTCCGCATTGCACACAAACCTCCTCTATAATCCTGGCGTGGGTTTGAATGTTGTCGGGGCTGGTGTTGATACAGATGGCCTTTAGTGGACATGAACGAACACATTTGTAGCAGTCGCGGCATTTGGCGTCATTTGTTTTGATTAAAGGCATTTGTATCCCCCTCCACAGCCTGTATAATTTCTTGCTCAAATAACTCCCTGATATCTTCAGGGGTTACTCCGGTAAAAAGCCTTTCCCCGACCATAACGGTTACCCCACCGGTACATTTATTGTGACAAAAACATCCTTTTAGTAGGATTTTGTCCTCTAGTTGGAGTTCAGCAATCAAACCTTTTACCTCAGCAATGATTTTTTTTGAACCACGTAGAAAACAGGAGCTTCCAACGCAAACCTGTATAGTAAGCAAAAACAACCCTCCTTAATAAGCCCTCGGCTAAACCCCAATTAAAGTATAACATTTGTATTGTCTGAAGGTAATGGGCCTTTGAGGTATAGTCCTGTTCCTAGATATTATAAAATACCAAGGCCATAATACAAGTCCTTTTCCGAAAACAACTGTTTTGAGGGGCAGGGATTATTTCACCCTGTAGGTTATGCTGGTGTCATAATGAATAGCCTGACATTTTTTTAGGGATGCCGCCAAAATTTATTTGTAAACCAATTTAAAGGAGGGAAAATTGTTTAACTTACAGAATTTAATAGGGTCGAAGTTGCAAGACGGTCCTATTGTATCTATGCAGGGAGGAGCCCTATGTATTTGCTGAACAAACCACTTATAACCAATCTTTGGTCAAAGGTAGTTGATGGAGAAAACGAAAAACAGCTAACAAGGGTCACTGTGGAGTCTACAGGGCCCTATAAATACATGCTAAAAGAGGTTAGTGGCGGGTTTTTGCTTGAATGCTTCGGAGTGGAGATAAACATGCCCGAAGGCAGGCTGGAGGTTAATGATGGTCTCCTGCAGGACATCTCTATAGAGCAGGCGGGAAATGATGCGGCCAGAGTAGAATTATTCCTGGATCACCCGGCTGAGTGTGTGCATGTCCTGTATAATGATTTTCCTTGCCGGCTGGTGCTAAACCTGAATCGTGCTTTTATTAACAGCCTGTTGTCCGCGAAAAAAATAGTAGTTGACCCCGGCCATGGGGGCAAAGACTTCGGTGGCAGGGGGCAGGTGAGCCTGCTGGAGAAAGATGTTGTTATACCCATTGCTAATAACTTGGAAAGGAATTTGAAAAAGGCTGGGGCGGAGGTGCTATTAACCAGAAGGACCGATAAGGATGTCCCATTAGATGAAAGGGCGGCCCTGGCAACTAGTGCCAATGCTGATGCCTTTATTAGTATACATACAAATGCCAGTGCAGACAGAAGTGAGGTTGGGGCCGCAACTCTCTACTCACCTCATGATAATGGCAGCAAAGAGCTGGCTATGTATATCCAAAAGGAAGTCATTAAAAAATTGCGGGTCAAGGATAGGGGGAGCACCGTCCAACAAGTCCTGGGTTGCCTGGGCAAAGAAATACCGGCAGTGGAAGTGGAGGTTGTTACAATCACCAATATCGTGGAAGAAGTGTTTTTGCGCGGGCTAACCATCCAGGAGAGGGCGGCGGAAGGCATTACAAACGGTTTGATAAAATATTTTGCCTGTGGTGGGCCAAGTGCAAAAGGTGATAAAAAATGATTGCAGGAAGGATATCCATAAGGACCCATATCATCACGGAAAAGGACGATATAGTCAATGTGGTGGAAAGATACACCAGCAAGGTCGCCTTGCCGGGGGATATTGTGGCCATTGCTGAGAGTGTTGTTGCTATCAGCCAGGGTCGGGCAATTCTACCGGATGACGTTAAGCCAGGTATACTGGCTAAAATACTTTGCCATTTTCCCGGTAAGGAGGGGAGCCTTGCGGCACCCCCTTCTATCCAGGTAGCAATAGAGGAGGTTGGCACTGCACGATTTCTTCTAGGTGTGGCAGCCGCAGGCCTGGGTCGTCTGGTTGGCCGGCGGGGAGATTTTTTTCGAGTGGCCGGAAGAGAATTGGCGCTAATAGATGATTTTGCCGGGACAATGTGGCCTTTTGATCGGCATATTGTACTAGGACCAAGGAATACCCAGGAGGTTGTGGACAGGATTAAAAAGGTAACCGGGGTTGAGGCTATTATTACAGATATTAACGATATTGGGAAGGTAGATATCCTGGCCGCTACCGATGGGGTTGACGTGGATGAGGTGGCTAACTATTTAAAAGATAACCCACACGGCAATGATGATCAGCAAACACCAATCGTGGTGTTGGTGTCATCAGAAAACATGAAGAAAAATAAATGCTGTAGGGCAGCATGGTTAGGAGAGCAATCTAAATAAATGATTTTGGATCAGAATAAAACACCCCTGTTTGATGCCGTAAAATATCATGTGCAAAGAAATGCTATCCCGTTGCAGATACCTGGCCATAAACACGGATATGGCCTGAAAGAATACAAAGAATTCGTTGGCGAAAATGTTCTCAAAATGGATTTGAATGAGACCAGAGGTATAGATGTGATTTGGGATCCCATTAGGGTCATGGCAGAGGCGGAAAAACTGTTGTCCACCGCACTGGGAGCCAACCATGCTTATTTTTTAATTAATGGGACAACAGCAGGGGTGCAGGCCATGATTATGAGCTCCTGTACACAAGATGAAAGGATTATTGTGCCGAGAAATGCCCATAAGTCAATTTTTAACGGGCTTATCCTAAGCGGGGCCAACCCAATATACGTCCAGCCGGAAATTGATAACTACCTGGGTATCGTCACTAGTATCACGCCTGCGGGCCTGCAGGAAACCATCAGCAGGTGCCAGGATGCTAAGGCGGTGATGGCCATCAACCCATCCTATTATGGGATAGCTCCAAAGCTGGAAAGCATTGTGGAAACCGCACATAGCAGCGGCATACCTGTATTGGTGGATGAGGCCCATGGCAGCCACATGTGTTTTCATCCCCATCTGCCAATTTCGGCTATGAAGGCAGGGGCGGATATGAGCGCCGCCAGTTTGCACAAAACCGGCGGTTCTATGACCCAGAGCTCTGCACTTCTTGTTGGTAGTAGCAAAATTAACCCAAATTATATTAAACAGGTGCTTAACCTGACCTATACATCTAGCCCGTCATATGTCTTACTATGTTCCCTTGATGTGGCCAGAAAACAGTTGGCTACTAATGGCAGGCAAATGCTGGATCATGTTTTGGAACTGGTCAGTAAGGCCAGGAGGGAAATAAACAGGATTGAGGGGTTCTTTGCTCCCGATAAAAATTATTTTGAAAAGGATGGCAAGCTTAGCTTTGATGAAACAAAACTGCTGGTAAGTGTGCAAGGGCTTGGCCTCACGGGGTATGAGGTGGAAGAAATTTTAGCCAAGGACTACAATATATTAATCGAATTGGCTGACATGTACAATATTCTGGCCATTATCAGTTTGGGGGAAAAGGAAGAATTTTTGCAATCTTTCGTGGCTGCTTTACAGGACATTGCAACCCAGTGCAAAGGGAAAAAAATAAATAAAATAAAGCCGGCCCATTTCAGTCCTGAAGTAGTAATGTCGCCTAGGGAGGCATTTTTCAGTAAAAAGAGATCCGTACCCCTGGAACAGTGCCCGGGGAAAATTGCCGGGGAAATGGTCATGGTGTATCCCCCCGGGATTCCCCTGGTCAGTATGGGGGAAGTTATAACAGCGGATATTATTGACTATGTACGGATGCTCAAGGCAGAAAGATGCACAATTCAAGGAACTATTGATCCAATTGTGGATAATATTATGGTCTTGGACAGGTAGTAGTGTATGAATAGTAGTAAGGAGTGACAATAATCATAGTAGACATGAATGAAGAAATATGGGAACTGGGGGTCTATATGGGGGTTGGTAAAAAGCATGTTTAGGGTTGCAAGCTTTAATATAAATTCAATCCGGGTCCGTTTGCCGTTGGTACTGGAGTGGCTGGATAAACAGCAGGTTGATGTGTTGTGTCTGCAGGAAACAAAGGTGGAGAACAAGGATTTCCCGCTAACAGGTTTTACCAGCAGGGGTTACAATGCAGTATTTAGCGGGCGTAAGTCATATAATGGAGTTGCTATTATTAGTCCACACAAACTAGAAAGAGTGCACATAGGAATTGGTAACTGGGCAGAGCCTAATGAGGCTCGTTTAATTGAGGCCACAATAAAGGGAATCCCTGTGATAAATACATATATACCCCAGGGGTTTAAACCAGCTAGTGACAAATTTGCCTATAAACTCAGGTGGATTAGGGCCATGAGGGATTATTTTGCCAGCCGCTTTTCCCCTGATGATTGTGTAATTTGGATGGGGGATTTTAATGTAGCACCGGAACCGATAGATGTTCATAACCCAAAAAGATTGTATGGACGGGTAGGGTTTCATCCGGAAGAGCATGAGGCCCTTCAGCATGTTAAGGAGTGGGGTTTTGTTGATGTGTTTCGGCTCCATGTAAAGGAGGGAGGCCATTATACCTTTTGGGACTACCGGGGGCCAAAACTCTTTGAAAGAAACATTGGCTGGCGGGTGGATCATATCTGGGCTACAAATCCAATGGCCGCCAGGTCGCAAAGGGCCTGGATAGACACCGAACCAAGGGGAGGGACAAAACCTTCCGATCATACCTTTATTGTGGCTGAGTTTGCCCTGTGAATTACAGGGTAAACCTTGACTGGAACCCGTAGCGAAAATTATCCCTACCCCCACTGGCAGTACATTTAATAATACCTTAACATTTTAATAAGAATTTCATAATAAGCCTCGGGTACAATAAATGAAAATCAGGTATAATTAACCCCCTACACCTCTTTTTCCCGTCTTTTTTAAGGCGGGCTTTTGTTTGTAAAAATAGCAGGTTCAAATATATCTAGGAGGCCATGTTGCGCAACTCTTTTTTTAATATTTTCCCAGTAGAATTTTTCGGCAGGGACTCGATTTCCACTATTTCCCTGGGTATTTTAAAGGGGGCCAGATTTTTTTTGAGGAAAGCCATTAGATCCTTTTTATCCAGGAGCATGCCATCGTGAAGCGCTACATAGGCGCGTATTGACTCTCCCCTGCTTCGATCAGGAACGCCAATTGCAGCCGCTTCCCGTATGGCTGGATATTGATATAAAATTTCTTCTATTTCCCTTGGATAAACATTAAGTCCGCTAACAATGATCATATCTTTCTTGCGATCGACGATAAAAACGTAGCCGTCCTGATCCATATAGGCTAAATCATCAGTGTGTAGCCAACCATTCACAATTGCCGCAGCTGTTTCCGATGGCAAATTATAATAACCAGTCATTACATTTGGCCCTTGCACCAATAGTTCACCGATTTTCCCACAGGTGCATTCCCTACCGTGACTATCAACGATCCTAATCCTAACATCCTGCAGGGGAAGACCGATCGAGCCCGGCTTTGTCAGGCTCGGCGGGTTGAAACACACAGCGGGAGAAGCCTCGGAAAGGCCATATCCTTCTACTATATGTTTTTTTGTCTTGTCATAAAATTTTTCCAGGATCTCCAGGGGTAAAGAGGCACCACCACTGGCAAAAAGGCGTACCCCAGCCAGGTCCTCCGGTTTGGCTAATGATATATAGAAGTTGTACATTGCTGGAACACCCATTACAACAGTAACACCTTTGTTGCGGATGGTAGCGATAACATCCCTGGGCGAGAAGGTGTCAACTATTGTAATTGTAGCCCCGTTATGAAATGCAGTTCCAACACAGCAGGTCCAGCCAAAGCTATGGAACATTGGGAGGACGCAAAGGGTGTTATCGTCAAATCTTGCCTCTGTTGCCTTTGAAAAGCCTGCCGCATTACTAGTCAGGTTTTTGTGGGAAAGCAATGCCCCTTTAGGCTGTCCGGTTGTGCCGGATGTATACAGGATTACACAGGGGTCTGAATCTTTGATATTAATAGCCGGTGGTTTCGGGTAGTCGTTTGTGTTGATTTCTTTTTCTAGGTCGGCTATTAAAACCTGATTGGGCAACGGGCTGTTTGCAAACTGCTCGGAAAGATCCATTTCCTGATCTGTTATTATGTACCTAACATGTGCATCCTTGAGGATAAATGCTGTTTCCCTGGGTGTAAACATTGTGTTTAGGGGAACAACTACCCCACCCAGGCTGACAATAGCCATGTAACTAAAAACAAATGCAGCTGAGTTTTTGGCATTAAGGGCTATATGATCATGACACCGTATTCCCAGGGTATATAGGTAGTTACGGTACTGGGAGACCTTTTCTCTCATTTGGGCATAACTGTATACAGTATCTTTTTCGTAGATGGCGATCTTTTCCCCCACTCCCGTAAGGGTTAACTCGTGTACTAACAAACAATTTCCCTCCAATGTTAATAGATTAGAAAATTCCCTCGCTATTTATTTGACATCCCTTGTTAAGATCCTTCATCCAATCCTGTATTAATATACCATAGGGCATTAATAATTGCTAAATAACCCTAACCCAAGCAAATAAGGGTTAATGAATTTTTGTTGTGGCCAAAAAAATGGAGGTGTTAAGGTTGCTTCTTTTTTTGAAAATTCCCCCCTGTAACACCAAGGAAAAATGAACGATGACCCCGATGCTAAATAAAACCAGGTACCCCAGCCAGTATTTAGGTTTCAAACCTATGTTCTATTAATTGGGTTAAACAGTCTGTGTTGTTTTTTTTGTGTCTTTTTTGCGGGCTTAACAGGAAAACAGCTGGCATTTGTTGAAGTATAAAAACAAATTCTAAAGAGGAGGGGTACATTTATACATTGTAATCAGGGGGGATGTAATTTTGTATATGGACATTCCTATAGGAAAAATAACTGCTGGTGAAAATGTTAGGAAGGGTTATAGTAAACAAGCGATAAAGGGTCTTGCCCGATCAATTAGCAATGTGGGCATGTTACAGCCTGTAATTGTAAAGAAAAATGTTGATGCAACCTTTACTTTGCTAGTCGGACATAGACGGTTTGAGGCGGCAAGGCTGGCAGGGGTAAAAGTGATTCGCGCTATTATTGTTGACGAAAGCGAGTCCAAGTTAATGTTGCAATTGATCGAAAACCTGCAGAGGGAAGATCTTAATCCCATAGAAGAAGCCATGGCATACAAAAAAATTCTTAAAGAACAAGGTCTGACTATAGAAGAATTGGCAACTAAGATAGGTAAGCCCCAGCCGAGTATTGCCAACACCCTCAGGTTGCTCGAATTGCCGTGGGAGGTCCAGGAAATGTTGGGTAGGGGTGATATAAAGCAAGGGCATGGGAAATTGTTGTTACAGATAGCAGATCCTGAAAAACAGCGGCGGTGGGCTGAAAGGGCCTTTCAGGAATGTATGTCGGTAGGCGCCTTAAGGGACGCCATATCACGGGGAACAAGGATGGACTCCACATCCAAACAAAGGGAATATAATCACCTGCTTAGCAGGTTAAGGGAAATACGCAAAAATACAGCAAACAGCAACCTATTAATAAATATATCACCCGAAGAGAAGCTTAATATAAAAAAGGAAATTAGGGAGCTAATCAGATTTCTAGGTTAGCAGATGTTGGGATCTAGGTAAATACGAAAGCATTTTGCCCGCGGGTTTCATATGTAAAAAATGAAAACCGGGGCATTTCCATTTTAATGGGCAATTGCTCCTCTTGAATTGCCAATGGTGTGTGCGCCTGTGCGATTCAACCCTTTTATTGATAACCTCAGCTAATGAGTGTAATCGGCAATAAATATTTCACTTTGTTTTTTTTGGGTTGTAAGATAATAATCAACATTGACAACAGCATTGTGGGGAAAGACATAGCTATCCAGATCCAGGTTCTTATGGCGGTATTTTTAGATAAACCCAATAGGGAGGGCGCTAAAACTGGTTCAAGAAATCCTGCCGGGTATTTACAAGATTGAGGTTATTCTACCCAGGAGCCCACTTGGGGCTACAAATTCCTACCTGATTAAAGGGCGGGAACGAAATTTATTGATTGACACTGGATGGAACCGAGAAGAGAGCAGAAAGGCGCTGTTTGATGGGCTTGCTGCCCTCGATGTGGTTTTTGAAAAAACGGATATTCTACTTACACATCTACATGCAGATCACAGTGGGCTTGCTGGGGAGGTAGCCACTGAAAAGTCAAAGGTATATTGTGGAAGAATAGATTCTGAAATAGTAAACGCTATGGCAGGTGCGACTAACTATTGGAAGGAAATTGGAGCAGTGTTCGGTATGCACGGTTTTCCGGCAAAAGATCTGCACACCGCTATGCATAATCACCCTGGTAGAAGGTTTAGTGCACGAAAGGAACAGACCTTCACCATCTTGGGTGGGGAAGATGTTGTTGAGGTTGGTGACTATAGGTTTACCTGTATAGAAACCCCAGGCCATACACCCGGACATATATGTCTTTATGAGCCCGATAATAAGGTTTTGATTTCAGGAGATCATATTCTTGATGATATCACCCCAAACATAACCTTTGAGAAGAATATTGAGAACCCGCTTGGGCATTACCTGCAAAGTCTAGATAAGATTAATCGTTTAGAAATAGAGCTTGTGCTCACTGGCCACCAGAGCCTTATTCATGATATCAGCAAAAGAATTGGTGAGCTAAAAGAGCACCATCACGCCAGGCTCGAAGAGGTTTTAGTAATCTTGGGGAATGGTCGGATGAATGCATATAATGTTGCTGCCAAGATGACCTGGGATATCATCCCATCATCCTGGGATTTGTTTCCCCTTGCTCAAAAAATGTTTGCTGTTGGTGAGGCAGCCACACATCTTGAATATCTGCAGTATTCTGGGGTTGTCAAAAGGATTGAAATCGATGGGCAGATTTATTTTGAAATCAATTAGAAATGCTGCAACCTACTAAGTCAGGAAGTGTGCAGGTTAGCATAATAATTTTGGTATTACCGGGAGCTACAGAGGCTTTATTGTAACAACAGCTTACTATTGGGTTGCCCCGGATAAAAGGGAGTACCAAAAGTCGGGGGGCGAGGAATAGTGCTTAATACATTTAAATCTGGACAAATAAACGATAGCCCAAGGGTTGTGTATGTTTATGATGAAAAATTTGGCGGCTGGATCAATGTAACAAAATTTCTGGATAACCTGAAGTATGCCATAAAAACGCTTGAGAATAAAAACAAGGAGAGAAAGGATTTTAATTTGATCCGTCTTTATTATTCATCTTGTTAAATAGGCCTGGGTGTTTGATTTTTCTTAGCAAGGTGTAGATGTTCACATAAATTTATTCAAACAGTGGAGCATCGGAATCTGTTTAAAGTTGGAGCATTTGGGATCCAACTTTTTTGTGTTCTAGTGTCACTTGTGTTTTAGACACAATGGTAACCGTATTTATTAGTAAAACCTATTAATTCGATTGAGAACGCATATTTCACTTTGCTCACGTTGTGAATGATAATGAAAATAGGATAAATTTATGAATCGCAATTTCTGTATCTTGCAGACAACTATGGTGGTGGTGGATTAGGATAACTGGGTACAGCCAATTACATATGCGTTGACACGGGTATAGCAGTGACAAACACCATGTATTGTTGAAATGCTCTATTCTACTACTAAGCAAGCCAGAGGATGGTGCTCTAAAAACACCAGTTGTGCTTGGTATAACTCCTGGCAAAATAGTCTGGTAAGAGAAAGAGAGATGTTATTTTATTATGTTTATGAACGGTATTCAGCAACATGCTGCTGTTGGTTACAAGTATTGGTCTCCTGCAGAAACCATGCCGCATAAAGAGATGAAGAAGCTTCAGTTGGCTAGGTTACGTGAGCAAATAAACTATCTTTGGGAAAAGAGCCCATTTTATCGCCAAAAATGGGAAGAAAGCAATTTTTGCCCGGCATTATTGAGAACGCTTGATGATATCAATCGTATACCGATTCTTCATAAGGAAGAAATAAGATTAAGTCAAGAGCAGGATCCTCCCTATGGAATGATGAGTGTCCCAGGCAGGGGGCCATTCATTCGCATCGGTATGACCTCAGGGACCACTGGTGAACCAGTGATTATACCATTTACAGAGGAAGACTACTTTGGGGTTTACTGCGCTGGTGCGGCCCGCGCTGTGTGGGCTGCGGGAATTAGAAAGGAAGACGTTGTGCACGCTGCTTTCGGTTTCACTCCTTTTCTTGGGTTGGCCGCTGCCTATGACTGTTGTGAGCATTTGATAGGTTCCCTGGTTATACCGGGCGGTATTTGGAGCAGTCTAATGCGGCTAACAATGATTAGAAAATTGGGTATAACGGTATTAATGGGTACGCCTACTTATCTTTTGCACCTGGCTAAGGTTGCCGAGGAGAACGGTATTGATGCCCGGACCCTGGGGATAAAAACAATTCTTACTGCTGGTGAACCTGGCAAGATGTCTATCCCGAACACCGGCGTGCGTTTGGAGGAAGCTTGGGGAGCAAGAATATTTGATTATTGCGGTACTCAAGAAACCCATTATTTGGCCTGGCTGTGTGACGAAAATGTGGGGCATATAAATGAAGATCTTGCATATTGCGAGGTGTTGGACCCGGAAACAGACGAACCGGTTCCCCCAGGTGAATCAGGGAAGCTGGTGGTTACTGACCTAATAAGCAAGACCCATCCCTGTATTAGGTTTGAAACAGGTGACCTGGTCAAGGGCATAGAAGCGGGCGCAACCTGTGCTTGTGGCCGGACCCTAAGCGTCATGAAAGGATTTATGGGCAGGGTAGGGGACATAATTAAGATACGCGGGGTGTGTGTGTCAGTTGCGGGGATAGAAAACGTGATCAGGGGAATATCGGAATGTTCTGACAGTTACGAGTATATTGCATCTAAGACAGAAGGCGGAATGGATAAAATAACCGTGCGGGTGGAGCCAAAGTATGATGTGGATTCTGGACAATGGGATGATTTGCGCAAGAAAATTGCACAAAAACTACAACTATCATTTATGGTAAATATGGATGTTGAACTGTTGGCCCCGGGCACACTTCCAGTTTATGAGTTGAAAGCAAAGCGTTTCCGTGATAACAGGCCCCCAATAACAGATACAGGAGAGGTATCAACAAAGGCGGCCGAAAAAGCCACGGCCAGGGTATGAAAAACAAAGGGCCGTTATCCCTATTGATAACGGCCTTTACTCAATTATCTCAATATAGGGCTGAATGAATAGTTATGAATTATGCAGAAATGTATAAACAAAAACTCGTTGCACCTTCTGAGGCAGTCAAGGCAGTAAAGTCGGGAGATTGGGTCGAATATGGTTCTTTTTCCGGGTGTGTAGTGGCCTTGGACAAAGCCCTGGCCGCAAGAAAGGATGAGCTCAGGGATGTAAAAATACGTTGCACCACACGTGTTGCCGGTACACCTGAAGTGGTGAAGGCTGATCCTTCCGGTCTTCATTTTTTATATAATAACTGGCATTTTAGTGCCTCTGACCGCAAGCTGGGTGATCAGGGACTTTGTTTTTATATCCCCCTGGTCTACAGTGAACTGCCTGAATACTACCGTAATTATATTGATGTTGATGTGGTAATGATCCCGGTTGCTCCTATGGATAGACACGGTTGCTTTAATTTTGGCCCCCAGGTTTCGCACACTATGGCCATGTGTGAGGCAGGGAAAACAGTCATACTAGAGGTCAACCCCAATATGCCATGTTGTCTGGGCTGGGAAAATGGGATCCACATCTCCCAGGTTGATTATATTGTTGAGGCTGACTATCCGATTCCCGAAATAGTTCCAGCCAGGCCAAATGATACTGATAGAAGGATCGCCTCCTTAATTATTGAACAGCTGTCGGATGGTTGCTGTCTGCAGCTGGGTATTGGCGGCATGCCCAATGCAGTGGGGGAAATGATTGCAGGTTCCGATTTAAAGGACCTGGGAATTCACACCGAGATGTTTGTGGACTCTATGGTGGATATGGTCGAAAATGGTCGGGTAACCGGGGCAAAGAAAAGCATAGACAGGCATAAAATAATTGCTACTATAGCCCTGGGAACCCTGAAGGTCTATGAATTCATCCACGATAACCCTATGTGTATGTTTGTGCCTGTAAATTATACTAACGACCCCTACATAATTGGTCAGCTAGATAATTTTATATCCATTAATAGTTGCATAGATGTAGACCTTTATGGTCAGATAAACTCTGAGTCATCCGGTGCCCGGCAAATTAGTGGTACCGGGGGCTCTATTTGTTTTGCTGAAGGCTCCTTTAGATCCAAAGGGGGAAAGGGTTTTATATGCATGGCTTCAACCTTTAGCAGTGCCGGCAGGGTTTTTTCCCGAATCCGGCCGGTACTGAAACCAGGTTCAGTGGTTTCTATTCACCGTGGCCTGGCTCCCAGTATAGTTACTGAGTATGGAATTGCCTCCCTGAAGGGCAAAACCCTTTGGCAAAGAGCAGAGGCGCTGGTTTCTATTGCCCACCCGGATTTTCGTGAGGAGTTGATTAAAAGCGCCGGGGAGATGGGTATTTGGCGCAAAAGTAATAAACGTGCATTTTAAGTCTATTTTTTTACAGATAACCGTTGCCGGTGTTGTTAAGGATGCAATATTTATAGGCATTGCTAATGAATGTCATCGTAAACGCATATTTCTCTTTGCTTGTTAACGGGTGGTAATATTAAACCTGAATAAGGGATGTGGAATTCTGCACGTTGCAGAAGTTGATATATTCTTAATACATATTGGAAAAGAGGTGAGGCTTTTTATAAAGGCGTAGAGATAGCCTTGGAGTTATCTTGTTTTTGTAGTGGTATTGGGATTCATTGCAGATTTTTTAGTAGGGAGATTAGGATTCAAGATTAGGAACTTGAAGGGAGAAGAGACGATGTCCAAAAAGTCCAAAATTATTACCCCGGAGCAGGTTGGCCCATTGGTGAAGGATGGTTCAACTATAGCATGGACCACCGCAGGCCTGTGCGGCTTTCCTGAAGAGCTGGCAATAGCGATTGAAAAGAGTTTTTTGGAAACCGGGCATCCCCGGGATCTTTTTAACACCCACAGCTGTGGTTGTGGTGACTGGAAAACCAGAGGAATGAGCCACGTGGGTCATGAGGGCATGGTTAGAAAGCACATTGCTGGACACATTGGTGAGGCTCCTATGTTAGGGGCACTGGTTCTAAGCAATAAATGTGAATGCCACCTATTCCCACAGGGTGTTTTGACGCATTTATACCGGCAAATCGCCGGCGGAAAACCAGGTGTGCTTACGAAGGTAGGATTGGGTACCTATGTTGACCCCCGTCGGCAGGGTGGTAAAATTAATGATATCACCAAGGATGATATGGTTGAATTAGTCAACTTCCAGGGAGAGGAATACCTGTATTATAAGCCCTTCCAAATTGATGTTGCTATGATCCGCGGTACAACCTGCGATGAGGAAGGCAATATGACTATGGATGAGGAGCCACTGTTCCTAGAAGCGCTCCATATAGCAATGGCAGCAAAGAGAAGCGGTGGTATTGTATTTGCCCAGGTTAAATATATAGCCCAGGCCAGGACACTTAACCCCAAAACCGTTAAGGTTCCTGCCGCCCTGGTGGACTACATTGTAGTTGCTAAACCAGAAAACCACCTGCAGACCAGGGTTACATTAAATGAGCCTGCATTTGATGGGCGTATTAGAAAGCCTCTTTCCGAGGTTACACCTATTCCTCTTGACGAGCGCAAGATTATTGGACGTAGGGCAGCTATGGAATTGAGAAAAGGCGCTATTGTCAACATGGGCATCGGTATGCCGGATACAGTTTCCAATACTGCAGCAGATGAAAATGTAGCTGACTTGATGTCGCTCACCATCGAGTTAGGTGCCTTTGGCGGTATCCCGGCACAAGGCATGGACTTCCCGGCAGCGATTAACGCTGACTGCATTGTTGATCACCCGAGCATGTTTGACTTTTATGATGGTGGCGGGCTAGATATATGCTTCCTGGGGGCAGCCCAAATTGACGAAGAAGGTAATACCAACGTCAGCAAGTTTGGACCGAAGGTAGTAGGCCCGGGCGGTTATGTTAATATATCCTCATCTTCTAAAAAGGTTGTGTACTGTGGCACAATGACCGCCAGCGGTGCAGAGTATGAGGTATCTGACGGCAAACTCAAGATTTTGAAGGAAGGCAAAATCAAGAAGTTTGTTAAGGAGTGTGAACACGTCACCTTCAGTGGTAAATACTCTGCCGAAAGAGGCCAGGAAGTAGTCTATGTTACCGAACGTGCCGTATTTGTGCTGAAGGACGGCCAAGTGGTGTTGACTGAAATTGCACCAGGGGTAGATCTAGAAAAAGATGTTCTTTCTCAAATGGAATTCAAGCCTGTGATTTCCCCTGACTTGAAAGAAATGCCGAAAGAAATATTCCAACCCAAGTGGGGTAAGCTCAGGGAGATGTTGGTGAATGGCGACTAAGGCCAATACTGCATTACCAGCATTGTGCCTTAGGCTCCGGCCGGCTTTAGGTGTGTGAAAGGTGGGGGCGCGTGAGCGCCCCATGCTACACACCGTTAGTAGGCAAATACCTGGCGATATGAGTAGGATTTATTTTAAGATTTTTAAAGGTAGTTTCGAGTCTGCTAATTTTCCAAAACCTGAGAGGAGGAAAATACTTCATGACGACAGAAAGCGGTATAAAGTTTAAGGTTACAGACGCAATCTTTCTGGTAATGCTCATTCTGGCCCTCTATGTTGGGATAGCAAAGCCTTGGGTGCCGGATTTGCCGCCAGAAGGTCATTTGGTGTTACTTGCTTTAATTGTGACTATCGGAATGTGGATATTCGCACCGCTGAATATCCCCAGATCTGTTGCAGGGTTTTTTTTCCTGTTGTTTACATTGGCGATTAAGGTCCCTGCCCCTAACGTTTTTTCCGGGTTTACCAGTGGTGCTCTGTGGACCCTAATTCCAGCACTGTTCTTCGGATTTGTACTGATCAAAACTGGACTGGGTAAGAGAATTGGATTTCTAGTGATGAAAATGTTCAACCCTTCCTACCCGATGCTAATTGTAGCCTTTGTCATCATTGGGTTGGCCCTTTCAGCTCTCACTCCTTCAATTACAGTGCGTTGTGTGATCATTGTGCCCATTGCTGTAAGTGTTATCGAGGCCTGCCAACTGGAGCTAAAATCAAAAGGTAGTGCCTTGTTACTGCTAACCGCTTGGGCTATGGCTGTTATACCTGGAACAGGTTGGCTTACCGGATCGCTGCACGGCCCAATTATTTTGGGTATGATGGAAGCTATTCCTGATTTGAAAGGGATGCTTACTTTCAGTTCTTACCTGCAGGTCATGCTACTACCTGCCCTGGTGTTAACCTTGATCCTGATTATCGGTGGTTATTTTGCTCTAAAACCGAGCGAACCGATAACCTTGAAAAAAGAGTATTTTCAAGAAGCTTATACGGAACTAGGTGCGTGGAACAAGGATCAAATTGTTAGTGCGATAGTTCTTACAGTCTGCTTCCTTATGTTTTTCACCAACAAAATGCATGGTATACCAGATGGGGCTACAGTGCTGGCCGGACTGTTTTTGCTCACAGCTTTCGGCGTTGTCAAAGGGCCGGAAATCAGCACAGGTATTAGCTGGGATTTAATCATGTTTATTGGTGTGGCCATGAGTATTGGCGGCGTTTTTGGTGTAACTGGTGTGAACAAATGGTTGGTAGGTGTTTTAGTGCCTCTAATCGCGCCGTTGACATCAAGCCCCTGGATGTTGTGCTACTCCATCATAATACTGTTCTTCATTTTGAGGTTCTTTGACGTGGCAGTATTTATACCCACCATGACTATCCTTATACCGATACTGCCTGAAATAGCGAACAATTTTGGCGTTAACCCCCTGGTTTGGGTACCCCTCTTCATAATGGCGGCAAACTGCTTCTTCCTAACCTATACAAACATGTTTGCTTTGGTAGCAGAGTCCATTGCCGAAGAGAGATCCTGGACTAGTGGACAAAGTGCTACGTATGGTATGGTCTATGGTGTGGCCGTGCTGATTACACTGGCTATATCAATTCCATACTGGACTTCAATTGGCATGTTCCATTAGAGGACAACTAGTTAATCAATTGTGATACCTAATGAATGAAAAAACTGCTGTTGTACAAAATTGTGCAACAGCAGTTTTTTTGTGGTTTCAGATAATGAAATTATCTACTATAGATTAGCCTTATGTCTCGTGATGTGAGAGAGGCCCTGGCAACGTGTTTCCTGGCTGCCTCCCTGGATTTTTGTGTTTTTACCCATTGATTAGTAAACTTTAAAAACATCTTCAGCGTCGGTGGCGGATCTGAGGTATTACGCGTGGCCAATGAAATTCTCCTTGGTATGGTGGGGGTGATTTCTATAATCCTCATACTGGGGTCTTTTTCTGCAGCCGCTACCTTGGAGGAAAGTACGGTAATGCCAATCTCCTCGCGTACAAAGCTGAGCATTGTTTTAACAATTGAACATTTGATTACAATGTTTGGAGTAAAGCCCGCTATCTCACAGGCTCTACAAAAATCATGATGATGGCCTGATGTGCGGGGTGTCATAATCAGTTTTTCGTTCCTTAGTTCATTTATATTTATTGTTTCTTTATTAGCCAGAGGATGCCGGCTGCTTGTCACAAGCACCATCCTGTCGGACAAAAGGGGGTAAAATTTTAAATTATTGTCATTTTTGCTCATCTGTGTCATAGCTACGTCAATCTTTGCAGATTGGAGCATTGATAAAAGATCTTCACATTGTTCTTCAACAATGCGCATCTTAATACCTGGGTAGTTGTCCTGAAATGATTTTAACAGATTGGGTACATTATAACTGCCAATAACAGGAATGGTGCCAAAAGCAAGTTCGCCTTTGACCATAGACACATAATCCTGTATGCTGCGTCTTGCCTCCTTTACCTCCGACATGATCCGCTGGGCATGTTTAATAAACTCTGCCCCGGCTGGTGTCAGATGAACTGACCGGGTGGTTCTAACAAACAAATTGGTGCCTAGTTCGTTTTCCAGCTTACTAATTTGCTGGGAAAGCGAGGATTGAGATATCTTTATTTCCTCTGCTGCTCGTGTGAAGTTATGGAATTTTGCCACAGCTAGCACGTATTCCAGCTGATGCATTTCCAATGCATACCCCTCCTCTATTTGCTCAATTCCCAAAATAAAAAAACATAACTGTACTATTTAAAGGTTAGCATTCTAAAAAATGTTTAACACCGTTCATAAGGCTTTATTAACTGGGCCCCTATTAACCTTTTAGGCAGTAAGGGGCTAATCAATTTGCATTTTAGTCAGAAAATTTTGTCGTTTTATAGTTTTTGTCTATGTAATTATATATGCAGGACAATAATTAGTAAATGTATTTAAGCTCGCAGGCTTAGCCAATGTCGCTACAATTGTGTTGTTCTGCCATTCATAAAATGAACGCAATAGATGGCATTTCTAATTTTATCACCAATGCTCGATCGCCATAAATACATCTTTCCTATTACATCTATCGTTATAATATATAAGTCGTGATTAAAAATGCGATGGGTTTAATTGGCTGTTTCACTGAGTTTCCTTTTGTTGGCAGCTTATTAAAGGTTCTAATATCTCCTGGGGTCTAGATTAACCTAAATAAGGTTTGTATTGGTTGCTGGGGAAGGGTTTGCATGTATTTTCATGTTTTAGCCCAATGTTCATAAATAGCCGAATGCTTCAGGCTTCTTCACATTAAAAAATACAGTCGTACCGTTGAATTTATAGGCATAACTAATAAATTCAATCGCGAAAGCATATTTCACTTTGTTCTTTGCTCGGTGATAAGATAAAACCGGTAAAGAAATCGTATAGCATTGGTATGTCCTGGTCATTAGGTTCTGAATTTTCAAGTTGTTTTAAGGTATTGAGAGCAGTTTAGGAGTTAGTCATTGTCGAGGATCTGTATAGTTAGAAACAGGAAGCTTCAAATTTAAAGAGGATGGTGATGTCAAGAAGTTAAGAAGAAGAGACGGGGTTTGTTTGGTGTGCAGAAGATTATTACCAAAAAAGAGGAGGAGAAAACGTGTATCTACCAGATTTCGAGTATTATGCACCGGAAAGCGTCGCGGAGGCATGCCAGCTGTTATCACAATTTGGGGAAAAGGCTAAGGTGCTTGCTGGCGGAACAGACTTGGTAGTCAAGATGAAAAATGAATTGCTTGCTCCGGAAGTGGTTGTTTCAGTTAAAAATCTGGAGCAGCTGAAAAAGGTTGAGTATGTCGCAGGCAAAGGCGTTAGAGTAGGCGCGTTATGTACACACAATGACCTGGTTAAGTCAGATGTATTAAAGGACAAGTTTGCTTCCGTAGCAAATGCTGCCAAGCAAATGGCCAACAACCAGGTGCGCAACAGGGGCACAATTGCCGGCAATATAGTAAGTGCTGTTCCATCAGCTGACTTGCCGCCGATTTTAATTGCTCTCAACGCAACTGCAAAGCTGGTTGGCGCTAAGGGTGAACGGACCCTGGCTATGGAAGACGTGTTTACTGGCCCTGGCAAGACTGTTCTGGCAAATGACGAGGTGCTTACAGAAATATTCATCCCTGAACAAAAAATGACGGGTAGTAACTACATTAAGTTTGGTCTGCGTAAATCAGGCGCATTAGCTGTGGTTGGTGTGGCAGTTGCTGTTCAGGTGGAAAACGGTGTTATAAAAGATGCGAGAGTGGCATTGGGTGCTGTTGCAGCTACCCCGGTAAGGGCAAAGAAAACTGAAGAATTCCTAAAAGGTAAAAAGGTAACAGATGATGTGTTAGCCGAAGCTGGCGTGCTTGCTTCCGGTGAATGCAAGCCTATATCTGATATTAGGGCATCTGCTGAATACCGCACAGACCTGGTGCGTATATTCACGAAGCGTGCACTGCGCAAGGCTGTTGACGAGGGACACGTATAGAAAAGAAAGGAGAGGTGAAAATGTCTAGCTTTGTTGTAGATAAAAAAGGTGTCAAACGCTATGCGGTAACCATGGACGTTAATGGTATGGAATATACAAAAGTAATTAAAGCAAACACACTGCTGGTAAATTTCTTGCGGGAAGATCTCGATTTAACCGGTACTAAAAGAGGTTGCGAGCTCGGAGACTGTGGTTGCTGCACAGTGATGCTGGATGGCAAGCCGGTTAACTCCTGCCTGGTGTTGGCTATGGATTGTGACGGCCATGAGATTACTACTGCTGAAGGTATTCAAGACGGAGAAGACCTGGATATTGTGCAGGAAAAATTCATCGAACATGCAGCATTCCAGTGTGGTTTTTGTACATCTGGCATGATCGTGTCATCCAGAGCGCTGCTAAATGAGAACCCTAACCCCACAGACCACGAGGTACGTGAAGCTATAGCAGGTAACCTGTGTCGCTGCACAGGTTATGTGAACATTGTTGCGGCCGTACTAGATGCGGCTAAAGAACTCTAAGGAAAGGAAGAGGGTGAGCGTAGTGAAAGAAAATTATTCATATGTAGGACACAGCGTTGACAGGAATGACTCATATGGAAAAACAACTGGACACGCGCAATATGTGGCTGACTTAAAATTCCCAGGAATGCTCTATGGTAAGCTGATCCGCAGCACAATAGCTCACGGATACATTAAGAGTATAGATACCTCTGAAGCAGAAAAGCTCGACGGCGTAGTGGCAGTTATCACGGCAAAAGATGTTCCATCCATGAAATATGGGTTGAGCCCTGCTCGCTTCGACGAAAATATTTTCTGTATTGACAAAGTAAGGTTTCATGGTGATAAAATTGGTGCTGTATGTGCGGTAGACGAGGAAACCTGCTACAAGGCACTGAAACTAATCAAGGTAGAATATGAAGAACTAGAGCCGGTTCTCACCTGGCAGGATGCTGTAAAAGAAGGGGCACCGCAAATCTTTGACGAGTACCCCGGCAACGTTAACACTGAAATTCACCACCATTTTGGTGATGTGGACGAAGCAATGAAAGACGCATATTATGTGCGCACTGACAAGTTCCAGGGCCAGCGTGCTTATCACGCCTTCATCGAAAACCATTGTGCTGTAGCATATTGGGAAGCAGACAAGGCATTTTTGTATACCACCACACAATCAGTGCACTATGACCAGTATCACATAGCCAGGGTTCTGGGCATGAAAATGGGTAACCTGACTGTGCGTGCGGTTAATGTTGGCGCCGGGTTTGGTGGTAAGTTAGACACCTGTGGTACAGAGTTTGCCTCGATAATTCTGTCCAAGCTCACTGGGAGACCAGTTAAGGTTTGGTTTGACCATTATGAGACCTTCCTGAATGGCCACGGCCGTCACCCCATGACTATGACCCTGACCACTGGTGTGGACAAAAAAGGTAAGATAGTGGCGCACAAATTTGATTGTGTTCTAGAGGGCGGTGCTTATACCGGACTAGGTATTGCATCCTCTTACTATGCCGGTTCTCTACTGGGCATATTGTACCCCATTGAGAACTACAAGTTTGACTGCAAGCGTATAGTTACAACCCTACCTCCCTGTGGGGCGCAAAGGGGTCACGGACAACCGCAGCCAAGATTTGCTTTCGAAAGCCACATTGACCTTGTCGGAGAAGCAATTGGTGTAGATCCGATTGACATGCGTCTGATTAACGCCCGTAAGGGTAATAGTATTACCACAGCCGGTTATGAGGTTAAATCCTATAACCTGCTTGCCGCCAACAGAATGGCTCGTGACGCTTCCGGTTGGACCGAGAAGAGAGGTAAAATGGGCCCCGGTAGAGGAATTGGTGTAGGTAACGGTGGATTTGTAACTGGTGCAGGCTTCTGCCAGTACCGGACTGACTATCCACACTCTGTCGGCATGGTGAAGGTATTTGACGATGGTACCAGAGCTTATGTGTATTCCAACGCAATTGACATCGGTCAGGGCAGTAGCACAGTGCTGATGCAGATGGCAGCAGAAGCAATGGGATATCCCTATGAGCAGTGCCAAATGGTAACAGGGGATACCGACCTTTCCACTCTGGACTTTGGCGCCTATGCCAGCAGACAGACATTGATGGCTGGTTGGGCTGTTACGAGAGCAGGTGCAGAGGTCAAGAAAAAAATTCTTGCTAAAGCTTGTGAAATGCTGAAAGCATCCGGACGGGTCAAAGAAGGTTTTGGTTACCTGGATGGCCCACTGACCACTGAGGATCTAGAATGCAAAGACGGTATTGTGTATATTAAACAGGAACCGGCTGTTAAACTAACATTTGAAGAAGTAGCACGTAAGTACTTTGTTGACCACGGTGCACTTGTAGGCCGCGGCTGGTACCACCCCGGCAAACTGGGTGGCAACCACAAGGGTGCAGCAGTTGGTACATCCCCGGCATACAGTAGCGCAACTCAGGTAGCAGAGGTTAAGGTTGACATGGAAACTGGCGAAATTGAATGTGTGGATACCTGGGACGTGCACGACAGCGGCACAATCATTAACCCGAAACTGTTCCACGGCCAGGTTCACGGTGCCTTCTACATGGGTATCGGCGAGACTATTTGGGAAGAAGTTAAATTTGACCCGAAAACAGGTGCTCTGTTGAACGGTAACTTTGCAGAGTATCGTCTGCCGACAGCTCTTGATATGCCGCCTGTTGAGTCTTTAACATTGGATGAGAGCTATGAGCCTAACGGACCTTATGGATGTAAAGAGGTTGGGGAAGGTGCAACGACACCGACTATGGGCGCAGTTGCCAACGCCATTTATGATGCCATAGGAGTTAGCATGACCGAACTGCCGATTACCTATGAAAAGGTATGGCGTGCATTGAAAGAAAAGAAGGAAAACGGGAAATAAAGCGGGATCCAAAAA
>JAAYRI010000123.1 GCA_012518875.1 Peptococcaceae bacterium
AGTGTGGTATCGTAGATTTGAATAAACCGCATTTTGCTCACACCATTCTGAAAATAAAATTATGTCAAAGCGGGGACTGGCCATTCGCTCCTGGAGGCAGGGCGTGATGTCGCCTGCCGGGGGCTGTTCTGGTTCTGGCTATCTTATCGGCCGGGCTTCTGATCACCGACTCAAAACAGCTAAAATAGTGGCCACATCTACCTTCCGCCTTCCACCTTCCACTTTCTACTTTCTACTTTCCACTTTCCACTTTCAATCTGTTCTATGATCAAATCTGCCATTTCAGCAGTGTTCACTCTGGTTTTGCCCTGTTCCATCAAATCCGCAGTCCGGTATCCCTGGTTGAGCACACTGGTAACAGCCTTTTCAATGCAGCTTGCCTCTTCATCTAGATCAAATGAAAAACGCAGGAGCATGGCGGCAGAGAGAATAGAGGCGATCGGATTGGCCAGCTGCTGTCCGGCAATATCCGGCGCAGAACCGTGCACCGGCTCATAAAGGGCTGTCTGGCCGCCAAGGCTTGCTGAGGCCAACATACCCAGGGAACCGGATAGAACCGAGGCCTGGTCACTTAAAATATCCCCAAACATATTTTCCGTTACCAACACATCAAACTGTCCTGGGTTTCTAACCAGCTGCATCGCACAGTTGTCCACATACATATGGTTCAAACTGATATCCGGATAATCACGTCCTACTGCGGTGGCTATTTCTCGCCACAGGCGAGAGCTTTCCAGTACATTGGCTTTGTCCACAGAGGTTACCTTGCCCCGCCTTTTACCGGCCAGGTCAAAAGCCACCCGGATAATCCGCTCTATTTCAGCAGATGTATATTCCAAAGTGTCCACAACCTTTGTGCCGCCGTCCGGCAGATCCTCCCTGTATTTTTCCCCAAAATAGAGACCGCCTGTTAGTTCCCGCACAATTATCAGATCTATCCCGGCTACAATTTCCGGCTTGAGGGTGGAGGCATTTTCTAGTGATGAAAAAACCATCACCGGGCGCAGGTTGGCAAAAAGACCAAGTTCCTTTCGCAGGGAAAGAATTCCACCGGCCTCAGGACGCAAATGGGCGGGCAGGGAGTCCCACTTTGCGCCCCCGGCCGCACCAAATAGGATGGCATCACTGGCCAGGCACAACTCCAGTGTTTCTTTTGGCAATGGACTTCCTGTAGCATCATAGGCTGCCCCGCCAACCAGGCCTTCCGTAAAGGCAAATTCTTTCTTAAAACAGCTTCCCACAGCCTGTAACACTCTCACCGCCTGGGCGGTAACTTCTGTACCCACTCCGTCACCAGGTAAAACAGCAATTTTGTACATAACAGATCCTTTCTGAAACGATGGTTTCACAAGATTGGCTAAACAAATTTATTTAAATTTATTAGCAACATAGTTGATCAGGCCACCGGCAGCAATTATCTCCTGCATAAAGGGAGGAACAGGAGCAGATGTGTAGGTTTTACCTGTGGTCAGGTTAGTAATAACACCGGTATCTGCTGCTACCGCCAGTTCATCGCCCTCGCGTATATCCTCCGCCGCCTCCGCTGATTCGAATATGGGAAGACCAATGTTAAAGGCGTTGCGGTAAAAAATGCGGGCAAAAGTGCCGGCAATGACACAGGAAACTCCCGCAGCCTTAATTGCTATTGGGGCATGTTCCCGGGAACTACCACAACCAAAATTTTTGCCCGCTACAAAGATGTCACCAGTCTTGAAGCCCGAAGGGAAGGAGGGAACAGCGCCCTCCATACAATGTTCGGCCAGTTCGGCCGGGTCTGATGTATTCAGATAGCGGGCCGGAATAATGGCATCTGTATCAACATCAGAGCCAAATTTCCAGGCCTTTCCTCTAATTTCCATCTGCTATTCCACCTCCCATGGACCAACGATACGTCCCATAATGGAAGAGGCTGCCGCAACCGCAGGATTGGACAAATAGACTTCACTTTCCAGGTGCCCCATCCGACCGACAAAATTGCGGTTGGTTGTAGAAATGCAGCGCTCACCACTAGCCAGAATACCCATATGACCCCCCAGGCAGGGGCCACAGGTGGGTGTGCTGACCGCAGCGCCGGCTTTGATAAACACCTCAACTAGCCCTTCCTTGATAGCCTGCAGATAAATATCCTGTGTCCCCGGAAGAATAATCAGACGTACATTTTTATGAACCTGTTTCCCTTTTAGCACCTTTGCCGCTACCCGCAGGTCTTCAATGCGCCCGTTTGTGCATGAACCAACCACTGCTTGATCAACCTCCACATGACCGGCCTCACTGACGGGTCGGCTGTTTTCCGGCATATGAGGGAAAGCTACCTGGGGTTCGATCTGAGTTGCATCGTACCTGTAAACCTGAGCGTATTTGGCATCCGGGTCGCTGTGATAAAATTTAAAGGGCCAGCGACACCGTCCTTCCACATAGGCCCTGGTGATCTCATCGGGCGGAATGATACCGTTTTTTGCTCCGGCCTCAATAGCCATGTTGCACATGGTAAAACGCCCGTCTATCGAAAGGTTTTCAATAGTAGAACCGGTGAATTCCATAGCCCGGTACAAAGCACCATCCACACCAATGTCACCGATAATGTGCAGGATCAAATCCTTGCCGCTAACCCATGGTTTTAATTCCCCTTCGAAAACAAATTTTATTGATTCGGGAACCTTCAACCAGGTTTCACCCAGAGCCATAGCGGCCGCAATGTCGGTGCTGCCCATACCTGTAGAAAAGGCGCCCAGGGCGCCGTAGGTACAGGTATGAGAATCTGCCCCAATAACCAGATCACCGGGACCAACTAACCCCTGCTCCGGCAGCAGACAGTGTTCAATACCCATCCTGCCCACATCAAAATAATTAGCTATCTTGTGTTTAGCGGCAAAATTCCTGATTACTTTCGCTTGTTCGGCTGACTGGATATCTTTATTTGGTGTAAAATGGTCGGGAACAAGGGCTATTCGTTCCCGGTCAAAAATATCCTCAGCTCCTATTTTATTAAATTCCCTAATGGCCACAGGCGCAGTAATATCATTTCCCAAAGCCAAATCAATTTTAGCATTGATTAATTCACCTGGCACTACCCGATCCTTACCAGCATGAGCTGCCAGGATTTTTTCAGTAATTGTCATCGGCATCAGTTTTCCACCTCTTTTGTTTCAACCCTTCCTTCAGCAGCTATCCGATTCATATGGACCAATTTATTTACTGCGTTTACATAGGCCTTGGCACTAGCCTCCAAGACGTCGGTACTAATACCGCGGCCGAGAAAAACCTTTATTCCATCAGTGGTGATTTTCAGGTTAACGTCACCCAGTGCATCCTTACCCGATGTAACAGCGTTGATCCCCCAGTTAATCATGGTACAGCTAATACCGGTAATTTTATCTACAGCCTTGCAGATGGCATCTACCGGGCCATTGCCGCAGGCTGCTTCTTCAAAAAGCTGCCCCTCCCATTTCAAACCTACTGTGGCCGTAGGGACAACGGCGGTACCGCTGGAGATGTGCAGATATTCCAGGATATATGAATGGGGAAGAGCGCTGACCTGTTCTTCTACGATGGCCTCAATATCCTCAACAGTAATACATGTCTTTTTGTCAGATAGTTTTTTAAAACCGGCAAAAGCACCATCCAACTCCTCACCGGAAAGATAATATCCCATATCCTCAAGACGCTGGCGGAAAGCATGCCGCCCGGAGTGTTTACCCAACACCAGATTACTCCTGCTGATACCAATCATAGCCGGGTTCATGATTTCATAGGTGGTACGTTCCTTCAACATCCCGTCCTGGTGAATACCGGCTTCATGGGCAAAGGCATTGTCACCAACTATGGCCTTGTTCGCCTGCACTTTCATACCGGTTAGTGTGCTGACCAGCCTGCTGGTGCGGTAGATTTCTTCCGTGTGGGCACCGGTGTGAAAGCCAAGATTGTCTTTCCGGGTATGCAGGGCCATAATCACTTCCTCAATAGCAGCATTACCGGCCCGCTCGCCAATACCGTTTATAGCCCCCTCCACCTGCCGGGCGCCGTTTATTATAGCAGCAAGGGAGTTGGCCACTGCCAGACCCAGATCGTTATGGCAGTGGACACTGACAACAGCCTTTTCTATTCCCGCAACCCGTGAGCAAATATCATTAATTAAACGACCCCATTCGGTCGGAATGGCATAACCAACTGTATCGGGGATATTTACAGTAGTAGCCCCGGCCTCTATGGCCGCCTCCAAAACCTGGCAGAGAAAATCAAAGTCACTACGTGAGGCATCCTCGGCAGAAAACTCCACGTCGCTTGTATATGACTTGGCTCTTCTGACGGCAGCTACAACACCTTCCAGTACCTGCTCCCTACTCATACGCAGCTTGTGTTTTAAATGGATGTCTGAGGTAGCAATAAAGGTGTGTATCCGGGCCTGTTCGGCATGGCGCACCGCTTCCCAGGCCCGGTCTATATCCCGAAACTCGGCCCGGGCCAAACCCGCGACCGTAACCCCCTTAACTGCCCGCGCAATGGCGCCGACGGAGCTGAAGTCTCCCGGTGAAGAAATGGGAAAACCCGCTTCAATAATGTCCACACCCAGCCTGGCCAGCTGCCTGGCTATCTGAACCTTTTCACCCACGGTCAGGCTCACACCAGGTGATTGCTCCCCGTCTCTTAATGTCGTATCAAAAATATACACACGTCGGCTCATAATTTCCCCCTTGTCATACTAGCTGATCGCCTCATC
>JAAYRI010000124.1 GCA_012518875.1 Peptococcaceae bacterium
AGGACAGGGGAACGGCAACACACCTGTGTTTGCGGATTGGCTTTATCGTCGGAGGAATGTTCCCCGTATTTGGGCCGGGCTTTGAAGCTGTGTTATATCCCCATATTATGGGCTGATGGTAGTTAGCAGCTAGTGATTGATGACCGGGGTATATCCCAAACAACCACAAACTGGGACAAGGTACCTGTCCCCGTGTCCCACCCATGTCCCAGCAAATATACCCGCACCCTTGTAAAAACAGAAAAATCTAATATATAATGCATAAATAAAGAGCAAATTACCATATACAGCCACAGGCCGTACATTTTGCTACTCTTTGGGCAATACTATTATAGGAGATAAAATGCCATGAATGCACAGTTTGAACATATATTGTCACAAGTAAAAAAGCCCGCCCGCTATACAGGCGGTGAATGGAATTCCATCCGTAAGGACTGGGACCAAACAGAAATCAAAACAGTTTTTGCCTTTCCAGATGTATACGAAGTGGGTATGTCCCATTTAGGGTTGCATATTCTGTACAACATCGTCAACAACCGGCAGGATGCCCTGATGGAAAGAGTGTTTGCCCCCTGGCCCGATATGGCGGAGCAAATGCGCGAACATAATCTGCCCCTCTTCGCCCTGGAATCACAAAGACCGATAAAACAGTTTGATCTTATTGCCTTTACCCTGCAGTATGAAATGAGCTTTACCAACATACTTTATATGCTGGATCTGGCCGACATACCCTTGCTGTCCAGGGACAGGAATAAGGACCACCCTCTGGTCATTGCCGGGGGACCCTGTGCCTTTAACCCGGAGCCGCTGGCAGATTATATCGACCTTTTTGCCATTGGCGAAGGTGAAGATGTAATCAATGAATTGCTTGATCTATTACTGGCAGAAAAACAGAAAAGACACAAAAAAGATGAATTTTTGCGCCGGGCTGTAGAAATCAACGGCATATATGTGCCCTCTCTTTATGAAGCGTCTTATGATGTTAACGGAGTGTTTTCCGGGCTTAGACCGACCCATCCGGACGTACCCCAGAGGATAACAAAAAGAGTCATCAAGGATCTGGACGCCGCACCTTTTCCGTTAAAGCCGGTTGTACCGATCACTGCGGCTGTGCACGACCGGATGATGATTGAGGTTTTTCGGGGCTGTACCCGGGGTTGTAGATTTTGCCAGGCCGGTATTATCTACCGCCCTGTACGGGAGAAAAAACCGGAAACAGTACTGCGGCAGGCCGCCGGGCTGGTGAAAAACACCGGTTTTGATGAAATCTCTCTTACATCCCTGAGTAGCAGTGATTATACGCCGATTTTACAGGTGATCAGGGCCCTGGGCAAGGAACATGCCGGCAGGGGGGTTAATGTTTCACTGCCTTCCCTGAGGGCAGACCATTTTTCAATGGAATTGGCTAAAGAGGTCCAAAAGGTACGCCGGTCCAGCCTTACATTTGCCCCGGAAGCAGGCACGCAACGTTTGCGGGATGTAATCAATAAAGGGGTCACAGAGGGAGACCTGATGGAAACGGTAGGGGCAGCATTTAAGGAAGGCTGGCAAGCGGTAAAACTATATTTTATGATCGGCCTGCCTACGGAAACGGATGATGATGTGGCCGGGATTGCCCAACTGGCCAGAAAGGTGCTCAAGCTGGGACGCCAAAATGGTGTCTCCCCCCGGCGCCTCAAGGTTACCGCTAGTGTGGCTTCATTCATCCCTAAACCCCATACCGTGTTTCAGTGGGAGCCCCAGGAACGGTTGGAAAATCTACGCCTAAAACAAGAAGCCCTCTTGTCACAAACAAGAGAACGGGGTTTGGCGTTAAATTATCATGATGCCGACCTGAGCTTCATTGAGGCTGTATTTGCCCGGGGTGACAGACGCCTGGGGAGTGTACTGGCTAAAGCGGTTACTCTAGGATGCATTTTTGACGGCTGGTCGGAACACTTTGATATTGACCTTTGGCTGGAGGCCTTCAACCAGGCCGGAATTGACCCGGCAGCCTATGCCTACCGCCGCTACAACTATGAAGACCCGCTGCCCTGGGATCACATTGACGCCGGCGTGTCCAAGCAGTATCTCATACTGGAGCATAAAAGGGCCCTGGCGGGTACCGTGACCCCGGACTGCCGCAGTGGTGACTGCCCTGGTTGTGGGCTATGCCCTACTCTGGAAATAGAGCCTTTCTATGCGGGAGGTGAGCTGTAATGGCCCGGTATAGAATGATGTATGCCAAAAAAGATGCAGCCAAATATATTTCACACCTGGATCTGATCAGGGCCTTTGAGCGGGCGGCCCGACGAGCTGGCCTGCCGATGGCCTTTACACAGGGTTTTAATCCCCACCCAAAACTCACCTTTGCGGCCCCCCTGGCAGTGGGCATAGCCGGGGAGGCAGAATTTGCCGATATGGAACTGAATGAGGATATCCCCGCTGCTGTTGTGGCCCAGTCCCTGGCGGCGGCTTTGCCGGAAGGCTTGCAGGTAATTGAGGTCAGGCAGGTAGCACAGTCGGCTCCGGCTTTGATGGCAATGGTTGATCATGCCGCCTACACAGCCAGGGCTATGCTTAGCAACCCTCCACAAAAAGAAAAGCTTAAAAACATCATAGAAGGTTTTTTGGACAAACCGCAAATCATTATTCAGCGGCTTAATAAAAAGGGTGAAACAAGGGAATGCGACATAAAGCCTGGTATTTTTGCGCTGTCGGCCCAAATGAATGATGATATAATAGAATTAGAAACAGTATTGAAAACGGGCAGTAGCGGTAATATCAGGATTGAAGAACTAATTGCCGCCTTGATGGAGCATAGTGGGCTAGAGACAAAGGGGAATTTTATACTAAGTCGTAAATCCCTTTCCCCTGCCGGTAGAGATGCAGAGGGAACGTTATGGTAAAGGGTTGGCAATGTTAAATGTTGCTTTATTATGGAGAGGGAAGGTTTTATGTTAAAGGAAATTGTAGTTAATATTGGAGAAGAAGAAACCAGGGTAGCCGTTCTTGAGGACAAATTACTGGTAGAAATATATATAGAAAGATCTATAAACCAGCGCCTGGTAGGTAATATATTTAAGGGGCGGGTGGAAAATGTACTACCCGGTATGCAGGCTGCTTTTGTCAATATCGGGTTGGAAAAAAACGCCTTTCTATATGTGGAAGACGCTTTGCCGGCCAATTCACCCGACGGCAGCGGACAAGCCGGGTATGCCCTGGGAGCCAACATTTGTGATATTTTAAAACAGGGTCAAGAAATCCTGGTGCAAATAGTAAAAGAGCCCATTGGTACCAAAGGCCCCCGGGTAACGACCAACATTACCCTGCCCGGCCGTTACCTGGTGTTGATGCCCACCCTGGATTATATCGGCATCTCCAGGAGAATTGAGTCTGAAAAGGAAAGAGAAAGATTAAAGGAACTGGCAGGTGGCGTGAAACCTGAAGGAATGGGCCTGATTGTCCGTACTGTGGCCGAAGGGGTTGAAGAGGAAGAGCTCAGCCAGGATATAGTCTTACTAACCAAATTGTGGCGAAAAATCCTCAGCAGGGCTTCCAGTGGCCCGGTACCTAATGTGGTACATCGTGACCTGGAACTAGTGCAGCGGGTACTGCGGGATGTCTTTACTGAAGATGTGGATCGTTTAATCCTGGACTCTCGTTATGAGTATGAAAAAGTGCTGGAACTACAAGATATTTCTAACCCGCGCTTAAAACTAAAGGTGTTTTTAGATGAACGGGAAAACATTTTTGAGGAATATGGTATTGAGCAGGAAATAAAAAAGGCCCTAGATCGCAAGGTCTGGCTAAAATGCGGCGGCTATCTGGTGATTGATCAGGCGGAAGCCCTGACAGCAATTGATGTTAATACAGGCAAGTATGTGGGTTCTACTAACCTGGAAGACACTGTATTAAAAACTAATCTGGAGGCTGCACGGGAAATTGCCCACCAGCTTCGCTTACGGAAAATCGGTGGGATTATCATTGTTGATTTTATCGATATGACTGAGGAAGCACACCGTAATGAGGTGGTACGGGTTCTGGAGGAAGAGATTAAGAAAGACAAAACCAAGACAAATATTCTTGGTATTACCCAACTGGGCCTGGTGGAGATGACCCGTAAAAAAGTCAGGCCCAGTCTGGCCGAAGTGCTGCAGAAGCCGTGCCCCTATTGTGAGGGTCGGGGCAAGGTTCTTTCTGAGGAAACATTGGGCATAAATTTTAAGAACAAAATCTATAATGCAGCCCGTCAAACGACGGCCCAGACCATCCTGGTGGAAGCTAACCCGGTGGTGGCGGCACGCCTGATTGGCAGCGGTGGGACCAGCTTGCGGGATTTGGAAAATAAGACCGGGAAAAGCCTCTATATCCGTGGTTCTACCAGTCATCATATTGAATCTGTGACCATCCGGCCGCTCCATGATAATGATGAAATCAAGGCCAACACACTTCCTGTTAAGCCGGGTGAAGTCCTAAAGGTGAAGGTTGAGGAGCCCCACATGACCAATTTTCATGACGGCATCGCCAGGGTGAATGGTTTTATCCTGGATATTGAAGGTGCTGCTGCTTTCGTGGGGGAAACAATTCCCGTGGAAGTGAATAAGGTCTACCGCACCTATGCCAAAGCCCGCCCGGTAAGAACATAATGGGGTTCTTGTGGTATTGACAAACAGACCTGGTGTGTTAAAATATTGTATCGTGGGTATTTTAAAAGCATAGTGGTACCGCGCGGAACAGGTCCTAAAAAGGTGGATTGGGTTATCCATCCCCTACCTATTTCCGGCGTGTCCCTAAATGAGGGGGGTTACAAATTATGTATGCGATTATTGAAACCGGCGGCAAACAGTACCGTGTCCGGGAAGGCGATCGGCTGAATGTAGAAAAGTTGTCTGTCCAGGCCGGTGAAGAGGTGGCCATAGACAAAGTGCTGGCTGTTGTAAACGGGGAAGAAGTTAAAATAGGTACGCCCCTGGTACAAGGTGCCAGGGTAACCTTGCGGGTGTTGCGAAACGGAAAGGGTAAAAAAATTATTGTTTTCAAATATAAAGCCAAGAAAAACTACCGGCGTAAGCAGGGCCACAGACAGCCCTTTTCACAGGTTGTAGTGGAAAAAATCGAGCTATAATCGACAGATTTTCATAACCGTAATTTTTAAGTAGAAGAGGTGATTTACTTTGGCACACAAGAAAGGTGTAGGCAGTTCACGCAACGGTCGCGATTCTAAACCCAAAATGCTTGGTGTAAAAAGAGGGGATGGGCAATATGTTTCCGCCGGCAGTATTCTTGTCCGGCAGCGTGGCACCAGAATCCATCCAGGCGTCAATGTTGGTATCGGTAGGGATGATACATTATTTGCTAAAATCGACGGTATGGTCAGCTTTGACCGTTTGGGCCGGGACAAAAGAGCTGTTAGTGTGATACCGGAGAAGGTCGCTGTTTCATCATAAGCAAAGGAATTTAACAGGCTTAATTAGGCGATGAAAACACCGTTTTCTACCGTAAAGGTTTGAAAACGGTGTTTTGTTACTCACAAATATACAACGCCTGAAAGGGGTTGGGGAGGGCAAATGGACCAGCAAAAGTTTTTAGAGGTAATTCAGGTGCAAAGGCATGATTTTCTTAACCATTTGCAGGTTATATCTGGTTTTTTGCAGTTAAATAAACCGGAACAAGCAGGGGACTATATAAAACAGGTCATTGCCGACCTGAAGGTGATCAGCCAAACAGCGTGGGTGGAAATTCCTGAGGTTACGGCAGCCCTATTAGTCGGGTTTAACGAGGCGGCGAAAATTCAAATGGAAATGCTGCTGAAGGTGGACACCAAACTCAGTGCCTGTGCCCTACCCAATACCGAGGTAGGATCTGCATTGGAGATGGTGCTGGGACACTATTTTACCAGCCTATCCCTTTCAGAGACCAACAAACGGTCTTTTAGACTCGATTTTACTGAAAGTCCAGGTAAATACACCATTTCTCTTGGTACTCAGATATCCTACATAGCAGATCCCTTATCACTGGAAAAAGGCCTGGCAGC
>JAAYRI010000214.1 GCA_012518875.1 Peptococcaceae bacterium
GACGGAGTGATGCATGAGGGAGCAGTATCCACCAGGTTGGGGCTGAAAGGGATACCTGCATCGGCGGAGGAGGTAATTGTGGTCAGAGATTTGATTTTGGCTAGAGAAACCGGGTGTCGTATTCATATTGCCCATGTTAGCACCGCTGGAACGGTGAGCCTTATTCGAGAAGCCAAAGAATTTGGTATTCAGGTAACCGCCGAAGCAACCCCTCATCACTTTACACTAACTCACGAGGCAGTTAATGGATATAACACCGCCACCAAAGTAAACCCTCCATTGCGTACAGAGTCGGATATAGATGCTATTAAAGAGGGCCTTGCTGACGGAACCATAGATGTTATTGCAACTGACCACGCACCACATACACCAGAAGAAAAAGATGTTGAATATGACCTGGCTCCTTTTGGCATGGTTGGGCTAGAAACAGCGGTTGGGTTGGTGTGGAGTGAGCTTGTAAAACCCGGTATTTTATCACCTGAAACAGCTATTGCTAAAATGACCGTTAATCCTGCTCGAATACTGGGTATAAATTCAGGTAGCCTGGCTGTGGGCTTGCCTGCCGACATAACTATTATAGATCCTGATCAACAATGGGAAGTAAGACCGGGCTTATTCGCAAGTAAAAGTAGAAATACTCCCTTTGCTGGCATGGTGCTAACCGGTAAGGCAATAATGACTGTTATCGACGGGGTTAAAATATAGACCTGGACAAAATTAGCGGAGGTGTATAAAGTGAAGGCAATATTGGCCCTGGAAGATGGAACAGTATTTGAAGGTAGGGGCTTTGGTGCAGAGGGTGAAAGTTGGGGAGAGGCCGTTTTTAACACTAGCATGACAGGATACCAGGAAGTACTCACCGATCCTTCATATTCTGGACAAATTGTGATCATGACTTATCCCCTTATTGGTAATTATGGTATCAACAGATATGATTATGAAGCCAAGAATTCTTTTCTACGAGGTTTTATTGTCCGGGAGAATTGTGAACATCCTAGCAACTGGATGGCCAGATACCGCATTTCCGATTTTATGGCCCGGGAAGGGGTTATTGGTATAGCCAAGGTCGATACCCGAGCTTTAGCACGACACCTCCGCAAGTATGGTACTATGCGGGCCGTTATTAGCACCAAAAACCGGAATATAAGAGATTTGATTGAAAAGGCACGCAATTGTCCTGGTTTCAGTGACCAGGAGTTGGTCCCGGAGGTAGCCACCACCGAAACTTATATTATTCCAGGAGAAGGCCCAAGAGTAGTGCTGGTGGACTTTGGTTCTAAGAAAAACATTAAGCGCAGGTTCCAGGAACGCCAGTGTGAAATAGTGGTAGTGCCTCCTTACAGTAAAGCCGATTATATAATGGGCTTAAATCCCGCAGGGGTATTTTTATCTGACGGACCCGGAGACCCTAAAAATGTGCCCTATGCTGTAGAAACAGCAAGGCAACTAATAGGGAAAATACCTATTGGGGGAATATGTTTGGGTCACCAGGTAATTGCCCTGTCTCTAGGGGCAAAGACGTATAAAATGAAGTTTGGTCACCGGGGGGCCAATCACCCGGTAAAGGATCTGAAAAATGGAAGGGTTTATATTACTTCCCACAATCACGGTTTTGCGGTGGATGAAGAGAGTTTGAAGGAACTGAATGTTACGGTTACTCATAGAAGTTTAAATGATGGCACGGTGGAAGGATTTAAGCATAATAGTTTACCGGTTTTTTCCGTTCAATATCACCCAGAGGCATCGCCTGGA
>JAAYRI010000125.1 GCA_012518875.1 Peptococcaceae bacterium
AACACTAAAGAACTAGCTGATTACTTTGAGCGTTGTGTTCGGGCCTATTCCCGCCCCAAGGCAGTAGGTAACTGGATTTTGGGTGAATTCAACCGGCTGCTTAACCTGCATGGAATAGAAATAGCCGAATGTAAGGTAACACCGCAAAATTTGGTTTCCCTACTCAGATTGATTGATCAAGGCACCATCAGCGGCAAAATCGCCAAAGTAGTCTTTGCAGAGATGTTTACCAGTGGCCGGGCGGCGGAGACGATCGTCAAGAAAAAGGGTTTGGTGCAAATTAGCGACCGGCATGCTATGGTGCCCATAGTGGAAAAGGTGCTGGCCGGAAATCCAGGAGCGGTAGCAGATTATAAGGCCGGTAAGGGGCGCGCCCTGGGGTTTTTGGTAGGACAGGTGATGAAAGCCACACAAGGTCAGGCTAACCCGGCATTGGTGAACAAGTTACTCAAAGAAAAACTGCTTTAAACCATTGCCAACAATTATGCTGCCGGGTGCTGAAAAATGAATGCACAAAGGTGCGGATAGTCCGGGGGGGGGGGAAATAGAGGCATGGATTGGTTTGCAAATAATTGGGAATTGGCTTTGAGTTTTGCTGTGGCCCTTTTTATTCTATGGATGGTGTTTTTTAAACAGGAATATGAATCACGCAAGGGAGGCCGTCAGGCGGGACAAAAAACAACAAAAGACAGCAATAGCAAAAAAGACAAAACAAAAAAGGGAGCCGGCGGCTGATAAAAAACCTGTAGGGTAACACCTAAAATGTTCTATCTGCAGGTTTTTTTTATTGATAGGTATAAATACCATTGGGGTTTAACTATTCTGTCTATGGGTTTTATGATACTATTTATAAGTGTCTCAGATAAACCTGGACATTTATTAATAAATAGTTGATTTAAAGGATGATAGACGAATGAGCAAGGACATAATTATTGTGGACACTACATTACGGGATGGGGAACAAACGGCAGGGGTCGTGTTTGCCAATAGGGAAAAAATACGGATTGCCAGGCTGCTTGATGAATTGGGTGTGCAGCAAATAGAGGCCGGTGTTCCTGTTATGGGTGGAGACGAAAAAGAGGCTATCAAAGCTATCTGCCAAATCGGTTTAAAGGCAAGCATAATGGGCTGGAACCGGCCTGTTATTAAGGATATAGAAGAGTCAATAGACTGTGGTGTAGATGCCGTGGCCATTTCCATTTCTACCTCTGACATCCACATCAAACATAAATTGAACACAACCCGGGAGAGGGTCCTGGAACAGATGACACAGGCCACCTTTTTTGCCAAAAAAGAAGGCATGGGGATTTCTGTTAATGCTGAGGATGCTTCCCGATCCGATATGAAGTTTCTCATTGAATTTGCCCGAGCCGCAAAGGAGGCAGGTGCTGATCGCCTGCGCTATTGTGATACGGTAGGTATTATGGAGCCCTTTACAATTTATGAACAGATCAAAAAAATTAGGCAGGCTGTGGATATAGATATTGAAATGCATACCCATAATGACTTCGGTATGGCTACAGCCAATGCCCTCGCTGGGGTGCGGGCGGGGGCCAGATACATTGGGGTTACTGTCCTGGGCCTGGGTGAAAGAGCGGGCAATGCCGCCCTGGAAGAGGTAGTGATGGCCTTGAAGCATCTGCACAATATGGATCTGAATTTTAGGACGGGGATGTTTTTGGAGTTGGCGGAATATGTTTCCCGGGCTTCCAGCAGAGAGCTACCCAGATGGAAGGCTATTGTAGGCCAAAATATGTTTGCCCATGAGTCGGGCATCCACGCCGATGGCGTACAAAAAAACCCTATAACCTACGAGGCTTTTCGCCCGGAGGAGGTAGGCCTTTTACGGCAGATCGTCATTGGCAAGCACTCCGGCACTGCCGCCTTGAAAACCAAATTTGCTGAATTCGGTATCACTCTCACCAACAGCCAGGCTGCTGATCTGCTGCCAAAGATCCGTTCATACACGGTATCAATCAAAAGGCCGCTTTTCGACAAGGAACTAATGTATATCTACGAAGATTTTTTTGGAAAGAGGGATTAAAATGGGCCGGACGATTATTGAGAAGATCCTGTCTGCGAAGAGTGGACAAGAGGCACATGCAGGTGACATTGTTGTAGCCGCCGTAGATTATCTCATGGGACAGGATGGTACTGCCCCCCTGGCTATTAGGGCTTTTAATGATATGGGCGGTACGGCAGTTTTTGATAGAGGGCGTGTGGCATTCGTAATCGATCATAGTGCACCCAGCCCCAATGAAGGGGTTTCCGCCCTGCACAAACTAATGAGGGAGTTTGCAGGGAACTGTGGATTTTGCCTGCATGATGTCGGTAAGGGTGTCTGTCATCAGGTCCTGCCTGAGAGTGGGGAAATAGGTCCCGGGTGCCTGGTCATAGGTGCCGATTCTCACACCTGTACCTATGGTGCCTTGAATGCTTTTTCTACCGGGGTTGGTTCCACTGATTTGGCCGGCGGTATGATCTCCGGGCAAATGTGGTTTAAGGTGCCGGAAACAATAAAATTTGTTTGCAACGGGATCCTACCGGCAGGTGTTTATTCCAAAGATCTGATCCTCCATTTAATTGGGGATGTAACCGCAGACGGAGCAACCTACATGTCCACAGAGTATGTAGGGGAAGCTATCGGATCTATGTCACAGGAGGCCCGCTTTACTATGTCCAATATGGCCATAGAAATGGGGGCTAAAGCTGGGCTGATGGAGGCAGATGAAAAGACATTTGCCTGGCTGGGGCGGTTTACCGGCCGTGAATTCACGCCTGTCACGGCAGATCATGATGCTGTTTATGCCCAGGTGCTGGAGTATGATGTGGCCAAACTAGAGCCCCAGGTCGCCAGACCACACCGGGTGGATAATGTGGCTCCTGTAAGCAGTGAGGCCGGCAAAACCATCCACCAGGCGGTGATTGGCACCTGTACCAACGGGCGGCTGGAGGATCTGCGTATTGCCTCCGGTATTCTGGGCGGGCGTAAAATTCACCGGGATGTGAGACTGATTGTGGCTCCTGCCTCCCGCCGGGTTTTCCTGGACGCTATGGAAGAAGGAATTATCCAGTTGCTGGTAGAAGCAGGAGCGGCCCTGGTTACACCTGGCTGTGGCCCCTGTGTGGGCACCCACAACGGTGTGCCTGCCGATAATGAAACAGTAATTTCCACCGCCAACAGGAATTTTAAAGGACGGATGGGCAATTCTAACGCGGAGATTTACCTGGCCTCACCGGCCACAGTGGCTGCCAGTGCCCTCACCGGGAAAATTACCGATCCGCGCGAGTTTTTATAAAATGCTACGGTTTAATAGTGCTGGCGGGTTGCTGTTGCTGTATCAGGTGAGTTGTTAAATTAATTAGTGTTTAAGAGGTGTTTTTTATGCAGTTTAACGGTCGGGCCCATAAATTTGGCGATGATGTCAATACCGATTACATTATATCGGGCAAATATAAATTCAAGACCCTGGATATGAAAGAACTGGCCAAACACGTGATGGAGGATCTTGATCCCCATTTTTATGAGAAAGTAGTTGCTGGTGATTTTATTGTTGCCGGCACAAACTTCGGTTGTGGGTCATCCCGGGAGCAAGCTCCTCTGGCGATCAAATATGCTGATGTAGGGGCTGTACTGGCCAAGTCATTTGCCCGCATTTTCTACCGCAACGCCATTAACACCGGTTTGCCTGTGGTAGAGTGTGACACGGATCAGATGGAGCAGGGTGACGAACTTTATGTCGACCTCACTGCTGGTGTAATTACCAATCGGACAAAGGGAATAACTATGCCGGCAAAGCCCCTTCCCACTGTAATGATCAAGATCCTTAATGACGGGGGGCTGGCACCCCATTTCAAAAAATACGGCGGGTTTAACCTTTAGCCTTGATGTGAAATAGAAATTGCCGGCAAATAGGAGGGGTAATATAGTTGGCCCCTGTTTTTGGCGGCAACTGACGAGTGAGAGGGTGACAGGATTGGTTAAGAAGATTCAAATGACAGTCCCGCTGGTAGAAATGGATGGCGATGAAATGGCCGGCGTTATCTGGCAGCAGATCAAGGACGTACTGCTGACGCCTTACATAGATCTGAAAACAATGTATTATGATCTGAGCCTAAAAAATAGGGACGATACGGATGATCGGATCACCATCGAGGCGGCTGAGGCTACCAGAAAATATAGGGTGGCGGTAAAGTGTGCCACCATCACCCCCAACGCCCAAAGGGTAGAGGAATACAACCTGAAGCAGATGTGGAAAAGTCCCAACGGAACGATTAGGGCTATTTTGGATGGGACTGTTTTTCGCAGGCCAATAATTGTCAAAAATATCAAGCCTTTGGTTGGTACCTGGGAAAGGCCGATTACCATTGCCAGACACGCCTACGGTGATGTTTACAAGGCTGTGGAAATGAAAACGGCGACAAAAGGCCGGGCAGAGTTGCTTTTTACGGATGCGAGTGGGCAGGTTTCCCGGCAGGTGATCCATGACTTTGCCGGTCCCGGCACTGTGATGGCTATGCACAATATAGATGATTCCATCAAGAGTTTTGCCCGGGTTTGCTTTAACTATGCCCTGGAGCAAAAACAGGATTTGTGGTTTGCCACCAAGGATACCATTTCTAAAAAATATGATCATAATTTCAAAGACATTTTTGAAGAGATGTACAATCAAGAGTATCAACAGAAATTTGCCCGGACCGGGATCGAATATTTTTATACCCTGATTGACGATGCAGTGGCCAGGCTAGTTCGCAGTAAGGGCGGTTTTATCTGGGCTTGTAAAAATTATGACGGTGATGTGATGTCGGATATGATCGCCTCCGCATTCGGCAGTCTGGCCATGATGACTTCTGTTTTAGTTTCCCCGGCGGGCTGTTATGAATATGAGGCTGCCCATGGGACAGTGACCAGGCATTATCGGCAGTATCTCAGGGGTAAGGAAACATCAACCAATCCGGTGGCCATTTTGTTTGCCTGGACAGGTGCACTAAGGAGGAGGGGCGAATTAGATGGCCTCAGTAGTTTAAGGCAGTTTGCTACTGCCCTGGAACAGGCGGCTGTAGACACCATTGAAGAAGGGATCATGACCAAGGACCTGGCGGCCCTGGCTGGGGGGAAAAAAAGAATAGTTAATACAGGGCAGTTTCTAGAGGCAGTCAATGCCCGTTTGCAGGTGCAGTACTCAGGATAATATTATTAAAGTGAAGTTTGTTTTACCTGACGGTGGAAATCTTAGATTTCCACCGTTTGTTTTTTTATCATGGCAAATATATTTGAGCGCACCCCGGTTTTGAAAATTTCAGGCTGATATAGGCAGTACGGACCTATTTTAGCGGATTTGCGGATTTTTGCATAAAAAGATTACAGATTAACCATACTAGTGTAAATAAAGCCTAAATATACCATCATTTTAAGGAGGCAAACTGGATGGCTAATCCAACTAGATTCGGCGAAGGAGAAGCAAAGCTGCGTGCCATGCATCGGGCTAACTATCCAGGCGGGGTTGTGGTTGATCCTACACCGATAACCGCCAGTGAGGATGTCACTGTTTTTTATAATGGGGTACTGGCCAAGGACAATGATCAGATCTATCTCCATTATGGATTTGGGCCGCATAATAGATGGCGAACTGTTCGCAGTAGCCCCATGGAAAAAACAGGCTGGGGCTGGGTCAGTGAGTTGAAAATGCCTGATATAGAAAGTCGGTTCAATTTTTGTTTTAGGAACGGCGGCGAGCAGTGGGACAATAATCATGGTGTCAACTGGAGTTTTGAAATTCACAACGGGGGCCAGTGATATTAAAATGAACGATCCCTGCCATTACCCGGTGGGGATTTTTGCTATTGTTAACTGCATGATTATAAATGAATAGGAGGCCGTCAAATGAAAGTTCTTATGTTATCCTGGGAATATCCGCCCAAAAGTGTTGGTGGTCTGGCCCAGCATGTGTACGATTTGACAAACGCCTACCCAGCTCAGGGGGTGGAAGTGCACCTAATCACGGCAGGTGAAAAAGGGGCCCCATCCTTTGAAGAGGTAAATGGGGTTAAGGTTTATAGGGTGGAGCCCTATCAGGTTTCGTCTCCAGACTTTGTCACCTGGGTGGCACAATTTAACGTTGCTCTGCTGGAAAGGATCATCCCTTTGCTCAGCGACGTGCGCCGTTTCGATATTATTCATGCCCATGACTGGCTGGTGGCCTATGCGGCCAGGGCCGTTAAACATGCCGGGCGGTTGCCCCTGGTTGTCACCATTCATGCCACAGAATATGGTCGCAACTATGGGTTGCACAATGATGTGCAGAGACATATCAGCGATATTGAATGGTGGCTTACATATGAAGCCTGGAAGGTGATTTGCTGTAGCCAATATATGGAAGGTGAAATCAAGCATGTTTTCCAATTGCCCCAGGATAAGGTGGCCATAATCCCCAATGGCGTTAATGTAGCCAATTTCCAAACCAGGAGTGATAAGGCCAGCCGCAATTTTTACGCTGCCCCTGACGAAAAAATCATCTTTTATGTGGGCAGGTTGGTTAAAGAAAAGGGCGTGCAGGTTTTGCTTGATGCGGCGCCGGAAATATTAGCAAATTATCCCCAGACGAAATTTGTTGTCGCCGGCAAGGGACCCTACCTGGATACCCTAAAACAACAGGCCGAACTGCTAGGGATAGCTAACAGGGTATATTTTACCGGTTATATCAATGATGATGTTCGGAATAGTTTATATAGCTGGTCTGATGTGGCTGTATTCCCCAGCCTGTACGAGCCCTTCGGTATTGTGGTTCTGGAGGCTATGGCCGCGGGCACCCCGGTTGTTGTTTCTGATTGCGGGGGCATTAGCGAAACTGTCAGGCAAGGCGTCGACGGGCTGAAGGTGCGCACCGGCAATAGTCACTCTCTGGCCCGTAATATCCTCACCCTCCTTAACAAGCCTGAATTGGGGGAAAAATTGAAAGAAAACGCCTATAAGAGGGTTGTGGATGAATTTAACTGGGAAGGTATCGCCCGTCAGACGATTGCAGTTTATAAGGAAGTATTGCAAGCAAATAGAACAACCGTGTGGGAGATGCCGGAGAAGCAATCCTTTTTTGGGCGCTTCAACCGCATGTTGACCAGGTACTCCTAATATTAATTATACGATGGAGGTTTCGGTATGAAGGCTATTATTATGGCTGGCGGCGAGGGATCCCGTTTACGGCCTTTGACTTGTGGTAGACCAAAGCCAATGGTGCCTGTTTTGAACAAACCAATTATGAGTCATATTATTGCCTTGCTGCAGGAACATGACTTTAGCGATATTGGGGTGACGTTACAGTACATGCCCGAAGCAATTCGGGATCATTTCGGCAATGGGGCCGAACACGGTGTGAATTTGCATTATTTCGTTGAGGATTCACCCCTGGGTACAGCAGGAAGTGTAAAAAATGCGGCTGCATTTTTGGACGAAACCTTTATGGTGATTAGCGGTGATGCTCTTACCGATCTAGAATTGTCCAGGGCAGTGGAGTTTCATAAAAAACAGGGTGCCATGGCAACGTTGGTTCTTACCAGGGTTGATTGTCCACTGGAATATGGAGTGGTGATCACAGCGGAAGATGGCAGGGTGACCCAGTTCCTAGAAAAGCCGGGTTGGGGGGAAGTATTTAGCGACACAGTAAACACCGGGATTTATGTTCTGGAGCCGGAAGCCCTCGATTACTTTGCTCCCGGCCAAAAATTTGATTTTAGTAAGGATTTATTCCCCCTTTTGCTCAGGGAGAAAAAACCGCTTTATGGTTTGGTCCTGCCGGGCTACTGGTGTGACATCGGCAACTTGCAACAATATCTGGAAGCACATCAAGATATTCTCTCAAATAAGGTTAAAATAAAAATGCCTGGGAAAGAGGTGGCCCCCCAGGTCTGGCTGGAGGAAGGGGCCTCTATCGATGGGTCTGCTATAGTGAAAGGGCCGGCTGTGATTGGCACTAACAGCCAGATTGGGGGCGGTGCAGTAATAGAACCCTATTCCCTTTTAGGAAGTGGTTGTCTTATACAGAGGGGGGCTTCCATAAAAAGGAGCGTCATTTGGGACAATGTTTTTGTAGGAAAAGGTGCTGCCTTGCGTGGTGCAGTTGTTGGCAGCAGGGTCCAGGTACAGGCCAGGGCAGGTATTTATGAAGGGGCTGTGGTCGGTGAAGATTCGATTATTCGTGAAAGCAGTCAGCTGAAACCGGATGTAAAACTATGGCCGCACAAACTGGTGGAGCCGGGGACAACAGTACATCGGAGCATAATTTGGGGCACTGCTTCCCCGAAAAAAATATTTGGCTTTGAGGGCATTTCCGGTTTAGTTAATGTGGAAATCACACCGGAAAAAGCGGTTAGGCTTGGTGCAGCCTTTGGTTCAGTTAATGGCGCCGCTTCACGTATTAGTATCAGCAGTGATAGCTACACGGCCTCAACTATGATCAAAGAAGCATTGATCAGCGGTGTCCAGTCTGTAGGAGCAAAGGTGCTGGACCTGGGCGGTAGTATTACCCCAGAAAGCCGCTATGCAGTGCGTGCCCTTGACTGTGACGGCGGTATACATGTTAAGGTTTCGCCACACACACAGGATAAGTTGGTCTTGGTGTTTATGAACTCCCGAGGCGGCAATATTTCCCGGGCTATCGAGCGCAAGGTGGAAAATGCCCTGGCCAGGGAGGATTTTCCCCGCTCTGAAGCCGGTAGGTTGCACCCGCCAAAGATTGTCAGTGATATTTATCAGCAATACACAGCAGCTATTTGCATGGGTATGGAAAATAATGCTATCCGGCAAGCGGGGTTCAAACTGCTTCTTTGTTATGACTGTTCAAATTTAGCCGGGTATGTTAACAATCTGCGTGATAAATTAGGTTTTGTTGTGGAGGATTTTTCTCCCACGGAGATTAAGGGGTTTTGCAGTTGGGATATTTGCCAAGGAGCCCTACCGGCTCTATCTGAGGCGGTAATTGAAAGCGGCGCAGATATGGGTGCAATACTGGAGCCAAATGCAGATCGCATAGTTCTGATAGATGAAAAAGGCCGGGTGATCCAGGATAACCTGTTTACTGCTCTGATATCGCTTATTATTCTCAAGGGGCAGGTCGGCCCTGTGGTTGTACCGGTGACAGCACCAATGGTCATTGAATCCCTTGCTGAACAATACCGGGGCAAGGTAGTGCGGACAAAATCAGCTATCCAGGATTTTTTGGATAAGGTGTTGACCCAGGAAGCGGCGCCTGAAGGCATATCGCAATTTTTCCTGCATTTTGATGCCTTGTCGGCCCTGGTAAATATATTGGATTGTTTGGCTGAACATAAAATAAAATTGTCTGAACTGGTGGATGAAATACCATTGTTTTTCATGGATAGCCAGGATGTAGCCGTACCATGGGAAACCAAAGGAAAGGTAATCAGGTGTCTGGTTCAGGACCCCCCGGCCGGTCGGTTTGAAACCCTGGATGGTATTAAAATTTATCATCCGGACGGTTGGGCATTGGTACTGCCTGATCCCGACGAACCGGTGTGTCGTGTTTTTAGTGAAGGAAGCACAATGGAAATAGCCGAGTCGCTAACCGACATGTATATTAAGAAAATAAATGAAATAGCCGGATCAAAAAGC
>JAAYRI010000126.1 GCA_012518875.1 Peptococcaceae bacterium
AATATTTTAAAAAACCCTTCGGTTGACAACAGCCCGAGGGTTTTTGTATAAATTCGGGGACATAACCCGGCATCAAAGCCCGGCCCCAAACAGGGCTGTGTCCCCGTTCCCCTGTCCTAGTTCCTCGGGTCTGATTCCCTACTTTACAATAGCTCAAACAGTGGCACACTTCCTGCCCAACCTTACGCCTTCCACTTTCCACTTTCCACTTTCCAACTGACCCCAAAGGAATACCAGAGGTGTCTCTGACGTCAAACAGGACTTGGAGGGCTGGCAGTGGCCGAAACTGGGACAAGGTACCTGTCCCCCCGTCCCTTCCAGCTGTCCCGCCTTCCACTTTCCACTTTCAACTTTCCACTTTCCAACTGACCCCAAAGGAACACCAGAGGTGTCTCTGACGTCAAACAGGACTTGGAGGGCTGGCAGTGGCCGAAACCGGGACAAGGTACCTGTCCCCCTGTCCCTTCCCCTGTCCCTTTACCTAATCCAGAGGGCAGCCCATGCCAATTAAAAGCCCGAAGCAGCCTGTCAGCATCATGTCCCCAAAGGGGGCGGCTTCATGCCAGCCCAGGGATTTGGCCATGGTCCTCCGTGGTCCGGTAACAGCTATATAGTCCCAGCCCCGGCCCATGTCCGGGTGCAGGGTGGCGCCATGTCCTCCGGCAGCAAAAACCTCCTCATTGGTTAATTCATTGTTTTGCAGCCTTTCGACCAGAGATGCCAGTGAAGAGGTGTCCAATAGCCTGGTGTGATGCTCAAATAGCCCGTAGACACGTTGGCCCCGGATGGCAGCGGCCAGGGTATGGGAGTTGCCGATATTGATCGCCAGCACCCCTTTTTCCAGGAAGGGCTGCACGGCCGGATCCGCTGTAATACCCAACAGGGCTGCCGTCCCCGTATCAGTAACTATTGCGTCAGGTGCTATTTCCCGTACTGCCTGCATGCGGGTATAAACCGCCGGTATTTCCCCGGTGAAAATTAAATCCGTCAGCAATCCGCCCTTGGCCATAAACTCTTCCCACAGGCGGAACCTGAGCCGGCGGTTGCTTTCTTCAGCACTAAAACCGTGATCCTGTACTGCTACTGCCAACTGGGTGGGCAGGGGTTGGCCAAAGGCGGCTAGAGCCGTTTCAAATGCCGGTAAGTCCACATCTCCCAGCCATATTTTATCTGCGTTGTCGGGAGCATCTTCAGCCAGTTCAATACCCATTTGACGCAATTTAGCCAGATTGTCATTGAAGGTATAGGCGGCTTGTTTGGTGGTATAAACCTTCAAGCCTGCTTTCAGGTGTTGTCTCACCGCAGAAAAGCAGGCCCCACCGCCCATGACATGGCCATAAAGAAAGACATTGTGGCCTTGTTGGGTGGACCGGCGAATCTGAGCGGCCACGAGTCGCGTGCGGCTGGGCATAACCATTTTAGGGCAGTTTTCTATGTTCTGACCGGCTTGATAGACTAATATATCCTGGGTTCCTGAACCGGCATCAATTACCAGGATGTCTTTTCCCTTGTATAGTTCATTGTTAGACATTTTTATCAAAAATTCTCCTTTGCACCTGACGTGACATTCCTTCTAGAATGTTAATTCTATTATAGCAACATTCCTCAAGGAAAAGCCATTTACTTGTTTCGGGGTGCTTGCGTCAAGCCAGAAGGGTTCCTGAACCTGAATTAAGCACTGGATAGGGGTATTTTGTAGTTAGATAGACGTGAGGAATGTGGTTTTCACACCCAATTCAAGTTCAAAAACCGTCCCCGGCTTGAAATCACTTGAATTTGCTAGAATGGTGACTATATGTTAAAATATTGTTAGGAATTGTGAGCGTTCACGTAATTTATCGAGGCGCCCCTGGCGCCTTTTTGTTTGTTGCATTCACCAAACGGAAGGGGGGCTACAATGGCTGGTCATTCAAAGTGGTCAACTATCAAGCGTAAAAAGGCAAAGGTAGATGCCCAGCGGGGTAAGATATTTACCCGTCTGGCCAAAGAAATTATTGCCGCGGCACGTCAGGGAGGCGCTGATCCAGAGGGCAATGCCAGTCTAAAGGCGGCAATTATGCGGGCAAAGGAAGCCAACATTCCCAATGACAACATTATGCGCGCCATTCAAAAAGGGGCAGGTAATACGGACGGTGCCAATTACGAGGAGCTAACATATGAAGGCTACGGCCCCGGTGGGGTGGCCGTTATGTTGGAAGCGATGACGGACAACCGGAACCGTACCGCGGGGGAGATAAGATATATCTTTTCCAAAAATGGAGGCAGCCTGGGGGAAACCGGTTGTGTAGCCTGGATGTTTGAGGAAAAAGGGATTATAGTAGTAGAAAAAGAAAATAACAATCTTGATGAAGATGAAGTGATGCTGGCGGCAATAGATGCCGGGGCGGAAGATTTTAATACTGAGGATGATATCTACGAAATTGTTTGTGTGCCTGCCGACCTGCAGACTATCAGGGAGGCTATGGAAGGGGCAGGTGTGCAGATAGCATCGGCTGAGTTGGCTATGGAACCCCAGACAACAGTCAGCCTGGAAGGTGAAAAGGCCCAGCAGATGATGCGGCTGACGGAAATGCTGGAAGACCACGATGATGTGCAAAATGTTTATGCCAATTTTGAAATAGAGGAGTAAAACCCACAGTTGGTCGTTGGGGCTGTCGGCAAAGCCATGCCGGCGGTCTTTTATTTTTTGCATAAATAGAAAAATAAAGGATTGCCCCCTCTAGCTGTAGAAATTGATCCCTGGCTAAAGGAGAGGGAACATATGTTTATAATGGGGGTAGATCCGGGCACCGCCATTACCGGTTACGGTCTGGTAAGATATAGAGGCAACAGCTATTCTCTGGTAGAATGTGGCTGTGTGCGCACAAGTGCAAAGCAACCCCTATCTGACCGGTTGTATACTATTTACCGGGAGCTTACCGGTATTATTAAGCAATATCAACCTGGGCAATTTGCCGTGGAAGAGCTGTTTTTCAATAAAAACGCTCGTACAGCGTTGGCAGTGGGACATGCCCGGGGGGTGGCCATGCTGGCTGCTGCCAGTGCGGGACTGCCTGTTTTTGAATACACACCCCTGCAGGTGAAGCAAGCTGTGACAGGTTATGGCCGGGCAGCAAAAGAGCAGGTACAGTATATGGTTAAGACTATTCTATCCCTGACCCAGGCACCGTCACCAGATGATGTGGCAGACGCACTTGCGGTGGCAATATGTCATGGGCAATTATATTCATGGGTGAGGAAATTGCAATGATTGCTTTTATTAGAGGGAAGCTGATAGATGTGGAGACTGGGGCGGTGGTGATAGATGTGGGCGGTATTGGTTACAAGGTACATATTCCTCTATCGTCCTCCTACCAGCTGCCGGCTAGAGGCAGTGAAATTGCACTGCACACCAATTTGATAGTACGGGACGACGGTTTATATTTGTATGGTTTCCGGGGCAAAAACGAACTGAACTTTTTTTTGCGGTTACTGGGTGTATCCGGTGTAGGGCCCAAGGTGGCCCTGGCTGTTTTATCTACCCATTCACCAGGTGAACTGGGCCGGGCCATTGCAGATGAAGACTTTGCTGTTCTAACCCAGGCGCCGGGCATTGGCAAAAAAACTGCTGCCCGCATCATCCTGGAGTTAAAAGACAAGGTGTCCGACCTGTTTGATGAAACTGATTCCGGTGACATAATGGACGGGGGGCGGGAAAAGGATGCTCTGGAGGCTCTGGAAGCCCTCGGTTATTCCCCCTTGGAAGCAAGCCGGGCTCTTAAGGAGGCCCAGGCGGGGTTAACGGACGCCCCGGTAGAGGATCTAATCAAGGGTGCCTTACGCCTGCTGGAAAGGAAATAGCGAGGTACGGGGTAAGGGCCTTTAGTGTTAAATAGGAGACGTGCATGATGGTGGAAGAAAGGCTTATATCGGCCCAGGTGCGGGAGGAGGATCGGGACACTGATTTTAATCTTCGCCCCCGCCGGCTGGATGAGTATATCGGTCAGGTAAAGGTCAAGGAAATGATCTCAATCTTTATTCAGGCTGCCCGGGAAAGAAAAGAGGTGCTGGATCATGTGCTGTTGTTCGGCCCCCCGGGACTGGGTAAAACAACACTGGCCAACATCATTGCTTTTGAAATGGGTGTTAATATCAGGACCACATCCGGCCCGGCCATCGAGCGGCCCGGGGACCTGGCGGCCATATTGACCAACCTGACGCCAGGGGATATTTTGTTTATTGATGAAGTTCACCGTCTGAGCAGGACGGTGGAAGAGGTGTTATACCCGGCTATGGAGGACTATGCCCTGGACATTGTTATCGGCAAGGGACCGGGTGCCCGCTCCCTGCGGCTGGATCTGCCCCGATTTACCCTGGTGGGGGCCACTACCCGCGCCGGGTTACTGACGTCGCCCCTGCGGGATCGTTTTGGGGTGATTAGCCGGTTGGATTACTATGAGCCGGAAGAGCTGGTGCTGATTGTGACCAGGACTGCGGGTATACTAGAGGTAGAAATAACCAGGGAAGGCGCCCTTGAAATTGCCTGCCGTTCCCGGGGCACTCCTCGGGTGGCCAACCGCTTGTTAAAACGGGTGCGGGATTATGCTCAGGTGCGCGCGGACAACATTATCACCCGGGAAGTGGCTGACGAAGCCCTGGCCTTTCTAGAGGTTGATCCCCTGGGTCTGGATCAGTCCGACCGGCGGCTGCTGCTGGCCATTATCCAAAAATTCGCCGGAGGGCCGGTGGGGCTGGATACCCTGGCGGCAGCTACCAGCGAAGAAACGGATACACTGGAAGACGTTTATGAACCATACCTGCTCCAGTTGGGCATGTTGGCCCGAACACCCCGCGGCCGTGTGGCCACACCCCTGGCTTACAAGCACCTGGGTTTGGAGCAACCTGGTGTAAGCAACGCCAAACAAGGCACCTTGTGGTAGTGGGACAGGGGGACAGGTACCTCGTCCCACCAAATACTGGTGATGCTGGCAGGCTTTACAAAGACAGGTTGCATTGAGGTCGTCTTTGGAGTGTTTTTTTGGGGGCAGTTGGAAAGTGGGAAGACTGAAAGTTGAAAGTAGAAAGTGGAAAGTTGAAAGTAGAAAGTAGAAGGTAGGAAGTAGAAGTAGAAAGTTGAAGGCTGAAAGCAGAAGGTAGAAAGCGGAAAGTGGAAGGCGGGAAAGCTGAAGACAGAAAGGCCCGTGGAATGTCCCTGATTAGCCCCCTATAGAAAATCTGCCTGGCTTACAAAAGCAGGCGACATCATGCCCTCATTCAAAGAGCGAATGAACCCGGGGAAAAGCGAGGGCGCTGTTTGAGCCGCGTTAGCGGCGAGTTGCCCCGAGCCAGAGGGAGAATGAGCTCGGACAATAATAAGGGGTGCACGGAGCCTCGTTGTAAACCAGGGAGATCGGCTCTGAGAAACCAGAGCAGGGGTATGGGATACGGTCTTTTCTTTGGGGTATTTCTTTGGGGTCAGTGGAAAGTGGAAAGTGGAAAGCGGAAGGTGGA
>JAAYRI010000127.1 GCA_012518875.1 Peptococcaceae bacterium
CCCTCTGATTTTGTTTTTGGGAATGCTTGTCTATGGGTTTTATCGGGACAGCCTGGCATTTTTAGCGGCACCTGCAATATCTTTTCTGTATACTTTCCTGATGCTATGGTTGGTCTGGAGCGGGGCACGAGGGGGTTTGCAGGGTATTTTGTTCTATACGGTAATTTTTGCCTTTATAGGGTTGGCCGGGGCTGCAGTTGCACATTTGGTTTACAGCTTGTTTGTAAGGATGTTTGTTAAAAATAATGAACATAGGTAGCCCAGGTATTGGCCATAGGCGCATAAGGCAGTGCTGCAAGACCCCGGCGGGAAGGGTTTGTATGTTATCAATCTTCTACCAATGCAAGCCATTTTTCCATGTACTCATTTAGTTTACTATGGGTTTTTTCCAGTTCACTTTGCCGGTTTCGGCAGACCAGGTAATCCTGATAAACCTCAGGCAGGAAAAGTTCCTTTTCCAGGCGAGAAACCTCAGCCTCTAGTTTGGCTATGGTCTGCTCCAGTTCCTCTACCCGGCGACTGCGCATACGTTTGCGCCGTTCTTCTTCTTTCATCTTCAGGTAGTTTTTCTTTTCTATACTTCCCGTCTTGGACCCAGCAATGGTAGGTTTGTTTGGCTGCTCTCGGTTAGCCTTCTTTGAAAAATAATAATCATAGTTACCCAGGTAGCTGGTAATCCCGTTAGCTGTAAGTTCGACTACCCGTGTTGCTACCTTATTAATAAAATAACGGTCGTGTGATACAAAGAGGATCGTGCCGGGATAGTTGCCCAGGGCTTCTTCTAATGCCTCCTTGCTGGGTAGATCCAGGTGGTTGGTGGGTTCATCAAGGATTAACAGGTTAGCTTTCCTCAGCATTAATTCGGCCAGCACCAGCCGAGATTTTTCACCGCCACTCAAGTCGGCAACTATCTTTTTTACCTCCTCTCCTGAAAACAGAAACCTACCCAATACTGTCCGTATGTCTACTTCGTCAAGATGAGGGAACTGATCCCAAAGCTCATGCAGGACCTGCTTGCTCTCATTGAGGTTGCGTTGCTCCTGGTCATAATAGCCCAGCTGGACATGGCTGCCTGGCTTGACCCTGCCCGCAAGTGGCGGAATTAGGCCGGCAATAGTTTTTAGGAGAGTGGATTTGCCGATGCCGTTGGGGCCAATTAGGGCCACCCTTTCGCCCCTGCTAATTTGCAGGTTCGGGATATTGGCCAGGGGAAGGCCTGTGTAACCGATACAGAGGTTCTCAAGATGAAGCGCTTCTATGCCACTGGGACGGTTAATGTCAAAGGTGAGGGATACCCGCTTTTCCCTATCAGGATGTCCCAGGCGTTCGATTTTTTCCAGTGCTTTTAGACGGCTTTGAGCTCTTTTTGTGGTATCTTTGGCGGCGATGTTTCTTCTAATAAAGTCTTCATGGCGGTTAATTTCCGCCTGCTGCTTGTTGTAGTCTTTTAGCTGTTTTTCAAGCAGGACAGCCTTTTGTTGGATATAGGAGCTGTAGTTGCCTGTGTAGCGGGTTAGCCCAGTAGGGGTTAATTCATAGATGGTTTTAACTATGGTATCAAGAAAGTACCTGTCGTGAGACACCACCAGTACTGCCCCATGGTATGATTGCAGGTATTGCTCAAGCCAGTCCAGGTTGTCCATATCCAGGTAATTGGTAGGTTCATCTAAAAGTAACAGATCGGGTTTACCCAGCAGGCAGCGGGCCAGGGCCAGGCGGGTTTTTTGACCACCACTCAAGGTGTCTATTTGCGTGTATAGATCATTTTCAGTAAATTTTAGACCACTGAGTACCATGCGGATGTTGGTCTCATATTCAAAACCACCACTGCTTTTGAACAGGGCGTAAGAATTGTCATAGTCCTCCAGCAATTGCCTGCCGGCTTGTTCGTCTGAAGACATTTTAGACATCTTTTGTTCCATTGCCCTCAGCTCTTTTTCCATATTAATAAGTGGGTTGTATACAGTAAGCATTTCATCCCAGATGCTGCGTCCTGATTCCAATCCGCCACCCTGGGTTAAATAGGATAAAGAGAGATTCCTACCTCTGGTTATATCCCCGTTATCAGGAGCCAAAGCACCGGCGAGAATTTTTAAAAGGGTTGATTTGCCCACTCCATTGGCACCGACAATACCTATTTTTTCTCTTTCTTGAATGATGAGACTGAGTGCGGTGAAAATCTGTTGAGCACCGAAAGATTTTGCGATTTGTGTTGCCTGCAGTAGGATCAGGGCCTTCCCCCCCCTTCAACTACCCAGTTTACAATAGTTGGCCGGGTTGGACAAGTGTAGTCTAATGTGGATTTTATAAAAGCGCAGCCAGGGACCGGTGCATGTGGTTATGAGCCCTAATCTAAGGTGTGCAAACAACATTTTTACCTATATTAGGGCTGCCTTTAAACTTTGCACCTTGGCAAATATATCTTTAGCTCCTACAATTTCCGTTACCAGGGCGATGCAGGCTGCTCCCTTGCTATGCACAGTAGCGATGTTACCCTCCTTGATTCCGCCGATAGCTACAAAGGGCAGGTCAATATTCCGCACCACATATTCCAGGTATTCCAGCCCCACCGGGTTACACACATCCTTCTTGGTCTTCGTAGCAAAAATCGGTCCTACACCAATGTAGTCAACACCCGCCCTAACTGCAGTTTGTGCTTGGTCCGGGGAATGGGTGGACAGGCCAATAATCATTTCATTTCCCACCAATTCCCTTACCCCGCTTGGTGGCAGATCGTCCTGGCCGATGTGTACCCCATCTGCGCCTATCAAGAGGGCCATGTCAACATAGTCATTAACAATTAAAGCTGCCCCGGCTTCCCTGGTTATTTCCCTGATTCGTAGACATTCCTCATATCTAAGGCGTGCTTTTTTCTCTTTTTCTCGGTACTGGATAATTTTTATTCCAGCCTGAACCATTTGTTTTACCACATCGATATTGCTTCTGCCCAGAGAATATTCTTCTGCGGTTATGCCATAAATGCCCGTTTCTCTTAGCCTGGATAGAACCTGTTGACGCATATTAGTCACCCCTTCCTTTAATTCGCGTTAGAATATCTGAGGTAATGTTCTTTTATTATGTTTTCTTCGGCCCTGGCGGTTGTTTTAAAAAATAGCCCAGCACGACATCTGCCTGCATGGCGGCAGCTACGTTGACACCCGGCGCCAACTGCGGGCAGGCCGGCCCAGCCTCAGACACTAAATCACCCACAATGTAGAAGTTATTTTTGATGCAGTGGATTTTAATTCCACCACTATTTCTCCAACCGGCCAGGCCGGAGGCAGCTACCAGGCGTTTTTTAGAATCAAGGCAGGCTTCAACTAGTATTGTTTTGCTATATACATTATCCAACGCCTCAACCACTACATCACAACCAGTTATATAATCTATTACATTATCCTGATTAATTTTTTCAGATAGCGCTTCTATGGCCAAATCCGTGTTTATCAGCAATAGGTTTTCTTTTAATGCCTTTACTTTCTCACGCCCCACCTGAGCAACAAAATAAAACTGGCGATTCAAGTTGCTATACTCCACCAAATCAAAATCTATAATCCTGAGCTTTTTAAAACCACAACGTACCAGGTGGAGAGCACAATTTGAGCCCAATCCCCCAGCCCCTGCTATGCATACCTTTGTATCTTGGATCCGGGTGAGGTTTTCCTCACCTATTACATCCGCCAGAGCTATTTCAAACCTGTTCATTTTTTAATTGACTCCTTTATACCATTTGCCAGTCTTTGTAAACCGGCTGGTATCCCTGGGAATAAAGCATTCTAGCCATTTCTATTACACTGCGTTCGTCGGATATTTCGAACTGGCCGGTTGACTCACTGTCTGAGCGCCCCCCTACTGCCGTGCATGACCCAGCGGACATTCTGGTTGCGCCCAGTCTAATCAGGCGATCCCGCAGTTGCGGTCTCTCCCTGGTAGAAATGGTAATACCTCCGCGGGGCATATACAGCCTAAATGCCAGCATATACTGGATCAGATTCTTATCGGTTACTTCTGTTGGGGGCATAAAACCCCCCAGCTGTGGGCGCATGCGCGGCGGGGAAATGCTAATTTCTACGTCTGGGAAGGTTCGTTGGAGGTATTCAGCATGTAACCCAGTACAAAAGGCCTCAATCCGCCACTGATTCAGCCCTAGAAGGGCTCCCACGTTGGCGGTCCTAATTCCCGCCCGGCAGGCCCGCTCGGGGGCATTCAGCCGGTAGTGATAGTTCCTTTTGGGCCCCGCGGGGTGCAGCTCGGCGTAGATTTTCTCATCATAGACTTCCTGATACATGGTGAAGCCGTCAACCCCGGCAGCAACAAGTCTGGTATATTCTTCTTCTTCCAAAGGGTATATTTCTATACTGATAGAGGTGAAATATTTTTTTAGGGCTTCGACACATTCACAGATATATGAAACGGGGGAATGATACCTGGATTCCCCAGTAAGGATCAAAATGTGTTTAAGGCCGGTAGAGGATATTATTTTTGCTTCTTGTTCAACCTCTGTTGGTGTTAGTTTCTTTCTTTCCAATTTGTTGTGCGCCTGAAATCCACAGTAAACACACTGATTGATACAGTAGTTGGCTAGATACATCGGTGTGTAAAGAAAGATTACCCTACCGAAGTGTTGGATAGTGAGTCTATGTGCTCTTTGTGCTAATTCCTCCAGGTGTTTTTCCGCAGCGGGGGAAAGCAGGGTTAAATAATCCATTTCATTAAGGCGGTTTTTGGTGATAACCCTTTGGATGGTTTCGCTAGTAACTTGAGCAAAAAACTCATCATAGTCAAGGTTCTTAAATTTACAAAGCAGATCAAAAAAGCTCATTATGGTCATCCCTTTTTTATTCTCTTAGAAACCCTGTTAGTGGTGAGGAAGCACGGGCCTTGTTATGGGTTTCACCTAACCCGGCTAAAAAGGCCGTGCGCCCTGCTTCAACAGCTAGTCCAAATGCCCTGGCCATGGAAACCGGATCATCAGCTGTAGCGATGGCTGTATTTACCAGTACCGCCGCTGCCCCCATTTCCATAGCTTCCGCTGCTTCCGAAGGACGCCCGATTCCGGCATCCACAATAATTGGCAGTGATATTTCTTCTATCAAAATCCTAATTAATTCTTTCGTTTTCAGCCCCCTGTTGCTGCCAATAGGGGAGCCAAGGGGCATTACGGCCGCTGCCCCCGCCTCCGTCAGTTTTTTAGCTGCTGTTAGGTCTGGACTCATGTAGGGCAGAACTACAAAACCCTCTGCAGCAAGAATCCGGGTGGCCTCGATAGTCTCATAATTATCCGGGAGCAGGTACCTGTTATCTGTTATTACCTCGATTTTGATCCAGTTACCACAACCGGCAGCCCTGGCCAGTCTGGCGATCCGAACAGCCTCCCCCGCATTCCTGGCCCCGGAGGTATTGGGCATGAGAACGCTGTTTTTGGGCACATAACTGGCAATATTCTCTTCTTCAAAATCTATATCTACCCGGCGCAAAGCCACTGTCACAACCTGGGTGCCCGATGCTTCTACCACATCGGGGATCAACCGATTTGATGAAAATTTGCCTGTACCCAGGAACAGCCGACTGGTTAACTCCCGACCGCCAATATTCAGAACGTCTCCCATCTGGTTCAACCTCCTCCTACGAATCGCAAAATTTCAAGGCTGTCATTTTCCTTCAATATAATATTGTCCCATGTTTTTCTTTTGGCCAGGGTCTGGTTGTACTCAATTATGACTGAACTGGGGTTGATTTTCTTTAATGCAATTAGTTTGGCTATAGTCATGCCTTTTTCCACAATTTCATCCTTGCCGTTGACGATAATTCTCAATAAATATCACCTCCTAAATATTTTTGGTGCATCATGTCCACCGGTTGATTGCCGGATAGCATAGCGTTGTATTAAACGAAGACACAAAAACCCACCTCCTAGGGTGGGCTTTTTCTTGAGCCGATTTTTGTTGGCACTATTACATTATCTTCCCTACGATGGCATTACCCACATCAGGTTCAAAGGGTTGAGCAGATACTCTCTCAGCCTTGCGGCACCCCTAGAAGTTATTTAATTAGCTATAATAGGGAAATTATAGCACTTGTGATTATTTGTGTCAAGGGATAGCTATTCAAAACAGCCCCCGGCGTGGTCTTACCAGAAAAAATGCTTATTCTCCCGGGATGGTAAAGACACTTCCTGCAGGGCAAAATCTAAAACGTTGTCCAAAAATGTTTGCTAGTCGGGCAATCATAGCCTGCCCCGTACAGTGGTTGGTGCCCAGGAACTGCAGGTTAAGTTTCTTTAGGTAACTAATTGTCGCTTCTTGTTGTTCCACAGGTGCAGGACCCAGGTGAGTGCCGCCGATAATGCCGTAAACCCGTTTTTCCCCGGTAATCTCCCTTGCATGTTCGACGATATTTATTAGCCCGGCGTGGGCACAACCCAGAATAATAAATAATCCTTCAGGGGTGACAAGGTACAGGCTCATGTCGTCATGAAAGGGATCGGGCATAATTATTTTGCCGTTTTCCAAGCAGAACAAGGTTTCCCGATCATTTTCAAAAAATCTTTTTCTAGGCACCTTGCCACTGATGAAAACACCGGGGGTAATTTCAAAAGGTTTCTCTACATAAACAAACTCTGCCCCCAGGCATTCCAGCAGCTCTTTTCTATGCGGGACCCCTATATAACGTGGTTTTTTCGGTGTACTAAAGTGATGAGCAAACAGTTTTGGGTGGGCGTAAACAGGTAGTTTTCCCCGGTAGCGCAAGAAGGATTTCATCCCACCGGTATGATCATAATGTCCATGGCTGAGGACCAGGGCATCTACGGATTGTAAGTCAATCCCCATTATACCGGCATTGTTTAGCAGGACGCCGCTTTCCCCGGTGTCAAAAAGAATTTTCATTCCACTTACTTCAAGATATATGGACAGACCCCATTCACCTATTATTCCACCTGTAATCCCTACTGTATTTTCACAAACCACCGCAAGTTTCAACCAAACATTATTCACATTATCACATCCTCAGATCGTGTCAGGGGTTGTCCTTCCAATGCACAGTACCTGTGGCACGAATTTATAGTTTCTCTGATATCTTGTCCTCCGGATATCTCTTCATAGAACAGTTTACCGCCAGGCCCTTTTCTTTTAAATAATCCGTTCCCCAGTCATACATTGCTTCCAAAATAGGTCTTATGCTTTCACCGAGGCTGGACAAGGAGTATTCCACCTTGGGTGGAACCACAGGATAAACCTTGCGAATCAGCAGGCCGTCTCTTTCCAATTCCCTTAGTTGTTGTGTAAGCATTTTGGGTGTGGCCTGGGGTATTATTCTGTGCAGTTCACTAAAACGGAGGGTCTGATCAACCAAATGCCACAGTATTAATGATTTATATTTCCCCCCGATCAGGCTAAGTGTGGATTCGACAGGGCAGTTATATTTGCCTAAATGAGCACCAGGTTGCATATTACTGATTCCTTTCTTAGTATCCTTTTGGATACTATGTTACAAGAAGGTACATACTTTTCATATTAAAATTAACTGCTAAAATGATATCATTGGGTATTTTGAATGTCAATTTCACTCTAAA
>JAAYRI010000015.1 GCA_012518875.1 Peptococcaceae bacterium
GAAGGGCGAACCATTAAGGGATAGCCAATGCGGCCGGCAATAGCCAGAGCCTCCTCGATATTCACCGCCATACCGGATTCCGGCATGGGGATATCAAGCTGATCCATGATCTGGCGGAAACGATCCCGGTCCTCAGCCAGGTCAATTGTTTCCGGCGAAGTACCAAGAATACGCACACCGGCCTCCTCCAGCTCGGCGGCAATGTTCAAGGGGGTTTGCCCACCAAACTGAACGATTATTCCCAATGGTTTTTCCTTTTCATAAATGCTGAGCACGTCCTCCACTGTTAGAGGTTCAAAATAGAGCCGATCGGATGTGTCATAATCAGTAGAAACAGTTTCCGGGTTGCAGTTAACCATAATGGTCTCATAGCCCATGTCCCGCAGGGCAAAGGCTGTATGCACACAACAATAATCAAACTCAATACCCTGGCCGATGCGATTTGGCCCCCCGCCCAGGATCATTACCTTTTGTTTATCTCCGGGCACAATCTGGTCCGGACCATTATAGGTGGAAAAGTAGTAGGCGGCATTTTCCACACCACTTACCGGTACAGCCTGCCATCCCTCAACCACCCCGATAGCTGCCCGCTGCCGGCGTATTTCTGTTTCCGGCTGGTTTAACAACTGGGCCAAATAGCGGTCGGCAAAGCCATCCTGCTTGGCCTGAAGCAGCAATTTATCCGGCAGATGCTTGTTCTTATACCTGATGATTTCTTCTTCCAGAAGCACCAGCTCTTTCATCTGTTGAATGAACCAGGGCTTGATGTGGGTCAGGCGGCTCAGATGCTCAACACCGGCACCTTTACGCAGGGCCTCGTACATAATAAACTGCCGTTCACTGGATGGTTCCGCCAGCATGGCCAGCAGCTCATCCCGGGAACGAAGGTTAAAATCCTTGGCAAACCCGAGACCATAACGGTTAATCTCCAGGGAGCGAATCGCCTTCTGCAACGCTTCCTTATAGTTTTTACCAATGCTCATTACCTCACCCACAGCGCGCATCTGGGTGCCTAGCTTGTCTAAAGAACCAGGGAATTTCTCAAAAGCCCAGCGGGCAAATTTAATCACCACATAATCATCGGCAGGAGTATATTTATCTAGGGTCCCCTCCCGCCAGTAGGGGATCTCATCCAGGGTCAAACCGGCGGCCAGCATAGCCGAAACTAAAGCAATGGGAAAACCGGTGGCCTTGGATGCCAGAGCTGAGGAACGGGAGGTACGCGGGTTAATTTCAATAATTACCACCCGGCCTGTTTTGGGATCATGGGCAAACTGGATGTTGGTCCCCCCAATAACATCGATGGCTTCCACAATATCATAGGCATACCTTTGCAACCGCTGCTGCAATTCCGGCTCCACTGTCAACATGGGAGCGGAGCAAAAGGAATCCCCGGTGTGCACCCCCATAGCATCAATATTTTCGATAAAGCAAACGGTAATCATCTGGTTTTTGGCATCCCGTACTACCTCCAGCTCCAGCTCCTCCCAACCGAGGACAGATTCCTCAATCAGCACCTGCCCCACCAGGCTGGCGGCAATACCACGACCAGCCACATTTCGTAATTCTTCAACATTATAAACCAGCCCCCCACCGGCACCGCCCATAGTGTAGGCGGGGCGAACTACCACCGGATAGCCCAGCTCCAGAGCAATAGCAGCAGCCTCCTCCACACTGTAGGCTGGCTTGCTCTGGGGCATTTCAATACCCAGCCGATGCATGGTCTCTTTAAAAATGATCCGGTCCTCTCCCCGTTCAATGGAATCAACCTGCACGCCAATAACCTCGACACCATATTTGTCAAGAATACCTGCCTTATGCAGCTCCGCACTCAAATTAAGACCTGACTGGCCGCCTAAATTCGGTAGCAGCGCGTCAGGCCTCTCTTTAGCAATTATTTCGGACAGGCTTTTCA